>DATNMW010000423.1:0-71150 GCA_035602155.1 Bryobacteraceae bacterium | reverse complement strand
GGAATGCGCCCCGATCGTGTGCTGCTAATGGCCACCAATCCCAAGCTCAGCCAGTACTCGCCCGAAAAGACCCGCCAATATCTTGCCCAGCTTCGCGCGCGGGTATCGGCTTTGCCCGGTGTGCGGTCGGTGAGCTATCTGGACAGCATCCCCCTGAGCATCGGCGGAACGGCTTTCGAATTCAAGGCCGAGGGCGCCAAGGATGCGAAGCCGGTCGAGACCGACGTTTATTATGCGGGCTCGCACTTCTTCGAAACCATGGGACTGCCCCTGCTGCGCGGCCGGGATTTCGACAAGCAAACCGATGCGGGGTCCGCCATCCTCAACCAGAAGGCGGCGCAGCGCATGTTCCCCAATGCAGATCCGCTCGGCCGGCGCATCACGGCTGAGAACAAGACTTACGAAGTCATCGGAATCACCGGGGAATTCAAATCCCGAACCCTCGGTGAAGAGCCGGCCTCCGCGGCGTTCCTCTATCTGGAGGCCCGCCCCGAGGACGTATTCAGCTTTTACGGCATCTCGATCGTGGTGAAGACGGCCGGCGATCCGAACGCCATGATCCGCCCCGTGCGGCAGGAGATCGCGGCGCTCGATCCGAACCTGGCGGTCTCCGGCACCGAGACGATGGACGAGCACCTGGGCAAGGCACTGCTGATCCCGCGGCTCAGCGCCGTTTTGCTGGGAGTATTTGGCGCGGTGGGCCTCACGCTGGCCACAGTAGGGCTGTATGGGGTGATGAGCTACTCCGTGCAGCGCCGGACGCGCGAGATCGGCATTCGCATGGCGCTAGGTGCGCGCACCGGCGGCGTCCTCCGGCTGGTGGCCCGGCAAGGGCTGGCGCTGGCGGGGATTGGCGTGGCGATAGGCCTCGCGCTGGCCTTGTCGGTGAGCCAGTTCGCGGCCAGTCTGCTCTACGGCGTCGGCGCCGCCGACACGCTCACATTCATCGCGGTTCCGGGGCTCTTGCTGGCGGTGTCGGTGTTAGCCGTATGGTTGCCCGCCCGCCGCGCCGCGCGGACCGACCCACTCACCGCACTGCGCTATGAGTAGGTAGGACGGGCTTCAGTCCCGGTGCTACCTCACGCGGCGGAAGCCCAGCGTGCCGGCGCGATCCTTGGAAGGCGCCCCCGGTGGGCGTGGCTTCGTAGGCGTAGCTTTCGTTGTGGATCACATCTGCACGCCGGACAGGCCGGTACCGATTACATTCACCTTCAGCGTGTAATCCGGCGTGGCCGGTATCTCGTCGCCCCCCCGGGTACTCGCGGCCGCCTGCCTCCACACGAAAATCGAGAACGATGTTATCCGTCGCGCCGTAAGGAATGGCGTTTGCGCATGGCGTCGACCAGATCGTTGCGGCCCGTGCCCGTGCTGACGATGCAGGAATACGAGATGTGCGTGGAGCAGTGATCGGAGGCCGCCTCCATGCCTATCCGGTTTCGGCGGTGGCGCCCTTCGGGCCGCCCTCATGTTCGTAAACCACGCGGTATCCCTGATAGCCCTCCACCAACGGCTCAAGCGTGCCGTTGTGGTCCTGCCAGTCCGTGCCTTGGTTGGTCGCCGTGGTGTGCCGGAAGGCGATGCCGTTATACCGGCGCAGATAGGGCAGCACGACGCTGGCCGACCGTAGAGGTCCGCCACCCGAGTCCGGCCCGGTCTGCTCCGCCGGATCGATCTGCAGGATGGGCACGCCGCGATGTGTGAAGACGATGTTGCGGTGCCCGTTCGGGTACACCACGCTGCGCTCATAAGCGTACAAAGTGGTCAGCCGTCCGGGGTTCGGAAACAGGTCCGTGGATTTCTGCGTCTTCCACCAGTTGTACGAGGTGCCGCCGCCCTGGTGGTCGGTAACCGTGGAAAAGTCCAGCGAGGCCGCGTCCAGCGCATAGCGATAGAAGTCCCACAGAGAGCCGTCGCCTATGCCATCGGTCGAGAGCGAAGTATGCCGGTGCAGGTCGCCGCGCAGGATGCGGTACAAACCTCGGCAAATCCGGCAATGTCATTATATCGGCGTGTGCCTGGGCGCGAAGCGTTGAGATCGTCTCGATAACGATCCCTCGCTTGCGCAGTGTCTGGTGGATTGACGATGCAGGATATGCAGGATGATTGTAAAGATCGGCTTTGATTTCCATTTGGCGCAGTGGTCATGGAACCATTGTGGTATTCCGCGGCGTGTCTTCGCGGGCATTCGTAGCAGCAGTTTGTCCCCTGCCGGCCTGCGCTCCGACGCCCGAGGAATCGGCCCGAAGGAGGTTCGCCGATCAGCCTGGGCTGGGACTGGGCCGAGTATACTCGTAGTCGAGATATGGACAATGTCCAACTATACTTGGCGATTGGGGTGCCCATCCTCTTCAACGGCATCATGTTCACCGTATTGGCGGTTACGAGCACCTCGCGCATGGCCGCGCTTGAAGCTCGCATGGCTGCATTAGAGAGCGCCATGACCACGCGCTTCGATCTAATTATGGGACGGCTCATGGACGCGCCTCACGCGCCTGGAAGAACGCAGCCACCGGTCATGACCGATTTCGAATAATCACACAAACCAAGCCCGCCACAGCGTGACCACCAGCGCGTGCGTCACCATGCTGGCGCGGATACTCTGCGCCTGCTGGTAGGCACGGCCGTAGAACCAGCCGGCCACGGCCGCGGCCAGCGCGAATTTCCAATTGGGGAATGCCCGAAATCCCAGGTGCACCGCGCCGAACAGAATCGACGCGCCGGCCAGCCCCGCCGTGGGACGGCCCGTCCACTCGACCATCCACTGTTGCAGCAGACCGCGGAAGAAGAATTCTTCCGACAACGCCACCACCCAGAGCACACCCACAAATGTTGCGGCGATTTTCCATAGCGGCATGCCGGGGCCCAGCCGCACCAGCCGCGTAGCCCACGCCAGCGGGATGCCGGCGATCAGGAAATAGCCGAAGTGACGCAGCCCGATTTTCCATTCGGCGAGGCTCGGCATGAATCCGTAGCCCACGCCGGGGACGCGCCGCTCGACCAGCATCACCATGGCGCAGAGGCGCGTGAGCGCCACGTGCCCGAGTATCTCGACATGCAGGCCGCCGAAGGGCGAGGTATAGATCGGGTCGAAATATCCGCGCAGAACGACGGCCGCCACCAGCACCAGGAAAGCGCCATCCGCAAGCGGAGATGCCGGCAGGATTCTGTACCAGAGGCTCAACGCCATAGCCAGCGCGGCGAGTTGCCCCAGCGCCAGCCAGCGGAATTGGCCGGTGTTCGAAGCGTAGACGACATACGGCGCGACGAACGAAAGCACCAGGAACCACGGCAGACCGCGCTCGAAGCGCTGGCGCGCTTCCGCGAATGCGGGGACCAGATAGAATGGATATTCAACGAGGAACGCGGCCAGAACCGGAACCGCAACCCACGCAGGAATGCCTTTCGACCGAGCATACAGCAAGCCCGCGGCGCCCAGCGCGGTCCAGCCGGCCAGCAGAGCCGCCCGGAAACGGCCGAGCGATTGGGTCATCGGCCTCATTTTAGCATCGGGGTGCGTGGCGGCCGGCGCTTGCGCGCAGGATGCGCCACCGGATCTGGTGCGCCGCATCGCGCACCAGGAGAGCGAGACACAGGCGGCGCGCAACGACTACACTTACCGGCAGACCTTAGTGTTCGCGGAACTGGACGCGCATGGCGCACAGACGGGCGAGTATCGCGAGCGGCGCGACGTGATCTTTTCACCCGAGCACCAGCGCACCGAGCAGATGATTGGCAAGCCGCTGCTGACGCTAAAGCGCCTCAAGTTGACCGATGAAGACTTCCAGGACATGCGCGGCATCCAGCCGTTCGTGATGACCGAGGACCAGCTTTGGAATTACGAGACCAAGTTTCGCGGCGACGAAAACATCGACGGTGTGGATTGCTGGGTGTTGCAGGTGCGCCCGCGGCAGATCCTGCAAGGGCAGCGCTTGTTCGACGGGATGCTGTGGGCGGACAAGACGGACTTCTCCATCGTGCGCATGGAAGGGCAGGCGGTGCCGCAGATGCTCAGCCGGGATTCGGAAAATCTGTTTCCGCGATTCACCACCGTTCGCCAACTCGTCGATGGCCGGCACCGTTTTCCGGTCTTTACCTTTGCCGACGATACACTGCCGTTCAGCACAGGCTTGCAGCGCGTGCGCATGACCATCCGCTACACCGAATACAAGCGGTTCGGCGCGGACTCCGTCATCAAGTTCGAAAAGCCTTGACATGCCGCTGCGGGGCCTTTGGCGCGAACCCGATTTTCTGAAGCTGTGGGCCGGCCAGGCGGTCTCGCAAGTAGGGTCCTGGATTACCCTGGTCGGATTGCCGCTGACGGCTGCCCAACTCCTGAACGCCTCGCCGCTGCAGATGGGGATACTGAGTGGCGCCGGCGCCGCCGCCATCCTGTTGTTCGGCCTATTCGCCGGCGCCTGGGCGGACCGCCTGCGGCGCCGTCCTATACTGATGTGGACCGACTTGGGGCGCGCGGTGGTGCTGGGCACTGTGCCATTGGCCGCGGCATTGGGCCGGCTGACGATCATCCATCTATATCTGGTAGCGGCTGCCAGCGCGGCGCTGACCGTGTTCTTCGACGTGAGTTACCAGGCCTATCTGCCATCGCTGGTAAGTCCCGGAAATATTCTGGAGGGCAATAGCAAGCTGGCCTTGTCCGAATCGGTCGCGGGAGTGGCGGGTCCGGGCATCACGGGCATTCTGGTGGCGGCCATCACGGCGCCAATGGCGATCCTGTTCGATGCGGTTTCATTCGTGTGCTCCGCTATTTCGGTGTGGCTGATTCGCAAGCCCGAGCCGCGGCCGGAGCCGGGCGCGGCGCCGCACATCGGACGGGAGATCGTGGAAGGCCTGCGCGCGTCATGGCGCCAGCCGATACTGCGCACGCTGCTGCTGCGCTCGGTCACCGCCGCCGCTTTCGTGGGCTTCGGAGGAGGCCTTTATATCCTTTTCGCCGTGCGCGAACTGGGCATCGGCGCGGTATTGCTGGGGGCGGTCATCGCGGTGGGCGGTGTCAGCGGAGTATTCGGCGCGCTGGTGGCGGCTTGGCTGGTGCGGCGCTTCGGATTTGGCCGGACTCTGATCGGCGCGGCGCTGCTGCCCGGCATCGCGGGACTGTTGCCGCCGCTGGCGCATGGACCGGTTACATTGTGCGCCGCCGTTCTCGCCGTGGCCCAACTGGGCGATATGGCCTGGTCGATCTACGGTATCAACGAAGTGACTCTGCGGCAGGCCATCGCACCGAGCCATGTGTTGGGCCGCGTGAATTCGGCGGCGCACCTGACGTTCCGCGGCGTGCTGCCGGTAGGAGCGCTGTTGGGCGGCGCACTGGCGGAAGCGATCGGGCTGCGCGCCGCGATGTTCGTGGGCGCAGGCGGGTTTCTGCTCTCGACGCTTTGGCTCGTATTCTCGCCCGTCCGCCAGTTGCGGGAGCTACCGAAGGCGGCCGTATGTTAGCAGCCCGCCGGTACGGCTGGCGCGTCCTGCCCCTGCTGCTGTTACTCGCGCTCTACTGGCAAGGGCTGACCAACTGGTTTTACCAGGACGACTTTGGTTGGCTCAACCTACGGCACGACGTCCACTCTTTTCGCGACTTAGGGCCGGCGCTGTTCGCCCCCAAAGCGCACGGCAACATTCGCCCGCTCGGCGAAAACGCTTATTTCCTGGTGTTTTCCTCGCTGTTTGGCGTGGATCCGCTGCCGTTCCGCATCTGGGCATTTGCCACGCAAATGGCCAGTCTCGCGCTACTAGGCGGTATCGCCACACGGCTGACCGGGTCGCGCGCGGCGGGATTCTGGGCGCAGGTTCTGTGGATCGCCAACACTGGCTTGGCCGCCGCCATGTGCTGGACTTCGATTTACAACCAGATCTTAAGCGGCTTCTTCTTTCTGCTTGCATTTTGGTTCTTGCTGCGATACATCGAAAGCGGCGCCCCGCGGGATGCCATCGGACACTGGGCCGCATTCGTCCTGGGCCTGGGCGCGTTAGAGACCAACGTGGTGTATCCGGCCATCGCGGCGGTTTACGCGCTGCTGTTTGCGCGAGCGTATGTGAAGAAGATCCTGCCGATGTTTCCGGTTTCCGCGCTGTTCGTGTTCGTCCACTTTCGGGTTGCGCCGCCACCGCATGATGGCGTGTATGCATTGCATATCGGCGGCCAGTTATTTTCCACACTGGGGACATACTGGATGTGGGCGCTGGGGCCATCGCGGCTGGCGGCTGCGCTGCTGAGTTGCGCGGCGTTGGGGCTGCTCGTGTGGAGCGTGCGCGCGCGGCAATGGGTTCCGGCATTCGGCGTCGCCTGGTTTGTCATTGTCACTGGACCTTACCTGCCGCTCGGCGATCACAAGATGGATTACTATCTGACGGTTCCCGTAGCGGGCCTTGCGATCGTGGGCGCATCGGCGATAGCGTACGCGTGGCGATCGAAATGGATGTGGCGAACCGCCGCTGCGGCGTGTATCGCGATCTATCTTGCTACATCGCTGCCGGCCGCGTGGACCATGGCGCGCTGGCACCATGACCGCGGCGCGCGCGTCGAAGATCTGGTCTTGGGCGTAGCCGACATGCACGACGCGCAACCGGACAAAATCATCCTGCTCGATGGCGTCGACTCGGACCTGTTCTGGTCCGGCATCGTGGATTTGCCATTCCGCGCAATGGAGATCCCGCACGTGTACCTGGCGCCTGGATCGGCGTCCCGCATTCAGGCGCCGGGCGACCTGGTGGTGAAATACATTCTGCCGCAAGCCCTGGCGTTGCGGGCTTTGCAGGAAGGGCGCGCCGTGGCTTATCGGGTGGACGGGCCGGAGATACGTAACGTCACGGGACGCTACCGCGCGATGGCCGGAGCCTCGTGGAAGCCGGAGACGCCCCGGTTCATCAACCTGGGCGACAGTGCGTTCGCGGAGTATGCAGGTTTGGGTTGGGACGAGTGCGCGAACGGCTTCCGCAAGCTCCGCCGGGTAGCCACGGTGCATATCGGCGGGCCGCGCGGGCCGGACGATCGTCTCTATATCGGGGTGTTTCGTACGACGGACTTTCGGCTCGGCGTACGCGTGGATGGCGTGGAATTGTCCCCGCGTGCGATTCAGCGAAGCGGCGATCTGACGGAGTTTGGCGTCCAACTGCCTGCTGCACTCGCTGGAGAGCCTGTGCTGGAAGTGACCCTTTCGAACGGCGAGCCAGAGCCGTTGAAATTCGGCTACCTGGACGTGCGGTAAGCGGATTGTGGCCGTTGGGCCGCGAGCGCAAAATTATCTGTTAGAAAACCCGGTGGCCAGCGACTACCTTGATTTGAGGGCTGAGGCCATTACGACGGGAGACGTAAGCCAGGATTCGCTGTATCAAGACGCGGCCGATACCTACGGTGCCTCACTCGACCGGCTCGCGCGGGCTTACGAGCTTGATCCCGATGCGCGCCGCGACCTGCTCCAGGACATTCATCTGCATCTTTGGCGTAGCTTCGGGAATTTCGACCGGCGATGTTCGGTCAGGACCTGGGTGTACCGTGTCGCTCACAACGTAGCCACCGGGCACGTGATCCGGCAGCGCCGGGTCAGGAGCCGCCTCGTGAGCATCGAGAGCGTCGACACCATGCCTGGCAACGATCGGGGCGAACTTGTGGCCAGCCAGAACGAAGCGCTGGATCGTGTCTCCATGCTGATCCAGCGCCTGAAACCGCTCGATCGTCAGATCATCGTTTTCTATCTCGAGGGTATGGACGCGAGCTCGATAGGCGAGATTACTGGATTGTCGCCGGCGAACATTGCGATGAAAGTGCACCGCATCAAGAACGTGCTGAGACGGTGGTTCGGCGAAGGAGAGCCTCATGCCGAGTGAGTTACCCATGAACGATCCACGAAATATTTGGCAAAACCAGCCAACGGAGGTATTCAAAATGTCAGTGAACGAAATACGCGGTAAAGCGCAGCGGCGCCGGAGGAAAGCCCGCCGGGAGGCGCTTCTCCAGATAACCATTGGGATTGTCGTCTGCGCTTTCTTTGCGTGGATCTTCGCCAGAGCCCACGATGAGACGCTTCCACGCGTGGGACTGGGAATTCTGAGTCTCTGCGGGTTGAATTTCGCGTATCAGGCTTACCGATGGATTTGGCCCGGCAGGCCAGGGCCGGATGCGGCGGTAAGCAGTTCCGTCGAGTTCTATAGAAGCGAACTGGAGAGGAGCCGCGACTATGGCCTGCACATCTGGCGCAGGGCGGGTCTGACTTTCTGTTTCCTCGGTCTGGCGCTGGTTATCTTGCCAGGAGTAATTCACTCGCTGAATTCCCCGCGGCTCCTGCTGAACTTCGTGCCAGTCCTGGTGCTTCTCGCCATCTGGCTTGCGATTTTCTTTCCCACTAGGAAGCGAAGGCTGCGGAGGCTTCAAGAGGAAATCGACGAGCTGCGCGGCTTTGAGCAGCACGGGCGATCGTGAAACAACAGGAATTCGCTGAATCGGGCTTGTCAACTTGCCCGGCTCCGATCACGCCCGCTTGCGGCTTTCGGCTCGCAGAATGCCTGCCGAGCCCACGGCGCCAGGAGCACACCGCAGTCTACGGTCCGCGCAATAGATCGCCGCTCCCGGCGGGCGTTCCACGGCGATTCGGGCCATAGAGTGGGAATATGGTGCTCAGCGTACCAGAAAAATCGCTAACATCCGAGCCGTGCCGCACTTCGCGGATAGGAGCGGCGGACAGGTGGGCCTGGGTTTGGCGAAGGAACGCGATGCCTGCGCAGCACGTCCCTCATAGCGCTCCCTTCAGTTGCCAGCTTGAACAATCGCCACGCCGTTAGCGGCGCCGCTAATAGTCGCGGCCGGTTGCAGCAGGCTAAGGTTGCCGTCTTCGTCAACACTGAAGATCGACAGATAGGTTAGCGCGCCGCTACCGGCAATCACCGCGACCAATCCCTCGCCCGATGCGATGTCGGTCGGATCGCCATTCTGCGTAGCTGCGACGGCCGAGACTTGCACGATCTTTGGTCCGAAGACCGCATATTTTGAAATGCTCATGCTCGGCGAATTGCTCGAAAACAGGTAGGGTCCCACCAGCGCCAACCAGCAAGGAGCGTTCTGAGTACCGGAATTGGTGACGGTCAAAATGGCGCCATCGCGGACCAGCGAGATCTCATTGGCGTGCGCGATGGTGACGTAGGCGTTATCGCCGCGTGTGATCAATCCTAATGGCGTATTGACGTTGGCCGGAATGTTCTGCACCGGCGAGGCAATGCCACCCACCGCGCCCTCCGGCAGCAGGTTGACCGTCTCGATCATGTTGCTCTTTTCCGTGATGACGACCTGGGTCGGCAGAGCGCCGACCTGGGCCGCGGACCCATCCGCCACGACTAGTGACACCTCTCCATCGGGGACGGGATTGACACTGGATCCGAATATCCGGTGGGATTCAACCTCGGTAGCGCCGAGGATGTATAGGTGATCGTTGCCGAAGGCGACGCTGACCGGGCTTGAGATCGTAGGGATTAACTGTGTCATCCGGAAGCCGTCGCTTCCGAGTTCAAACAATGACACGTTCAGCGAGCTGAAATTTACGACAGCGACCAGATTGCCCCTCGCTTCGATGCCACCGGCATTGCCGCTGACGCCGCCCTGTCCCCCCGTGGGGACTGTTTGCAGCAGTGCGCCGCTGGAATTGTAAACCAATAGCTGGTTCGTGGTTGCATTCGACGCGGTAATAACCAGAACACCGTTACTGGCAGCGGCCACGGTAGCGGTAGCCGCGCTGATGAGCGACACCATGATGCTGAAAAAACCGAATTTCTTCATTGACTCCTCCTAAGATTTTTCTTGCGCCAATCTTGAACCAAGCTGGCGCGACTCGCGGTCGGCGAGCGTTCAGATCTTCCTTCGCCGCAGGGTGGGAGGAAGTTACGGCGGCGATTGCCATGACATGTACGGATCGTCACGGCCGCGCGCAAGGGCCGCTCCGTAACTTTCAGGGGGTACCCATCGTATATCCCTGTTAGGATCGGTAATTACGGGGTTCGCAGCTTCCTCCTCAATGCACCCGAACAGCGATTTGGAAATGCTGATGGCCCGCTACCAACAGGGTGATTTCACCGCGGCCACGGCCCTGATCCATCGCCTGAGCCCGCAGCTCCATCGGTTTTTCGTGGTCCAATTCGCGAGCCGGGGAGATGCCGACGACCTGCTGCAGGAAACCTGGCTGCGCATTCACGAGGCCCGGCACACATACCATGCGGGCGAGCCAGTGCTGCCGTGGTTCTACGCGATTGCGCGGCACATTCGCGTGGACCACTACAGGAAGGCCAGCCGCACGGTAGCTCGCGAAGAGCGGCTGGAGGAGGTGCACGAAGCGGCGGCGGCGTCTCCGCCGGGATCGGGCGGAACTCCGGATCTGGAAACGCTCCTGGCGGCCCTTCCCGAGAGCCAGCGGGAAGTGATCGAGATGCTGAAGGTCGCGGGAATGTCGCTGGAGGAGGTGGCGCGCGCGACATCGTCGAGCATTGGGTCGGTGAAGCAGAAGGCGCACCGCGCATATGAAAAACTAAGGAAACGGCTGCGTGGCATGGGGCTGAGCGAAGGTCGTACGGGAGAGCTTCCGTGAGGGATGAAGAGATCGACAAAATCCTGAAGCAGGCCGCTGCGCAGGCTCCCAGTAACGTGGACCCGGCGCTGCTCGATCGCATCGCCAAATCCGTCGGCTCCTCGCTTGTTCCGGTCCGTCCCTTGCCGCCGCGATGGGTACTGGCAAGCGGGTTGGCTCTGGTTTGCGCGGCAGTCGCTCTGGCGGGCGCGGCCCGTGCGGGATTCTTCGGCATTCAGGCGCAAAGCCCTTTGGACCGTGCCCTGATCTTTCCCACGCTGGGTATCCTTATCTGGCTGGCGGCCACTGCGGCCGCCGGCGAAGCGATTCCCGGAAGCCGGCGCCGTGCAGCGCCTTCGACCTTGCTGGCTGCGGGTAGCCTGGCGCTGCTGGCCATCTTTGCGGTGCTGTTCCAGGATTACCGTACCGAACGCTTCGTATCCCAGGGGATCGTCTGCCTGGCTGCGGGCCTGCTCCATGCGATTCCGGCGGCCCCGGCGAGCTGGTTGCTGCAACGGCGCGGGTTTGCCGTGAATCCAGTTGCCGCCGGACTGGTGGTGGGCACGCTTGCGGGGCTGGCCGGTGTCGGTATGCTGGAGCTTCACTGTAGGAATTTGGAAACTCTGCACGTGATGCTGTGGCATACAGCGGTCCTGCCGCTAAGCGCCGCCGCGGGGGCGTTGGTGGGTTGGGCTGTTACCCGGCGAAGCGCTCCATGAATCGCTCGGGCGCGCTCAGGGGTGTGAAGCCGTATTGCGCGTAGAGACCGTGCGCATCCTTCGTGGCGAGTATCCAGCGGCGCAGACCGGGCAGGCGAGGATGTTCGAGAATCACGCCGATCAGCCATTTGCCAATGCCCCGGCTGCGAAACTCCGGAAGCACGAAGACATCCGCCAGCCAGGCGAACGTGGCGTAGTCGGTGACCACCCTAGCGAAGCCGATTTGCGCGCCACCTTCGTACTCTCCGAAGGGCAGGGAATTGTCGATCGAGCGGCGCACCACTTCGAGCGGGCGGCCCATTGCCCGGTACGCGGAGCCGCTCAGGTATTCATGGATCATGGCGAGATCCAGCCGCGCCGCATCCGTGCTGATGACGTAATCGCCCCTATGCCATTCGTCGGCCATGCAGACCATGTATACAAGGATACAATTGGAGCGTGCCCGTAATCCATCCGATCCGGACAGGCTCCGTGCAGATCAAGCGCGCGCAGATGGAATCTCGTGGAAAGGGAATGGCGCGCTCCGCGCATATTCTGTTCGACCGGGACTGGTCCGAGTGGCTCCCCATATTCGCGTGGGCCATCGAGCACGAGGAAGGCGTCATCGTGGTGGACACGGGGGAAACGGCGCGCGTGCATACGCCCGGATACTTCCCGCGCTGGCACCCTTATTTCAAGGCGGTACACTTCCGCGTCGAACCGGAGGATGAGATCGGCCCGCAGCTCAAGAAACTGGGCATACGGCCCGCCGATGTGCGGCAAGTACTGCTGACTCACCTGCACTCGGATCACGCCGGCGGTCTCGCGCATTTCGAAAAGAGCAGGATCTGGGTAAGTCAGGCCGACTATGAGACCGCCCGCGGCCGCTTTGGAGTGCTCCAGGGATATCTGCCGCGTAATTGGCCGGGTTGGTGGAAGCCCGAATTCATCCGGTTTCAAGACGAACCGCTGGGGCCGTTCGAGCGGAGTGTGGCGTTGACCCGCAGCGGGGACGTAGTCGCGATTCCAACGCCCGGACACACGCCGGCGCATGTGTCGGTCCTGGTCCGCGGCATGCCATCCTGGTTCCTGGCGGGTGACACGAGTTACAACGAGAGCTTGCTGCGGGCGGGCAAGGTGGATGGGGTCAGTCCGGATGTGGCGGTGTCTCTTGCGACCGGCAAGAAGATCTTGGCATTGGCGCGGGCGGAACCGCTATTCTATCTACCGGCTCACGACCCGGATAATCTGGCGCGGATTGCTCAACGCGCCGTGCTGGTTGCCGAGTGACCAGGCGTGCGCCACGAGTCACTGGGGAGTGGCGGCAACCACGCGCGATTCCACTTGAAACTTGCGGTAGTTGGAAAAGCTGGTGTCGGATTCGACGTTGTATTTCTTCACCAGCGCCAGCCTGGCGGAGACCTTGGCCTCGATCCGTTTGGGCAGCCAGACTTCGTCGTTCACGCGCGTCATCTGCACATCGAGCCGCGCGCCCTTGCCCAGACGCGCGACGAACAGGCCCCAGGAGATGGTGTCCGTAACCTCGGCTTCGGTTTTCACCCACTGATAGTCGGCCTTGTCGATCCAGAGTTTCCCGCGAAGCTTGAGGAATAGCTTCGCCAGGCTGCTGCGGGCATGATAGCCGGGCCGCGGCGTACCTTCGATAATCCAGGCGTCGCGGCCGTCGACTTGACCCTCGCCGGCGATTTTGAAGTTGAACGCATCCGGCACTTCGTTCAAAGGCTCGCGCTCTTGCCGTCTTCTCTTTTCCCAATCCGCGATGCGTTTGGCGCGCTGGGTGGGCGTCTCTTGCTGGCGCTGGGCGATGCTGTCGGCGAGTTTCTTCTGCTCGGTACGCTCCTCTTGGGGCGACAACGGGCGATCGTCCTTGCCCACCAGCCGGCGGTAGGGCGAGCCTTCCAACAGCGTGACGTCGTAAAGCATGATCTTGCGCGTCCTTACATGCGCATCGGAATCGAGCTCACGGATTTCGGTGCGCTCGAGGAAGGTGTAGTTGCGGGCAATGGCCAGGTTGTGGTCCATCAGTTGCACCGAGCGCCGGACGATTTCGCGCGGATCTTGCGCGGCTGCGAGAGTGCAGGCGGCGGCCAGGAGCAATACAGCACGCATTTACTTAATATACGCGCGGGTCAGGGACGCAGTTGCGCTAACTTCCAGCCGATGCCACCCGATGAAGGAGAGCATGCGGCCGGCCTGTTCTTTGTCGCGGCGATATGAGTGGAAATCTTCTATTCCGCATTTGGTGCACAGGTTCGCCGCGTAAATCCGAGATTCGGGAATACCAGTCTCGATCAACTGGCGCCGGTTGGTTTCGACCAGGTCGATGTGGCACGGACCGGCTTCTCCAAACTGCGCGGCCACGTCGGCGCCGACTTCGTAGCAGCATTTTCCAATGCCCGGACCAATGGCCGCGTGCACATGCGCGGGTCGCGTGCCGAATTTTTCCCGCATCCCACGCAATGCGTTCCGTGCGATGCCGGCCACCGTACCCCGCCAGCCGGCATGTACGGCGGCCACCGCGCGACGCTCCTCGGCCACCAGCAGGATGGGAATGCAATCGGCTGTTTTAACGGCCACAAGATGTCCGGGCGTGTTTTCAAGTAGCGCATCGCCATCGCCTAACACACCCGTCCGGCCACACGCCGGAATCCAGGTATTTGAGTGGATCTGATGCAGCGTGGCCAGCCTCGGATCGGTGGCGAGTTCCACAGCATGGCGCGTGCCGAAGCCGTGCTCCAGCCACGGGAATCGTTCCAGCGGACGCACGCGGTAAATATTCTGCGAATCCCTGTAGAACACTACGCGGGCTTCTGAATCTGCGCGATCATGACCTGCTCTTTGAATTGCGCGAGCATGGATTCATCCAGGCGGACTTCGGTGGGCCTCTTCACCAACGTGGTCATCTGGTCGATCTTGTCTTGCAGCTTCAACAGCGCGTAGAATAGGTTCTCCGGACGCGGCGGGCAACCGGTCACATAGACATCCACGGGCACGATTTTGTCGACGCCCTGCAGCACGGCGTAAGTGTTGAACGGTCCGCCCACACTCGAGCATGCGCCCATGGAGATGCACCATTTGGGGTCGGGCATCTGGTCCCAGATGCGCTTCAGGACGGGCCCCATCTTGAGGGTCACAGTGCCGGCCACGATCATGAGGTCCGACTGTCGCGGGCTGGGGCGGAACACCTCCGCGCCGAAGCGGGCGATATCGAAGCGGGAGGTGCTGGAGGCGATCATCTCGATGGCGCAACAAGCCAGCCCGAAGGTGAGCGGCCACAGGGCGGATTTGCGTGCCCAGTTGAAGACATAGTCGACCGATGTGGTGACCACGTTGCTATCGAACTGGTTTTGGATAAACGATGACACCGAAACCCTCCCTTGAACCGCTATTCTATCACTCCGAATCGTGCGCGCAGTGCGGCGGCGTATTCGGCTTCGCCGCCGATCTCGCTTTCCATCCGCCCGGCGGGGGTGGTTTCGATCAGCCGCATGCCGCTCAGCGTGACGCGTCCTTCGGGCGTGGCCAGCGTGCAGATGCGGCCTTGGGTGAAATGCGATTCGAGCGAGGTTTGATGGAAGCGGCAACGTTCCGCGAAATCGGCGAGCGCATGCGGTTCGAGCCGGAAACGGTATTGCGGCATCCAATCGCCGGCATCGGCTCCGTGGCCGTCGCGGCGCAGCAGGATGCGGTAAGCGCCATCCGTGTCGATGCGATAAGCGGAGCCGCCCTGCGCCTGGGCACAGGCATCGTCAAGGCGCACGGCCAAGCGGAATCCATTGCCGAAACCCACGTCGGCGAGCCATGGTTCGCCGAGATCCACTTGCAGCGCCAGATGGTCGAACGCCGCGCTGAAGCCGCCGGACTGCCGGGCGACCTCCGCGGAAAGCATAGTAACTGGAAAGCCCAACTCCCGCAACAGCGCGCAAAAGAGGCCGTTCAACTCATAGCAGAAGCCGCCCCGGCGGCGGGTAACCACCTTGTCGAAAAGCGCAGCGAGGTCGAGCGAGAGCTGACGGCCCAAGTGGATGTCGAGGTTCTCAAAGGGAACCGCGTACAGATGCGACAGATGCAGCCCGCGCAGCGTAGCAGGCGAGACGTCCAACGGTCCGGTGTAGGCGAGGCGGCGCAAGTAAGCCGGAATATCCACGGCGCTAGCGTAGCAGGTAAGATGGGTTCGAATGAAGGCGCCGATTTTTCCGCTTATCGCCGCATGCGTGGGGATGGTGGCGCAACAGCTGCCGCTGGCAACCTTCACGGGTACGGTACGGCAGATCGATTCCACGACGCTGACGCTGGCCCGGCCCGATCAGGACGATCTCGACATTTCCTGTACGCATAACACGCATTACTACTCTGGCGCGCAAAAGATCAAGCGCGAGAAGATCAAGCCGGGCGACCGCGTATCGGTGGAGACGAAGCTGGATCCGTATCTGAAGCCGGAGGCCGTCAACGTGCGGTTGTTGGCCCCAGAGAAGCCGTAGGCTCGACAACGCGATTTCATTGCGTGAGGGCAAAGGCCGACACTTCCGAACGGGAGCTTATGGCAAATACACGGACACCCGGCGCTGTTCAATCTTGTCACTTCTGCCGCTTTCGGATTTCACGATAGCACCTGTGGGCTTTTTCGGCGATCCTAACCCGCCAGCGCTCCCGCCAGGCGCGGCCGATAAGTGCACCGCGGATCTTCCCCCAGATAGTTTCCCGTCAGCGCATAAGCCCGCGCGCGGGACCCGCCGCACACTTTCTGGTACTCGCAGAGACCGCACTTGCCTTTGCGTTGCTCCATATCCCGCAGCGAGCGGAACAAGCCGGAATTCCGATAAACATCGGTCAGCGAATCGCGCAACACATTGCCCGCCGTAATCGGCAGAAATCCACTGGGAAAAATCTCGCCGGTATGCGAGACGAACACGAACCCCTTGCCGTCGCTGACCCCCGCCGTGCGCCACATTACCGCCCCGGTCTTTTCGCGGTCCGGCGCGGAGCGGTGTTCCGCCTTCATGCGCTGCGCCACATAGCGGCGGTAGTGCATCGCCTCGGTGGTCTTGATGGCGAACGGTGCCGTCTTCGAGAGTTCGTACATGAAATCGAATACCCGCTCGTATTCTTCCGCAGCCAAGTCGTCGTTCTCCAGCGCCCGCCCCGTCACGATCAGGAAAAACAGGCTCCACATTTTGGCGCCGACATCCTCCGCGATCTTGGCCATCTCCGGCAGCCGCGCCAGGTTGCGGCGCGTCACCGTGGTTTGGAACTGCGTCTCCAGGCCGATTTTCTTGGCATGGTACAGCGCCAGCATGGCGCGGTCGAAAGTGCCAGGCACGCCGCGGAAATCGTCGTGCGATTTGGCGTCCGGTCCATCCAGGCTGATCGCCATACGCGAGACGCCGCAGTCCTGGAAGCGGTCGATGGCCGCTTCGGTTAGCAGCGGCGTGGCGCTGGGCGTGACGTTCGTGCGCAGCCCGGCCTGCACGCTGTGGCGGATCAGATCGTAAATATCCGGACGCTTCAAAGGGTCGCCGCCGGTGAAAACCATTAACGGATTCCCGAAGGATTTGATCTGGTCGAGCAGTTCGAAACCTTGCGCGGTGTTCAACTCCCGCGGATGCCGGCTGGACTGGGCGGATGCACGGCAGTGTACGCACGCCAGGTCGCACGCCTGGGTTACTTCCCAGATCACCAGCATAGGCGCTTCGTCAAAATTCATCGGGTTTCTCCCCTGTTAGCAAGCGCAATTTTGCAGCCACCACCATGGCATTGAAATGTAAGGGCTTGTCGGCGTCCACTTCAGCCTGCTGGGTAAAATCACCCACCGGTCTGCGGCGCACGCTCTCACTCCAGTGGAAGGACCAAATCCGGCCTGCCGGGAAGTGCGTGGACATGAAGTAGAGAAGAAGCTGCGGCAGGATGGGCTGTTCTCACCATCTGGGAATGCGAAACAAAGGAATTGGGAATCACCACAAGAATCGCGGAATTCCTCCGTCCCGGACAGCCGCCAGCGGCGAGTAGAATCCGCCGCGCGGAATCTTGAGCGAAATGCCATCCACGGCGCGCTGGTTCGGGAAAAGCTTCACCAGGTCGCGCAAGTCCAGAATTGACTCCATTTGAGAAGCATGTTACCGCAAACGTAGGATCGAACGATGAAAGACTTTGCATGGATCTTGCTAGCCGCGTCGCTGGCTGTCCCCCAGGCACGGGCACAGACCGGCGCCCAGCTTTTCGAAACGAACTGCGCCGGTTGCCACAAAGTAAGGAGTTCGACGCACGCGCCGGCTCCCGAGGCGCTGCGGCAAATGTCGCGCACGAAGATTTTCGACGCCTTGACTACCGGCAAAATGATCCTGGTGGCGGCCACGCTGCCGGTGATGCAGCGCATGGCGATCGCCGCTTATTTGGGATCGAAGGAGCCTGAGGAGGTCAGCGGCGGGCCGTGCCCGGCGGCTCCGGCGCCCCTGAACGACCTGCGCGGCTGGCACGGTTGGAGTGTAGACCCGGAGAACACCCGCATGCAGAGCGGGGCTGCCGCCGGTTTAGACCGCTCCCTGGTGAGCAAGCTGAAGCTGAAGTGGGCGTTCGGATTTCCAGGCGCAACTTCGGCGCTTGGGCAGCCATCCGCCGCGGGCGGGCGTCTGTTTGTGGGTAGCGCCGGCGGCGTTGTGTACGCGCTCGACCAGCACACCGGTTGCACCTACTGGACCTTCCAGGCGGCCCAGACGGTGCGCACCGCCATCAACGTGGCGCCGTACGGCGAAGGGCATAACGCTTTGTATTTCGGAGATGCGCAATCCACCGCCTATGCTGTCGATGCGGACACTGGCGCACTGCTCTGGAAAACCCGCGTGGATGAGCATATGTTTTCGCACATCACCGGCAGCCCGACGCTTTTCGCAGGACGGCTGTACGTGCCTGTCTCGACCGGCGCGGAAGAGTTTGTCGCGGCAGGCGACCCGAAATACAAGTGCTGCACGGCGCGCGGCAGCGTGGTGGCGCTGGATGCGCGCAACGGCGAGCGCCTCTGGAAGACCTACACGATTCCCGAGCCCAAGCCTACGCGCGTGAACTCCGCCGGTACCCAAATGATGGGGCCATCGGGCGTATCGATTTGGTCCGCGCCCACCCTCGACGTGAAGCGCAAGGTACTCTACGTGGGCACCGGCAACGAACATTCCGGACCGGAGACCACCGCCAGCGACGCCGTACTGGCGCTCGATATGGAAACCGGCAAAGTGCTTTGGTCCAAGCAACTGACGCCCGCGGACCACTGGAATGTCGCCTGCGTGCTTCCCGGCCAAGTGAACTGCCCGGAAAAGCCGGGTGACGATACGGATATCGGCGCATCTCCCATATTGGTTTCGCTCCCCGGCGGCAAGCGCCTGCTGCTGGTGGGGCAGAAATCCGGCGTGATGTGGGCGCTCGACCCGGATGCCCAGGGCAACATCGTGTGGCAGCGGCGCATCGGCAAGGGCGGCGTTTTGGGCGGCATCATGTTCGGACCCGCGGCCGACACGGATAACGTGTACGTGCCGCTCTCCGACTTCACCATGCGCGGGCCAATCGAAGGCGGCGATCCGAAGCTGGGCGGCGGGCTGTTTGCGTTGCGCATCGCGACCGGCGAGAAAACCTGGTACGCGCCGCCGGAAGAACCCAAGTGCGTGGCCACCCTAGGCTGCACGCCTGCGCAAATGGCGCCGGCAACGCTGATTCCGGGAGTTGTCTTTTCCGGCTCTATGGACGGCCATCTGCGCGCCTACAATACGTCGGACGGCGCGGTGATTTGGGATTTCGATACTTTGCGCGATTTCCCCACAGTCAATGGCGTGAAGGCCAAGGGCGGGTCGATGAGCGCGTCCGGACCCGTGATTGCCGGCGGCATGCTCTTCGTCGATTCCGGCTACGGCGCGCTGGGCGGCATGCCTGGAAACGTGCTCCTGGCCTTCGCGTCGCAGTAGGATCTCGGAGGGCGGCAGGCGGCTCTTTTTGCGCCGGATGCTCCGAAGGACATTTGTAATCAAATCCTATTTCGTTGGCGAAAGCAAGGCTGACAGCAGGCATTACGGCGTCGCCCCTGTGGCCGCCGTTTCTGGTAGGACGGACCAATGGAAATCCTTTGAAAGCGCGTGGAAGAGGACGCTCCGAAAGTATACTGCTGCGTGGCTGCATACCACCGATGCTGTCACCTTAAATGGGCCGCACAGTCGAGACGCCGGATGGGATAAGCGTAAGCGGGACTCGTTCATAACCGAATGCGTCAAGGTCGTTGAAGCGCATATCGCTGTTCCGATTGGGGGAACTATTCCGCCCCGAAACGGGTCACTACCGTTCACCGAGAAGCCAATCCGGACAATCGCAAAAGATGCTGCGGAAATATTGGCGACGCAAGCGCTCAATGCGTGCCTCGAATGGGGCCGGAGCCGGGCAGCAAATTTCTGGCATCTCTTCTCCGATCAGAACGATCCCTACCGCGGGCAATCTCTCGGATCGACAGCGTAATCCAAGAGCGGTGAAGCAAGTTCTGTTAATGGATCGAGCGATTTTGAAGAAGGGAGTGGAAGCTCCCGCGCCGCAGGGCAACCCGCTGAAGGACGTAACCGGCCACGGCGGCGACAGCGCGTCAGGCCTTGCTGATATAATCCACTGACGGGCTAAATCGGTGGCCACCGCCCCACTCACGAAGCCATCCACCGGCGCGATTGCCGCATTAATCGCGCTGGCCGCCTTCACTATCTTCATCACCTGGCGTGCCAAATTGCTCGAAGCCGGCATTGTCCGCGCCGGCAAGACGGTGGAACTCCTAAACAAGCCGGCCCCGCAAGTCACTCTCGCGGGCTTGGACGGCCGTCCCGTATCCATCGCGGACTTCCGCGGGAAGAAAGCTGTGATAGTGACCTTCTGGGCAAGTTGGTGCGGGCCGTGCCGCCTGGAGATGCCCATCCTGCGCGATTTCTACAAGAAGAAGCCGCAAGCCAATACCGATTTTGAGATCCTCGCCATCAGCCTCGACGACGATCGCGAGGCGGCCGCAGCCGGCGCCACCGAGCTCAAAATGCCGTTTCCGGTTCTGCTGGATAGCGCGCACGCAGCCGCGGACGCGTTCCAGGTGCAAGCCATCCCTACGATGGTCGTCATCGACAAAGACGGCAAAGTCACGTTCGGAAAGGTGGGTTTCGATGCGGCCTTGGAAACACAGTTGAACGCGCACTTCGGCATCGCCAATAATTTCCCCGTGCAAGGAGCGCCGAATGCCCCCGGCCATTGAATTCCGTGGCGTGACGAAACAGTACGGCCGCCGGTCTTCCGGCGAGGGCGTCACGGCGCTGGCGGATGTGTCGTTTGAAGTGGAGGCTGGCGAGGTCTGCGGATTCCTGGGGCCGAACGGCGCGGGCAAGACCACCTGCATCAACACTTTGATGGGATTTCTCTTTGCGGATTCGGGCGAGGTGGCCGTGCTCGGCTATCCGCCGGGCGACGTTCGCGCCAAACGGCAGATCGGCTTTGTGCCGGAGAATTTCGCCTTTCATCCTTTTCTCACCGCTCCCAAACTGCTGCGATTCCATGCCGCCCTGGCGGGTTTGGATGATACAGTTGCCGCCAACCGCATTCCGGAGCTGATCGCCAAGGCCCAACTTTGCGGACACGAAGACTTGCGCATCGGCAAGTATTCGCGCGGCATGGTGCAACGTCTCGGGATCGCGCAGGCCCTGCTTGACGACCCGCAATTGCTGGTGCTGGATGAGCCGACCTCCGGCCTCGATCCGGCGGGGCGCCGGGACGTCCGCGAGATTCTGCTCTCCTTGAAGTCACAGGGAAAGACCGTTTTCCTCAGTACCCACATCCTTTCGGAACTGGAACAGTTCGCCGACCGGGTGATCATCGTCGATCGCGGCCGCCTGATTCGGGAGGGTCCGCTGGCCGAACTGCTCGACCGCGGCGGACGCGTGGCGATCTTCGTGGATAGCGTGCCTGAAGAGATGGAGACGATTTTATCCGGTCGTGGAGCGGTTATCGAGCGTGGCGCGCAAGGTGTGCGCGTACTAGTCGATCCGGTTTTGAAACGGGAAGCCGTCGAGCGACTGTGGGCCGCCGGATGCGATGTGGTCAGTATGTACCCGGTGCGAAGCTCTCTGGAGGATTTGTTCCTCACGCTGGTAAGCGACGCGGAGAAGTCCCAATGAGAATCCGCGCCATCGCGCTCCTGACATTCTCCGGTTTCTTGCGCAACAAGCTGATGATTCTCTTCCTGACTCTGTTTGCCGTCGTGGTGCTGCTGATGATGACGCCGCTGATGGTGTTCAGGGCGCAGGCCGGCGCGCCGGGGATGCCGCACGCGGAGAGTATGGTGCTGGGATTGATCGGCAGCATCATGTCGCTGCTCAGCGGATTCGGCAGCTTGTTGGCCGCCTGGGCCGCGGCCGACGCCGTTTGGGCCGACATCCGGAGCGGGACGATCCTCGCGGTGCTGGCGCGGCCGATCCGCCGTTGGGAGTTTCTTCTGGGCAAGTTTCTGGGCGTCCAGCTCTTGATGGCGGCCTACGTGTTGATGATGCTTGCGCTGAGCTATCTGCTGGCCGCCATCGGGGGCGAGCGAATTCACCCCGCGCCCTGGCTGTTGATCGTGTACCCTCTGGTGCGCTATGCACTCTACAGCGGCCTTGCGATGCTGCTGGCCACGGTGATGCACCCGGTCGTCTCATTCGCCATCATGCTGGTGATCATGGTGGCGGAACTGATCGTGGCGCCAGCCAGCCGGGCTCCGTACCTGCCTGCATGGCTTAAGGCGGGTCTATATGCCGCGCTGCCATCTCCGGAGCTGCTTTCAGAAGCGCGCTTTTTGACCATTACGGAAGCCTCGTTGAAGCAGACCTCGCCCCTGCATCACCTCACTGTCCTGGGCTACGGGCTGGATTGGGCCTTGGTGTTCTTTCTGTTGGCCGCCTGGCTGTTCAGCCGGAGAAGTCTCGCGCCATAAGCAGATGGCGCGCCATCTGCGAAATAATTAAAATCCATCGATTCAATATACTAAGGTCTGTCCGGCAAAAAGCAGTAGACTATTTGAAAGCTCATGATATTGAACGCACATCAACGGAAAGCGATACCCGTCCGCGGGACATCGCAGGCATGCGCAGCCTACACGCTGAGATTCATCGATAACGTCTGGCTGGACATACGCTACGCCTTGCGCACCGCGCGCAAGAATCCGGCCTTCGCCGCCACCGCGGTCGTGGTCCTGGCGCTGGGCATCGGCGGCAACGCGGCCATGTTCTCCGTGATCCGCGCCGTGCTGCTGAAGCCGCTCCCATATAAGGATGCGGACCGCTTGGTGCAGGTGTCGGTCGAAAATCCCAGGCGTCCGGCGCCGGGCGGCGCATTCACCGCGCTGCGCTATACGGAGATGCGCAAGACGGCTCAATCTTTCGCGGGCATCGGCGCTTGCTCGCGCTTCACCGAGGATCTGGCGCTTTCCGGCGCCGGCGATCCTGAGATGCTGAAGGGGGCGCGCGTCTCCGCGAATTTCCTGGATGTCCTGGGCGTGCGGCCCGCGCTGGGCCGCGCCTTTATTCCCGCGGAAGATCTGCCCGGCTCGCCGCCCGTCGCCATGCTCAGCTCGCGATTGTGGAAGCGTCGCTTCGCCGCGGATCCCACGCTGACCGGAAAGACTGCCATCCTCAACGCCGTTCCATACACCATCCTCGGCGTCCTGCCGGCGGGCTTTGACTTTCCCATACCCGATCTCGACGTCTGGATGACCAGGCCGGCGGAAACGTCCGCTTTGCCCGCGCACTTCTGGCCGTTTGTCGCCTTGCTGCAAGGCTTCGCGCGGCTGCGTCCTGGGGTCGCTCTGGAACAGGCGCGCGCCGAAGCCGCCATCTTGAACCAACAATATATCGCTGCCAACCCGGAGCGCATGGATGCCGATCCCGGCGCCACGCTCCGCCTCATCCCGCTGAAGGAACGGCTGGTAGCCGACGTGCGCCTCATTCTCTGGATGCTCTTCGGGGCGGTATGCTTCGTCCTGTTGATCGCCTGCGCCAACGTCGCCAGCCTGCTGCTGACTCGGAGCGCCTGGCGCGCGCGCGAATTCGCCGTGCGCGCCGCCATAGGAGCCGCACGCACCCGCCTCGTGGCCCAGTCGCTCGCCGAAAGCCTGGTGCTGGCCGTCGCGGGCGGCGCGCTGGGCGTGCTGCTGGCGAAGTGGGCCCTGGCGGCCATCGTCGGCATGCCCGCCTTCGCCGTCCCGCGTGTGGGCGAGATCCGGCTGGATGGCGCGGTACTCGCCTTTAGCGTGGTGGTCTCGTGCCTCACTGGAATCCTCTCCGGTCTCATCCCCGCGTTGCAAGTGCCGGCTGCGAACATCGCCAACCTGCTGCGCGAAAGCGGGGCAACTGCAGGCCGGTCCGGCCGCGCGATCTCGAACAGCCGCAGCCTGCTGGTGATCGGCCAGGTCGCCCTGTCCATCGTGCTGCTGATTGGCGCGGCTCTCCTGATCGAGAGCGTGGCCAAGCTGCGCAGCGTCAATCCCGGATTGCAGCCTGCCAATCTGTTCACTGCCCGGATCGCGCTTTCGCCGGCCCGCTACGACACCAATCCCAAGATCTTGGCTTTCTTCGATGAAGTGTTGCGGCGCACCAATGCGCTTCCCGGCGTGCATGGCGCGGCACTCGCGCTGGCCCTTCCCAAATCCGTCGCGCTGCGAACCAACGTACAGGTGGGCGAGCAGCCCGAAGGCGATGTGAGTAAGTGGCCCATGTGTCAGATCCAAAGCGTTACCCCCGGATATTTCCACTTACTCGGGATTCCCGTGCGCCAAGGCCGCGAGTTCGACGAGCGCGACAACCGCCCCGATGCGCCCCCCGTGGCGATCGTCAACGAGAGCTTCGCGCGTCTGTTCGCTCCCGGCGGAGAAAACCTGATCGGCCAAGTCATGCGCGAGGGCATGGATAAGACCGGCTGGGTGCGGATAGCGGGAATCGTGGGCGACGTGCGCGAAGCGGGTCTGGCCGCGGACGCCACGCCCGAATTCTATGTGACGCCGCGCATGCACAGCTCTCGGACGGCCTACTTGGTAGCCCGCACCGGAACCGATCCTCTGCGCTTCGCCGGGGCCATTCGCAGCCAGGTGCTCGCGGTCGATCGCGATCAACCGGTCTCAAATGTCGCCAGCATGGACCAGATCGTCGAGTCGTCCATGGGCAGCCGCCGCCCGACCATGCTGCTGCTGGGTATGTTCGCGACGGTCGCGCTGCTGCTGGCGACGGTCGGCATCTATGGGGCGATCGCATTTTCCGGCGCGCAGCGCGCCCAGGAATTGGGCATCCGCCGGGCGTTGGGCGCGCAGAACAACGATATTATGCGGCTCATGTTGGGGCAGGGACTGACTCTCGCCCTGATAGGCAGCGCGCTGGGCATAGGCGGAGCGCTGGTGCTGACGCGGGTCATGCGCGGACTGCTCTTCCACATCGGTCCGGCCGATCCCGCTACCTACATCGGAGTAGCATTGCTGTGGGTCGCAGTAGCATTGGCCGCCAGCTATGTTCCAGCGCGGCGGGCCGCCCGCATCGATCCGGCGCGCGCATTGCGCGTTGGGTGAGGCTATGAAAACACCGATTCCGGCATTCGCGATTTCGATCCTGTCCCTGGTACAAGTTTTCGGGCAGGACTCGGCCCGCCTGGAGAACCTGCGCGGCAAGACCGTCATGCTGTTCACGCCGCATCCGGACGACGACACATTCTGCTGCGCCGGCACGCTGTACAAGCTGGCCAAGAACGGCAACCGCATCCACATCGTGATCTACACCAACGACGACAAAGGGTCGTACGATCCCGATATGACCAGCGAGCGGCTGGCGCGCATCCGCATGCACGAGGAAGAGGAGGCCTGCCGGATCGTCGGCATACCCAAGGAGAGCATCCTATGGCTGCAATATCACGACGGCATGCTGGAATACGCCAACCCGCGCGACTTGGTGGAACAGGTGACGGGGCTGATCCGCAAGGTTCGTCCGGACGTGGTGTTGAGCGTGGACCCCGGCTCCGATTACGTGCGCTGGCACAAGACCGACCATCGCATGGCGGCCAATAACACCATGGACGCGATCCGCGCCGCGGAATGGCACTTGTACTTCCCCAACCAGCGGTTGCACGACGGGCTGGAGCCTTGGCGCGTGCCGGAGGAGTATTATTACTACGCGGGTAAGGATGCGAATTATTTCGTCAACATCGACGATGTGGCCGAGATCAAGCTGAACGCGGCGGCGGCCCACGTGAGCCAGTTTCCGCCTGCGGTCGACAAGTACCGGCCGGATTGGGATGCGGCCGCGCTGGAGAAGCTGAAGGTCGAACTGCGGCAACTGGACAAGAAGGATGGACACTACGTCGAAGCGTTCCGGCGGGCGACAGGGTTCAATCAGGAGTAAATCGACGCGGCCAACTCCGGAACGCTGAATTCGGCCGCCGCCCGACCATACTGCTCCTGGGCCCGTTCGCGGGGGCTAGCGTCGGCCCCCCAAGCCGCGCTTGGCGGCCAAAAACAACACTAAATCTATTTAATCGATTCTTTTACTTGACTGATGTGCCAGCTTTGCCGTAGGATGGAAAAACTGGAGTTTCGGTGATGCTCGCGAAGGCCCCACGCCGTAAACTCCCCGCAGGCGAGCGTGACTGGTTTACGTCCCGGCTGGCTACGTCTCGATCGGTATAACGGAAAGGATGGTCAAATGCCTCAAGTCCGACGTGTAACGATGCTGTTAGCGCTGCTGGCCGTGGCCAGCCTCTGCCTGTGGGGCCAGAACTCCGAGGTTTCCGGGCGAATCGTGGACTCCCAAAACGGCGCGGTGCCGGTCGCCAAAGCGACACTCACGCGCGTAGAAACCGGCGACACGCGGTCGGTGGTTTCGAGCGCAGAGGGCTACTATACGTTCCCCCTCCTGCTGCCGGGAACCTACGATTTGAAAGTTCAGAAGGACGGCTTTGAGACCCAGGTCCGCAGCGGCATCAAGGTCGAGACCGCCGCCATCAGCACCGTGGACGTACAACTCGCGGTGGGCGCCGTTACTCAATCGGTCAACGTGGAAGCCAGCGTCCCGCTGTTGCAGACGGAAACCTCGTCGGTGTCGAACGTGGTCGAAAACCAGACCATCGTGGATATGCCGCTGATCGACCGGCGCTCGGCGCAGCTTACCCGGCTGAGCGGATTCGTGGTGACCAACGGAGCCGGCGCCAGCGTCACCTTCGCCATCGCGGGCGGCCGCGGCAATAACGAGAACTACCTGGTCGACGGCGGCACGGTCGAAAATCTGACGCTGGGCGTGCCTACGCTGATGTTCGATCCTCCCGTGGAATCCATGCAAGAGTTCAACGTGGCCATTAGCAACTACTCCGCCGAACTCGGACGCACTGGGAGCGCGGTTGTCCAGATGACCACCAAGTCTGGCACCAACGAATTCCACGGCTCGGCGTACGAATACTTCCGCAACAACGATTTGGATGCGCGCACCTTCTTCGCCAAAACCAACCCGATTCTGCGCTATAACCTCTTTGGCGCGAGCCTGGGCGGACCTATCAAGAAGAACAAGACGCAGTTCTTCTTCAACTATGAGGGCCGCCGCCAGATCGTGGCAACCACGCAGGTGGTGAACGTCCCAACGGTGGCCGAAGACGGCGGGAATTTCTCGGCCGATTCCTACGTAGTCAAAGACCCCACCAACGGTACGCCGTTTCCGGGGAACGTCATTCCGTCGAACCGGCTGGACCCGGTAGGATCCAAACTGGCGGCCTTTTATCCCACGCCGAATGTGGCCGGCGCTCCATCCGGAAAAGGAAATTGGGTGGCCAACGACCCCGCCACCACCATTGTCAACGACTACGTAGCGCGGGTCGATCACATGTTCAGCGACAAGGACCGCATTTTCGGACGCTTTCTGGCCCAACCGGACCACACCCTGACGGCGTCGATTTTCCCCACGCCGGGCACCGACGCGTTCGGAGTGTTGGCGCACAACTATTACTACGACCCGTCGGCCACCTGGTACCACAATTTTTCGCCCACCACCATCAACGAGGCTCGTTTTACCTATTCGCGGCGGCAAGCTCTCTCCATCTCGGCGGGCGTGGGTACGACCATCGACCAACAGATTGGCTTGACCGGTGTAAATCAGTCGTTTTTCCCGACTGTTATTGTCAACGGATTTCAGACTCTCGGTAACGCCACGCAGCAGGAGCGGTTGCAGGGGCCCATCCGCAGCGATTCCTACCAGGACAATGTCACCATGGTGCGCGGCAAACAGCAAATCAAGTTTGGCCTGGAGTACCGCTACTCCTCAAACCTCGACAAGTACTATCCCACCGCGGGCGGATCTTTCACGTTCAATAATACGGCCACCGGAAGCGCGCTGGCTGCGCTTGAGCTCGGCTGGGTGGATCAAGGCAGCCTGCTGGCCACTTATCCGCTTCACACCCGCTCGGATTCCTACGCCGCATTCATACAGGACGACTGGCGGGTGACTCCCCACTTCACGCTGAATATCGGGCTGCGCTGGGACATCGATCAGCCGCGATGGGAAACGAGTAACCGGCAAAACTCCTTCAACCCGACGGCGATCAATCCCGTATCCGGAACCCCCGGAGTGATCGCATTCTCCGGGATCGACGGCGTCAGCAAGTACGCCAACAACTGGGACCTGCACAATTTCGGTCCGCGGCTGGGCTTCGCCTGGAATGCAGCGGACAAGTGGGTGGTACGCGGCGGCGGCGCCATTTTGTATCTAGGCGAATACGATCAGGCTACTCCCATCGTGGCCAATACGGGCTTCAGCACTCAAGGCAGCTTCGTCTCGCCCGATAACGGCATCACGCCGGCATTCATTCTGGCCAACGGGATGCCGCCGGTTTCCTCGCCGACGGTGGCCGACCTTACACCCGGCTATGGCGCGGTAGCGGTAGGTCAGAAACCGACCACGTCGGTAGCTTACTTCCAGCCCAACCGCAACACCGGGTACCTCTACCAAGCCAACCTGGATATACAGCGCCAACTGAAAGGTAACATCCTGCTGGATATCGGTTACCTGGGAACCTTCGGACACGATCTGCCGGCGCCCGACGCCGAAGGCATCGATCAGGTACCGACCGGCGAGCTGGGCCCGGGCAATGCCCAGGTCTTGCGGCCCTTCCCGCAATTCAGCAACGTGCAGATCATCGCGGCGGACATCGGCAAGTCCTGGTATAACGGAGTCAATCTGGGGTTCGAGAAAAGATATTCGAACGGCCTGTTGTTCAAGGCGAATTACACCTACTCGAAGATGATAGATACGACCACATCCCGTAATGAGCTGGCTGCTTATCCCGGTATCGATGCTTTCAGCAACTACTATAATCAGGCGGGTGATAAGGGCCTTTCCGGAAATGACATCCGGCATCGTTTTGTATGGAGCTCGATCTACGAGCTGCCAGTGGGCCACGGCAAGCGCTTTTCTCCATCCTCGCGCGTGGTGGACGGCGTCCTCGGCGGCTGGTCGCTTGGCGTGATCGCGGAACTGCGCACCGGCACACCGCTCAGTCCCATAGAGCTGACTAACAACACTAATTCCTTCTCCGATGGTGTTCGGCCGAATGTAGTGGGCAGCCCAAATCTTCCTGGGGGCCGCGCACTCGGCGCGGAACTGCTGGAGTGGTTCAACGTCAACGCTTTCGCGGCTCCCCCTAAGTACACTTTTGGCGACGCCGGGCGCACGTTCGGCGAAGGGCCGGGATCGGTCAATATGGATACGTCGTTGCTAAAGGATTTCTTTATTCGAGAAAAGGTCAAATTCCAGTTTCGTGCGGAGGTGCTGAACGTGCTCAATCATCCGAGCTTCGCCAATCCGAATACCCAGCAGGGCAGCGCTACTTTTGGACAAATCACCAGCCTGGTGGCGGGCAACCAGGCGCGGATTTTCCAGTTCGGCGCGCATTTGAATTTCTGACATGACTGAGTTACCTCCCGGACACAAACGGGAAGCACGTGAGCGGCTGGTGCATGACCTCGCCAGGACTCCAGCCGCCGGCCGCCGCCGGTTTCTGGCCGGAGCCGCCTCGGCGCTGGTCGCGGCAACCGCGGGTCCGTCGGGCGCGTCCGCGGCCACGGTGGGGGCGGACGCCAGTAATCTGAAGATCACCGATCTGAAGACAACCATCCTTCAGATTAACCATCAGGATTGGACCACGCTGGTCGAGGTACGCACGAATCAGGGGCTGACCGGGTTGGGCCAGACCACGTTTCGCGCAATTCCCAGAGTGTTGTACAGCATTCTGGAAAACGTTCTGAAGCCAGTCGTCATTGGCCACAGCCCGTTCGAGTACGAGCGTTTGTGGTCCGAGATGTTCCTCAACAACCTCAAGTACGGCACCAATGGAGTGTTGTTGCTGGCTATCTCGGCCATCGATTTCGCGCTGTGGGACCTGATGGGAAAAGCCGTCAACCTGCCCGTGTACCGGCTGCTCGGAGGAAAGTTCCGCGACAAGGTGGAAGTGTATGCCAGCCGTTCGGAGCGCAGGACGGACGACGATCCCAAAGCCATCGCGCAGCGCCTGGTTGAGGACGTACTTCCCGCTGGTTTCCATGCGTTGAAGGCGCACACGCATGTGACTACCCCGCGCGGCTACGATGCGGATATGGATACCGACCACACCGTCGAGGAGATCGCCGAGATCCGCCGGCTGACTGGGCCGGGCATAAAAATCATGGTGGATGTGAACAACGCATATACGCCGCAGCAAGCCATCAAGGTGGGGCGCAAGCTGCAAGAGTTGGATGCCTTCTGGCTGGAAGAGCCTGTGGAGTTACTCGACTTACAAGGTCTCGCGCGGGTGGCGGATGCCATCGACGTGAGAGTAGCGGCGGGCGAGCAACAGTTTAATCGTTGGGAGTTCTACAGGCTGATCGTCGAAGGGCACGTCGATATCATCCAGCCCAACGCATCCATATGCGGCGGCATCACCGAGATACGGAAGATCGCCGCGGTGGCATCCCTTTTCGAAACGGCCATCGCATCGCATAACACGTTGAACGGCATTCCAACGACTGCCGCCCTGCACTTTTGGGTATCGACGCAGAACGTCCGCTATCCGCAGGAGTACGATTTCAGCGCTACACGGCCCGATTTCGGATTGCGCATCGTGAAGCATCCCGTGGTGGCCAAGGACGGTTACCTGACTCCGCCCGAAGGCCCGGGCCTAGGAGTCGAGCTGGACGAGGTTGAAGTGGCCAAGCTATCTGTTTAATGCCGTTTGAGGGAGGATTGACAATGAATCGTAAGTCCTTGACATATCTCTTGGCGGGGATGGCGTGGGTTGGGTCGTTGAATGCCCAGGCGCCCGCCTCCTATCGCGTACTGTTAGGTGTGACCGATACCGTGAGCACCAGGTGGGACGGATCCATCGCCGTAACCGGAGCCGGCAGCTACACGCTGGAAGGTTGGCGCTTCGAAGCCGTGGACCAGACCGATGGCAAGTTGTTTCACATCTCGACGCATCCGAATGCTGCCCAGGGCGATCCTACGATCGTCGCCAATGGTTTGATCGTCAATGCCGACGGTGTCACGCCGGGCGCGGAATTCCGTTTCACCACCGCACAAGGAGACTTTCGCTTTAGCGCCGGTGAAGTGCCTTACACCAGCGGCATCTACAAGCTGGGTGGCCGCGTGTTCATCGATAGGATCCCGCAAGCCCGACGGCTGGCCGCAACTCCGGAGGAAGAGGACTACCCGTCCCTGGCCACCGGACGTAACGGAGAGACGTGGCTAGCATATGTGCAGTTCCATCACAATCCCGACCACATCAAGCTGCGCCGGACCCTCAAAGAAGCTCCGCAAGATTTTTCACAATTTACCGCAGCCCCCGGAGGGGACCAGATCTGGGCCAGGAAATATGCGAACGGCGCATGGGGTGAGCCGATCGCGATCACCAAGCCGGGCGGAGATTTATACCGCACCGCCATTTCGGTGGATGGCGCCGGACGTGCATGGGTGTTCTGGTCCGAGAACCATGGCGGAAACTTCGATATCTTTGGCCGGGCCGTAGACGATTCGGGTCCCAAGGATCAAGTTCAAATCTCGAAAGAACCCGGCTCCGACATCGATCCTGTAGCTGCCACCGACTCCAAGGGCAAGGTGTGGGTCGCATGGCAGGGCTGGCGGGACGGGCGCGCCGCGATCTTCGCCTCCTCTCAGAATGGCAGCGGCTTTTCGGCGCCGGCCAAGGTGTCGAACTCGTCGCGCAACGAATGGAACCCCGCGATCGCGGCGGACGCCACGGGAAGGGTCTCGGTTGCATGGGACTCTTACCGCAACGGCAACTACGATGTGTACGCGCGGACCTGGGCATCTAACTCATGGGGAGCCGAGGCTCCTATTGCGGCTTCCGCCGCTTATGAGGCGTACCCTTCCATCGCTTACGATCCTAGCGGACGGCTGTGGGTCGCTTATGAAGAAGGCGGCCGCGAGTGGGGCAAGGATTTCGGCGCGGATGTGACGCCCGGCATCGCCCTCTATCAGGGCCGGGCCATCCGGCTGCGCGCCCTGGAACCGGATGGCCGGCTGGTGGCGCTCGATTCGACGCTGGATGCCGTGCTGGCCGGGCCGCCTAGCCCGCGCGCCGACCGGATCGGGAGCCAAAGCGACTCCGACTCATTCAATCCGAATCCGCGCAACGGAAAGCAGCGGTTGCCGGATGGCGGATTCCCAAACGCCGCGCGGGCCGCGCGGAATACGCTGCCGCGCCTGGCTGTGGATGCCTCAGGCAGATTCTGGCTGGCCTTCCGTTCGCCGAATCCTACCGCGCGCAGCCCCATTGGTACTGTCTGGGCGGAGTATCTCGTCTCCTTCGACGGGAAGGCCTGGACCAACCCGATTTTCCTGAATCACTCCGACAATCTCCTGGATAACCGGCCGGCCTTGGCTGCCGGCACAGCCGGAAGACTGTTGATCGTGAATTCCTCGGACGGCCGTCGTGTCTCACACGGCACTCAGGGCGCATCCAATCCCGGAAATCCGGATCCGAATTCGACGGTTGACCCATTTAATAACGATCTGTGGAGTCACGAAGTGGACCTGGGCTCAGGCAACGCAAACATCCCTGTTGTCGCATTAGTTCGCGAGGCCAGGCCCGATCCGCCTACTGTTTACGCGGCGGACGCGGCGGGCATTAAGACACTGCGGGACTACCGCGCCGGTCCGGATAAGAACCTGCATATCGTTCGCGGCGAGTTTCACAGGCATAGTGAGATATCGAGCGACGGAGGCAACGATGGCACGATTCTCGACCAATGGCGGTACATACTCGACGCCGGCGATCTGGACTGGGTAGGTTGCTGCGATCACGATAATGGCAGCGGCCGCGAGTACTTCTGGTGGCTCATCCAGAAGCAGACGGACATCTTCTCGACGCCCGGCAAGTTTGTTCCCATGTTCGCCTACGAGCGCAGCGTTCAATATCCGGAAGGGCACCGCAACGTGATCTTTGCGCAGCGCGGAGTCCGGCCTTTGCCGCGCTTGCCGCTGTCCGACGAGAACGTAGAGAAACACGCTCCCGATACGCAGATGCTTTACGCTTACCTGAAGCAGTTCAACGGAATCTCGGCTTCGCACACCAGCGCCACCGGTATGGGAACGGATTGGCGCGACAACGACCCCAACGCGGAACCCGTGGTGGAGATCTATCAAGGCATCCGGCAGAACTATGAGATGCCGGATGGGCCGCGCGCCAACAACGAGAAGGATTCCATCGGGGGCTGGCGGCCCAAGGGGTATGTCAATATCGCCCTGGATAAGGGTTATCGTCTCGGATTTGAATCCAGTTCCGATCACATTTCGACTCACATCAGCTACTGCAACCTGCTGGTGAAGGATGTCAGCCGCGAATCCGTGTTGGAGGCCTTCCAAAAACGGCATGTCTATGCTTCAACGGATAATATACTGGCGGACGTGGAAAGCGGCGCGCACCTGATGGGCGACGAGTTCGCCACATCGGACACGCCTTCGCTGAAAGTCAAGCTGCAGGGTACGTCGAAGTTCGCCAAGGTAGTAATCATCAAGGACGGACAATACGTTTATTCGACCGCCCCGAACACTCAGTCGGTGGACTTTTCCTGGCGCGACAATCAACCAACCAGCAAGACCAGCTATTACTACGTCCGGGGCGAGCAGGATAACGGCGAGATTGTGTGGGCATCCCCGATGTGGATCACTTACACCGGCAAGTGACTGTAGCGCCCTCCAAGGATCTATTTGGAGCCAAGCACAAGGTCCACCACCGCATATGTGCCCAATTCCGGAATGGTGAATTCCGTGGCGCCATCTTGTACACTATAGTCCTCGAGCGCTTCGCCGGGATGCGCGAACGCGGTCAGCGTGCCGTGTGCGTACGAGCCTGACACTCGCACCCGCAGGCCCTTTACGGCGGCCTTGCCATAGTTGAGCAAATGCACGCGCCCTTGCGAGGTATCGCCCGTCAGCCGCACCAGCACCACATTGCTGCCGTAAATCCGCAGCAGGCGTTTTTCATCGGTAAGGTCGCGGCGCGTCTTCATCGCAAATTCGTAGGGATTGGCGGCCTCTGCAACATTGCGGATAGTCAAGTCATACGTGGGGTCGGCGGACGGTATCACATGGAACAACAAGTTATGCCGGGCCAGCAGATTCAGCACTTCCGCCATAGTGTCGGAACCGTCGTCGATCACTCCGATGTTGGCCCTTACGGGCAGGCGCGGTCGGTCGATTTCGCCGAGGAACTTGAGCATGCGTGCGAACGGCGCCAGATCCTCCGGCGCGGCGCGGATCGCGGCACAGGCTCCATAAGTGAAAGCTTCCGCCGCGGCCAACGCCGCACTACCTGCGGGCGCGTCGTAGAAGAACGAACGTCCCGGCTCCCGCTCGAATCGCCAACCGTTGGCATCCACCCAGGGCACGCGCGTGGCCGAGGCGACATCCATGTGGTACTCGACAGTTGGCGCCACCGCCTGCACGGCGCCGGCGCGGTCGAACGCGGTTGCCGCAAAGCCCTCCTTGCGCCAAGCCTGTTCCCGGCCAGCCGGCACATATAACCGCTCGAACCCGGCTTTACGCAATGTGTCCGCGGTGTCGACGGGGCGGTCCCAAAACAGCGTGGGCAGCAGAATTGCTAGAAACGCCAGCGGCATCAGACCTCGACGCTAGTAACTTTGATCTTGGCGAGATCGTATACACCCAACCCGAGCTGCCCCGCATACTCGATGTGACCCGGCTCGCGCACGAACGGGTTGACGTTCGGATTGTTTCGATGATCGTCGTCCCCGCCCAGATACTTGGCGGAACGGTCCCACACCGAGACGGCATGTTCGGCTTTGCGCTTGTCGTCGATGATGTCGAGCAGCAGCCGGTCGATGGCTACCGGGTCGGTGCCGAACAGCATACGCTTCGGATAAAACCGGAACTTGCGGCTAGGCGAAAAAGGCCCGCCGTGCCACACGCCGCGGAGCCCGTCCATCACCTGCAGGACCGTGCGCGAGCGCAGCGGCTCAACCGCGGCCAGCGTGCCGATGAAAGAGTAGGTATTGGTCACCGACCCGGAATGCGAACGCGCCACGTTGGAAAAGTTGCCGTACGCGATATTCTTCAGACAGCCTGTGACTCCGGCGGCGCCATGATCCTTCATATTCGGGACGTTGATAATTTTCGTGAAGCGCGTTCCTACCAGCCGGATCAGGTTGGAACGGGTGTCGTCTTCATCGAAGAACGCGGTCTCCACATAGGTGGCGGGATCGTACGACTCCGCGGATCCCCGCCTGGTCTCCGCTGTCCAGATGTGTACGCCCTGCGGCACGTAGCGGTCGTAGTGGACCGTCTCCACCTGGTCCTCGAAGCGCTCATAGATCCAAATAGAATCGGGCTTGACGCCCACCGCCGCGAGGTTCCGGACAATCTCGGCCACCACCACCGGCGACGACATGATGCCGGGCGCGCCCGAGCAATTGACTTTGATGCCCACCACATCAGCGGGCGTAATGAAGCGCGCCCACGCGTCGCGGACGTCTGCATCGCCCGTCAAGGCTTGCATGCCGCGCGCCATCATCTCGCGCACCACGGCGGCGTCCGGCTTTTCGGTGGCCGCGTCGATGCACTTCTCGGCGTGCACGGAAGCCACCTGTCCGGGATAGGGTCCGGGCATACCGGGTTGCGCGGCGGGCTGATAATGCGAGACGACGCGATACTTCGGAACCTTACGGTCCGTGGCGGCCAGCGCTGCGGGCGCGGCGGCGGCCATTTGAAGAAATGTGCGGCGATGCATCACTATCGATCATAACCGAGGGCCGCTTCCTCACGGTTGCGGCTCGGTAAGCCTAGCGCTGATGCGGTCCGCTCGATGCCCGCCAAATGCGTGGATGGTCCGGGTCCCCGCAACAACTTCGCCGCTGTGGAGCACGCCCCGCGGAATGAAATGCTCCTCTCCGGCCTTCACGGGAATCCGCTGCCCATCGATGACCAGCGTGTAGCAGCCTTGCACCACCAGCATATATTCGTCGAAGTCGTGGGCATGCGCGGCGGATATTGCGGTTTCCTGGCAGGTCCAGAACGACATCTGGCTTCCATCCGCCCCGTCGAAGACGTAACCCTCGACCCCTGGCGTGGCTTGGGCGGCCTTCGCGATTCTGTTCGCGGCGTGTTTCATGAATTCGGGGAAGTTCTCCATATCCGCGAATCATTGTCGCATTTTGGTCGCATTGTTGTACGATGGACTGGAAATATGTCGAACCCTCTCACTGGTGCCGAGTTTAAGAAACAATTGCGCGAAGGTGTCCCCAAGATGGGCCTCTTCCTGAATGGCCATAGCCCCACGGTAGCGGAGCAGTTGGCGCACAGCGGCTACGATTGGCTGCTGGTGGATACGCAGCACGGTCCTATGGATCACGAAAGGCTTTCCGCGATGCTGTGCGCCATCGCCGGCGGCGGGGCGAAGTCCATGGTGCGTGTGGCGGGCTACCACGACCGGGGCGGTATTCAGCAGGCGCTGGACTTGGGTGCCGACGGTGTGCTCATTCCTTACATCAACACTGCCGCGGAAGCGGAACAAGCCGTGAGTTGCGCGCGTTACCCGACCGTGGGAACGCGCTCCGTGTACTTTCCGCAGCGCAGCACGAATAAGGCGGGGCTGCTGGGCTACGTGGGAAACGCGAACAACAATATCGTCGTGGCACTGCAGGTGGAGACCGCATCGTGCATTCATCACATGGCGGAGATCGCCGCCGTACCGGGTGTGGACATCCTGTTTCTCGGTCAGAACGACCTATCGATGTCCATGGGGCTGTACGAAAAGTACGAATTCCCGCACATGTACACGTCGCCCGAGCTGAATGCCGCAACGCAGACGCTAGTGGATGAGGCGCGCAAGAACAACGTCATCCTGGGACTGTTTCTTTTCGGCACCAGCCGGGTTGGCGAGTTTCTGGAAAAGGGCTTCACCTTTATCAGCGTTGGCAACGATTTGCACCATATCCTGACGCAGGCTACTGCTTACGTGAAGGACATGGAAGCGGCGTCGGTCGAAAAGGGCAAGCCGTGGGTGCGGCGCCCGACGGCGCTGATGTAGGCCGCTCGCGCTACGGCGACATGCGTGTCAGCCGCAGGGCGATCCCGTCGCGAAACTCAGGTGTGTGCACGACTTTGTCTCCGCCGGCGTGGCTAAAGTGCTCTGGCCGCGCGACGGCGCCGCTTTCGACGTCGATCCACTTGCCTGAGTAAGTGCCTGCGGGCAGAGCGAGGGCCAGATCGGTGGCGCCGGCGCCGTCGAGATACATTCCGTACTCATGCCCGGCACTGGAGAGCACCCGCGCGTAGACTCCCGCAGCATGCTTGACTGTGCGCGTGTCCGGCGCCATTTCCTCCAGCGGCATTTCTTGCAAAAACTCACTCAGGATTCGTAGCTGTCGCCGCAGTGCGGGGCTTCCACCGCCCGGGCCGTTCGGCTCGCTGTCGCTGCCATCCTCGTGTCCGGGCGAGAACGAGTAGTCGAGGCTATCGAAGACGCTTCCGCCCGACAACATGAAGTTCCACGCCTGCCGCCGATACCCTGGGTCGTCGCGGCCCAGGAAGCCCGTTTCGTCATAAGAGATCGCCTTGCCGAGTCCGTAATTCAGCACGACGGCTTCGGGGTAGGCATAGTGAAAATTCACGATGCTCACGCCCGGCACAAGCTGCCGCACGGGGAACCGGAAATTGCAATAGTTCTGCGCGACCAGATGACGGTTCGGCAGCGTGCTCTCCGCGCTTGTAACCCATTGCGCGACGCGCCCCTGCCACGCCGTTGAAAGGGCGTCCGCCACGTCCACCGAGTTCGGGTATACATCCCGCGCGGGCAATTGCAAATATGGGTTCACCACTCCGGCGAGCACCGGCCGGTCCGACCACGGTTCATTTTGTATCTCGAAAATCACGTTGTCGAATGCGTTGGCCTCGCGTACTAGCTTGCGCGTGTAGCTCTCCTGGCGCTCCAGGATGTTGCCGTTCTCCAGGGTATGGAGCTTCTTCCAGTCGATCGCATCCGTGCCGTTGACGTTGTTCGCGGGGTTCACTGCGCTGATCTTCCACTGCATTTCCTGGTAGTTCGAGGAGAACAGCGTGATTTCCACCACGATGCCGCGCTTGGCCGCTTCGGACAGGAAATCGCGAAACCGCGTGAAGAATTCCGGATTCCAGCGGTCTAGATCGAACTTGTTTCCGCCGCCCTCATAGCCGGCCGTCTCGCTGCGGGCCCAGGGTGCGACGAATCGCCCCGGCGCGGGCGCCAGTGTGTTTCGCAAGATCCCGAACGACTGCGCGGGCACCTCCCGATAGCTGCCTCCGAACAGCCGGGTGTAATTCATTCCGTCGGCCGCCAGAGTTGTCAGATAGCGGTGGTAATCGAAGTCCGCGTTGATTACGGATCCGTAGTGCTCGGCGCTGGTGACGAGCGCGACGGTCTTTCCGCGGAACAGGAAATAGTGCGGGTTCTTGGGGTGCAGGCGGATGGGCTGCGCTGGCGCAATACACAGATAGGCGGCAGATAGCGCGATCGCCCGAGTTAGAATCGTCATGGTTTCCTCATCGCAGATTCTAACCGATCAGTCGCACTCCTTGGTACAATTGCAGGCAGGAGATTCTTGCCATGCAAACCGTCTCGACTCAAAGGGCCGCCGATCTGCCACCGGACGTGAAGTCCGCCGTCGAGCAGATCCTGGGCAGACCGATCGCGGCCGACGAGGAGGTCAGCGTGGTGGCCGTTCCGCCGCAGCGGATTCCGCCCTCCGGGAACCGCGCAATCGTGGCCCAGCAGCTTGAGGATCTCTTGAACAAGCGCGCAGCGAAGGTCAGAGACATTTGTGATGAAGAGATCGACGCTGCGATTGACGAGGCTGTCGATCACGTGCGCCATAACCGCGGATGAGATTTGTCCTCGATACTAATATTCTCGTTCGATCCCACGCAAGAGCCAGAGGACCAGCGCGGGAGTTGCTTCAACTCATAATTGGTTCGCCCGAGCATATACTTCTCTTATCCCCTTTCCTCCTCCGAGAATTGGAGCGCGTGTTCACTTATAAGCGGGTTCGGGCCTTAACGAAACTGACGGACGAAGAGATAGCCGAATACCTCGCTTACCTAGGCGCGAGAGAGGTTTCAGAGATCGTGTTTCCCGGCCCTGCTCCCCGCATCGTGCCGTCCGACCCTGACGACGACCCAGTCGTTCACGCCGCCGTTGTGGGCCGCGCCGACGTCCTGTGTACATTGAACCGCCATTTCTACAATCCGGCTGTGCGCGGCTACTGCCGCGAGCGTGGCGTACTCATCGCAAGCGACTTGGAGGTTCTTGGATTGGTCCGAAACGAAGAGCCTTAAACCCCAAGGCCGCCCCCGAAAAACAATGTTTAACTAAGCCGTTTTAGCAGGGGAGTCGGGGACCAGCGGGGACTTGAAGTGCTCGCGAATGAGTTTCTTGCGTTCTTCAACGAAATCCTCGAATCGTTCCGGTTTCCAGAGCGCGGGATCCTGCGGGTTGAGATGCTTGCCCAGATATTCATCCTTAGCACGCTCGCCGACAAACCATTGATCGGGCGGTGTTGCAGACTTTCCGCCAGCGCCGTTTTCGGCAGCCGTAAGCAGCATGCAGTTGGCTAGCTGATTGCGGTCGGAGTCTCGGTAGCGCATGACGTCCATCCTGCCCGTGCTTGGATTTGCCTGCTTGACCTTACGCAAAACGCTCTGAGGGAAGATATGGTCCACCTGCGGGAAGTTACTCTCGTATGCTGGAGTGTAGTTGAACCCGCGATACCACAGGTTAAACAAGAGGTGGACGTTGTCCGACCCATAACCCATGTTCCAGAAGCGGCCTTCGGTGAGTTCGAGGCTTCGATTCTTGGAACGGATCACGCCAAACGCTTCGTTGAGGTCAAACCTGCCTAATTCCTTGAGTTTCTTGACAAGATCGTCGATCAATTGATCCGGCGTGCCGCCGAATGCGCCGGCGAGCGAAGAGCGCAGGATGTAGCTGTCTACGTCCTTTGCCCGTTGCCATGCTTTCGGCAGGTGGTACCGCACGTAGATGAGCGGGATGAGAACCAGGTAGGAAGGCAAAGCCTTGTCGTTCGGGGAGGAAGTTGTCGATGAACTTGCGGCGGCGAATCCTGCTTTTGGTCTTCCACACGAGGAGCGTGCTGATCGGATACTCGCGAAGGATGGAATCAAAGAGCCGGCAGGTCTGTTCCTCGCTCCAAACGAACGGGCGCTGGATGTTTGGCAGCCAGAAGCCACTGTCCTCGTCTGGGTTGTTGAGGAAGCTAACGATCTTTCGGAGCGAGTGTTTAGGGGTCTTCATCGAACAACCTCGGCGTTCAGGCTGGCACTGAAATGGGAGATGCTTGGGGCTCAGGTAGATTGTACCTTGAGATTAAGCTCTAAAGTGCCGATTGATCCCTTTCTCCTTGTCCGATGTGGCTTGCAAGATTACAAGATCGCGACTAACCCAGGCGGTGGGAAGGCGACGTCGCCCCAACCACCCGGAAGGACTCACGTGCGATTTCCCATTCCTCTTGCGTATGCACGACGAGCACCCGTACGGGGGAGCCGGGCGCGGCGATATCCGTGTCTGGCGGCGATTGCAAATTTTTCGCGGCATCCAGCCTGACGCCCAGGAAAGAAAAAGCTTCGACCGCTTGGGCGCGCACCTGCGGGGAATTTTCGCCGACTCCCGCGGTGAAGACCAGCGTGTCGAGTCCGCCCAGGCTGGCGAGCATGGCGCCGATCTCCGAGCGCAACCGGTGTACGTACACATCGAACGCCAGTTGCGCGCGCGCATCGCCGCCGTCGATGGCCGCCATCACGGCGCGCATATCGCCGGAGACGCCGGAGACGCCGCGCAGCCCGGACTCCTTGTTCAGCACGCGATCCAATTCTTCGGCGCGGTAGCCGCGATGGCGCACCAGATGAATGACGATGCCGGGGTCGATGGTGCCCGAGCGTGTGCCCATCATGAGGCCTTCGAGCGGCGTGAAGCCCATGGTAGTGTCGATGCTCACCCCGTCGCGGATGGCCGCTAGCGAGCAGCCGTTGCCCAAATGGCATGTGACCATGCGCAGCGACGCCAGCGGTTTGCCCAGAATCGCGGCAGCGCGGCGCGAGGTGTATTGGTGGCTGATGCCATGGAATCCGTAGCGGCGGATGCCCTGGGCGACCCATTCGTAGGGTCCTGGATAGACATACGCAGGCGGCGGCAGGCTGGCATGGAAGGCGGTATCGAAGACGGCTACTTGCACGGAATCCGGGCCCAGGATCTGTTCCATGCATTCGATGGCTTCCAGTTCCAGGCGGTTGTGCTCGGGCGCGAAGCTGGCCATTTTGGCGATACCCGCGCGCACCTCCGGCGTAATGCGCGTGCTTTCACGAAAGGCGCGCCCGCCGTGGACTACGCGGTGTCCCGCGACATGGATCTCGCTGCGGCAAGGCAGCATCTCCATCAGCGGATCGAGCGAGTCGAGCGGCGACTTCACGGGGACGCTGCGCTTCGTAACCGCGCCGCCCGATTTGATTTGGATTTCGGCGGTGCCCGGGTGTTGTTCCCAGTCCACGTGGGCTTCCCAGAGCGGGTTGGGCGCGGCGGAGTCTTCGTTGCCGGTGACGTCGAACAGGCTGCTCTTGAAGCTGCTGGACCCGCCGTTGAGTACCAAGATTTTCATTAGTACGGCCACTTCCAGTCGCGGATTTCCGGCATATCGTCGCCGTGGACGGCGATGTAACGCTTGTGTTCGATCAGCTTGTTACGCAGATCCTGCTTGATGTGCGCCGCAATATTGCGCAGGCGCGGCACGCGGTCGATCACGTCGCCGGCCAGGTGGAAGCGATCCAGGTCGTTCAACACAGTCATATCGAATGGCGTGGTGGTGGTGCCTTCCTCCTTGTAGCCGCGCACGTGCAAGTTGGCGTGATTCGTGCGGCGATAAGTGAGCCGGTGAATCAGCCACGGATACCCGTGGAAGGCGAAGACTATGGGCTTATCCGCGGTGAAGAGCGAATCGAATTCACTGTCCGCGAGGCCGTGCGGATGCTCGGTGGAAGGCTGCAACACCATGAGATCCACCACGTTGACCACGCGAATTTTCAGATCGGGCAGATTGCGCCGCAGCAAATCTACGGCGGCGAGGGTTTCGAGCGTAGGGATGTCGCCGCAGCAGGCCATCACCACGTCCGGCTCGACGCCATTATCGGTGCTGGCCCACTCCCAGATGCCGATGCCGGTGGTGGCGTGCTCGATGGCGGATTCCATATCGAGATACTGCAGCGCCGGTTGCTTGCCGGCCACAATCACGTTGACATAGTTCCGGCTGCGAAGGCAATGATCGGTGACGGAGAGCAGCGTGTTGGCGTCCGGCGGCAGATACACGCGCACTACGTTGGCCTTCTTGTTCACCACGTGGTCGATGAAGCCGGGGTCCTGATGGCTGAAGCCATTGTGGTCCTGCCGCCAGACGTGCGAGGTAAGCAGGTAATTGAGCGACGCGATGGGCCGCCGCCAGGCGATGTGGCGCGTCGACTCCAGCCACTTGGCGTGTTGGTTGAACATGGAATCCACGATGTGGATGAAGGCTTCGTAGCAGGAGAAGAAGCCGTGACGGCCCGTTAGCAGATAGCCTTCGAGCCAGCCCTGGCACATGTTTTCGCTGAGCACTTCCAGGACACGGCCATCCGCGGCAACGTGGTCGTCGTTGGGTAAAATCTCGGCCATGGATTCGCGGTTGGTGACCTCGAAAAGCGCGTCGAGGCGATTCGACGACGTCTCGTCGGGCCCCACCACGCGGAAGTTCGCGGCGTCCGCGTTGAGCTTCAGCACGTCGCGCAGCATCCTGCCCATTACGCGCGTGCCTTCCGCGACGATGGTACCGGGCTTGGGCACGTCGACAGCGTAATCGCAGAAGTCGGGCATCTTCAGATCGCGCAGGAGCAGGCCGCCGTTGGCGTAAGGGTTGTCGCCCATGCGCCGTTTGCCTTTCGGGGCCAGTTCCTGCAACTCCGGGATAAGCGCGCCGCCGGCGTCGAACAGTTCCTCGGGCCGGTAGCCCTCCATCCAGTCTTCCAGCATCTTCAGGTGGGCGGGCTTGGTGGCCAACTCCGCGAGCGGTACTTGGTGCGCGCGGAAGGTCCCCTCGATTTGGACGCCATCCACCACCTTGGGTCCGGTCCAGCCTTTGGGTGTGCGCAGCACGATCATAGGCCAGCGCGGGCGCTTGGCGCCTTTGCCGGCGCCCGTTCGGGCATCCTGCTGGATGGTTTGGATCTGCGCGACAACTTGATCGAGCGTGGCGGCCATGAGCTGGTGCATGGTGTCCGGCTCGTCGCCTTCTACGAAGAGCGGCTCGTGGCCGTAGCCGTGAAACAGGTCCACCAGTTCTTCGCGCGGCAACCGCGCCAGCACGGTGGGACCGGCGATCTTATAGCCGTTCAGGTGCAGGATGGGAAGCACGGCGCCGTCGCGCGCCGGGTTCAGGAATTTGTTGGAGTGCCAACTGGTGGCCAGCGATCCGGTTTCGGCCTCGCCGTCGCCCACCACGCAGCACGCCAGCAAGTCCGGATTGTCGAACACCGCGCCATAGGCGTGCAGCAGCGAGTAGCCCAGCTCGCCACCTTCGTTTATGGAGCCGGGCGTCTCCGGCGCGGCGTGGCTGGGAATGCCGCCGGGAAATGAAAACTGCTTGAAAAGGCGCCGCATGCCTTCCTCGTCGCGCGAGATGTTGGGGTAATACTCGCTGTAGGTGCCTTCCAGGTAAGTGTTGGCCACCATTCCCGGACCACCGTGGCCGGGGCCGGCGATGTAGATCATGTTCAGATCTCGCTGGCGGATCAGGCGATTGCAATGCACGTAGACGAAATTGAGTCCGGGAGTGGTGCCCCAATGGCCGAGCAGGCGCGGTTTGACGTGCTCGATCCGGAGCGGTTCATGCAGCAGCGGATTGTCATAAAGGTAGATCTGGCCCACCGACAGGTAATTGGCGGCGCGCCAGTATGCGTTCATTTTGCGCAGTTCTTCGGAGGACAGGGGACCGGTCGTGGACTCCATACATCCAGAATCGCAGAAAAAGATTTCAACCGCGTTTCAGGGGGGTGCACGGTGACGAATCATACGGGCTTGGCCAGTGGGGAAACCCCCGGTTAACCAAAGACAGGCTATTATCGTCAATTAACCGACGTTACCCTGGAATTACCGGCACGCGGTGTTATCCGCGCGCCAAAGGAGTTTTTCCATGCAAGCAGTTGGAGAACACCGCGCGACCATCCTGGTGGTGGACGACGATCCAGCCGTACTGGTCCTCATTCAAGCTATCCTCGTGGCGGCCGACTACCGTGTATGGCCGGCCGTTGAGCGCGCAGACGCCGTGCGTATGGCGCGGCAGAAGCATATCCACATCGATCTGGTGTTGATGGATGTGCGGCTTCCGGGAGTCATTGGGACTGAACTGGCGGACGAGATTTTGTCCATTCGGCCGGATGTGCGAGTGCTTTGGATGTCGGGCTTCGTCGACGCAGAGGTGGTGCGCGTCAAATTGGTCGATGAGTATGCCGGATTTCTGCCGAAGCCGTTGCACCGCGACGGGCTCTTGTCGGCTGTGGAGCAGGCTATACAGGCGGTACCGCAATACCAGGATGAGAAGCCGCTCACGGCCGGCGCCGCGGGCATTTGCTCGTAGCTCTCGCATCTGTTGTCAGTAGTGGGTGCATGAGTTAGCCGGACGGCCGAGATGTCTTGTGGTATGGTGGCTTCCGAAGCCATGAAACGCACTCTCTCTCCAACGTTCGTGTGGCTGGCTGCCGCGGCCTTCGCACAAACGCCGCCGCCGGGCCAGGGCCAGCGCCCCCCGATGGCCGAGACCCCCAACACCGACATCTACTACAAGCTGGCGGTCGATGCGATCCCGCAGGATGGTGTTCCCCAGGGCGAGATCAAGGGACCGTTCACGCTGCCCAGCAACGCCTATCCGGGGACCCAGCACACGTACTGGGTCTACGTGCCGGCGCAGTACGATCCGGCCGTTTCCGCTAGCCTGATGGTCTACAACGACGGCCAGGCGTTTATGAATCCGGAAGGCGATGTCCGCGCCCAGTTCGTGATGGACAACCTGATCTACCGCCGCGAAATTCCAGTGATGATCGGAGTATTTATCAATCCGGGCCGCCGCCCCGATCAGCCCGAGCCGAATGCCAGCGAATGGGGCGATCGCACTACCAACCGGCCTACGGAGTACAACACCTTGGACGATAAGTACGCGCGCGTCGTGGTGGACGAATTGCTTCCGGTGCTCTATAAGGAGTACAACATATCGAAGGATCCCGATCGGCATGGCATGGGCGGGTCGAGTTCCGGCGCCATTGCCGCGTTCACCGTGGCTTGGGAGCGGCCGGACGACTTCCGCAAGGTGCTCAGCAACGTTGGCAGCTTCACCAACATTCGCGGCGGCAATGCCTATCCGGACATTATCCGCAAAAGCGGCAAGAAGCCCATTCGCGTATTTCTGGTGGATGGCCGGAACGATAATCGGAGCCTGCGCGCCGACGGCAGCTACGATCAGGCGCGCGACTGGTTCTATCAGAACGTGCGCATGCAGCAGGCGCTCGCCGAAAAGGGTTACGATTTGAACTACTCGTGGGGCATTCAGCGGCACGGGCAAAAAATGTTGCAGACGGTTTTTCCCGAAATGATGCGCTGGCTGTGGCGCGACTACGGCGTTTCGACGGACGTGCACGACATGGCGGAGCGGTCGTTCAATGCGCCGAAGAAGTAGGAGCCAGATGTGAGAAATGCGGGCTGACTACGTCTCGCGCATACCGCGCGCCTGGTGGCTCGCAATTCCCCTCCTCGCGATCCTGTACTTCTGCGGTCTCTCGTCGTCCGGGATGCTCGGGCCAGATGAGCCGCGCTACGCCTCCATCGGTCGGGAAATGGCGCGCTCCGGCGATTGGATTACGCCGCGGCTGTGGGGCCAGCCTTGGTTCGAGAAACCCGCGCTGCCGTACTGGGTGACGGGAGCGGCGTTCCGGCTGGGGTTTAGCGAAGACCTCGCCCCGCGCATCCCGGTGGCGCTCCTCTCGGTAGCCTTCCTGATCTTCTTCCAGTGGACACTCAGCCGCGAATTCGGCGAGCGCGCCGCTTGGGCGGCGACCTTGATCCTGGCCACGTCCGCGGCGTGGCTAGGTTGCAGCTTCATCGGCACTACCGATCTACCCATGGCGGCGGCGTTCTCGGCGGCCATGCTGCTGTCCCTCGATTGGATCGGGACGGGCGACCGGCGCCGCCTGCCCCTGGCCGCCGCTTTGCTGGGCTTGGCTGTGCTGGCCAAAGGACTGGTTCCGCTGGCGATCGGCTTGCCTCTGGTATGGTGCGGGCGGCGGCGCTGGACGGATCTGCTGCGCCTGCCCGTCGCGGGAGCGTTCTTGATCGTCGCGCTGCCGTGGTATCTGCTCTGTTACCTGCGCAACGGCGCGGTGTTTCTGCGGACGTTTTTCTGGGAACAACATTTCGAGCGCTTCACCGCCACGGCCCTCGCGCATGGGCAACCGTTTTGGTTCTATGTTCCGGTGCTGGTGGCCGCGTTGATGCCTTGGACGCCGGCCCTGCTGCTGTTGGCGCGCCCCGCGCTCTATCGCGATGCCCGCCGTTGGTTCCTGTTGCTGTGGCTGCTCTTCGTATTGGTCTTCTTTTCGTTCTCGAAGAACAAGCTTCCCGGCTATCTGCTGCCCCTGATGCCGGCTGCGGCAGCGCTGATAGGTGTCGCGCTTGCGGAAGCCGATAGCGCGCACTGGGTGCTGCCCGCAGTCGCCCTATGCTTGATCGCGATACCGGTTGCGCTGCCCATGCTGCCGCAAGCCCTTGCGGCGGGACTATTGAGCGCGCCGGTGCCCGCATTCCAATGGACCTGGCTGCTGCCAGTGGGCCTGGCGCTCGGCATCTATTGGCTGGAACGGCAATGCCGCCGCGCGGCTGCTTTGGCGGTCATGGCCGTAGCGGTCACCGCCGGCGCAACAGCGCTGAAGATTGTCGACCTGCCGGTCATCGACCGCGCATATTCGGCGCGGCCCTTGTGGCGCGCCATCGCCGCCCGCAGCGGCAGCGTCTGCATTGAGAGTATGCACCGGAGCTGGCGCTACGGATTGAATTATTATTCCGTAACGCCGCTCCCGGAGTGCAGTCAGTCGCCCCGGCCTTTACGAGTGGTACAGGCGCCTGGGAGTCCTCCGGCCATAGAGAGCCAGTAGCGCCAGGCCCGCGCCAATCAATCCAAGCGACGCGGGCTCCGGCAGTCGGAGCCCCTTGACCCGCCCGATACATACGTTGTAGGCTCAGGATTCGCTCTAAAAGGGTTACATGATCCTACCGCACACCTATATCGCCACCCTGTTGGTGCTCTTCTTTAGCATGGCCTGCTGGGGATCCTGGGCGAATACCCAGAAGATGTCGGGGAAATGGCGTTTCGAGTTGTTCTATTTCGACTATGCGTTCGGCGTCCTGCTGACCGCCGTGGTCTGCGCCTTCACGCTCGGTTCACTGGGTTACGACGGCTTTTCGTTCATGGACGACTTGATGAACGGCGGCAAGCGTTACGCGGCGATGGGCTTCGCCGCCGGTGTGATCTTCAACCTGGCGAATATGCTGCTGGTGGCCGCCATCACGGTGGCCGGACTGGCGGTGGCATTTCCGGTGGGTATCGGGCTGGCGCTCATCATCGGCGTCATCTGGAATTACGCGATCCGGCCGCAGGGTAATCCGATTCTGCTGTTCGCCGGCTGCGCGCTGGTCGTGGGCGCCATCATAGTGGACGCGATCGCCTACCGCGCCATGGAGCTGTTCCGCGCGGAGATGCGGGCCCAGGCCGGCAAGGCCAAGAGCACCAGAAAGAAAGTAAGCCTGAAGGGGGTTTTCCTGAGCCTGGCCAGCGGCGTGTTGATGGGCTCGTTCTATCCGCTGGTTGTGATGGCTAAGTCCAACGACTGGGGCGGCACGGCGGGAGAGAACGGACTGGGGCCTTACGCCATCGGAGTGGTGTTCGCGTTGGGAGTGTTTTTGTCCACCTTCGTCTTCAACCTGTTCTTCATGAATCTGCCCGTGCAGGGCGAGCCGCTGGAGTTGCCGGATTACTTCAAAGGCCTTCCCAAACAGCACTTGCTGGGCGTGGTCGGCGGCATCCTCTGGTGCTCCGGCACGATTGCCAACTTCGTGGCGTCGAGCGCGCCGGAAGCGGTACAAGTCGGGCCAGCCATCAGTCTGGCGCTGGGGCAGGGGGCGGCCATGGTGAGCGCCCTCTGGGGACTGCTGTTATGGAAGGAATTCCAGGGCGCCGACTCCCGTATCAAGGCGCTCGTCGTCATCATGTTCTTCCTGTTCATTGCCGGCCTGGCCATGGTGTCTGTGGCGCCACTGTATGCGGCGCAGCAATAGAATCAGGAGTCAGGAGACAGAATAGCAGCCATCGCAGTGCCGCTTCATTCTGACTTCTGGCTTCTGTCTCCTGACTCCTTTCTTAACACCTCCAACGCCTTCACAATGGGCGGGTCCCGCTGCGCCTCCACCTCGTCGCCCTTTTCCACTCCCAGCGTCAGGTTGAAAATTTCCGCCTTTAGCCGGTTGACGATGAATTCGCGCTCCGCGGACCACTCCTGCACGCCGGGCTGGATAGCGTGCTGCGAGAGGAAGACTTGAAAATCGTCGAGCAGCATGGGAGTCACTTCAAAGTCTTCCCCGATCTTGTGATCGGCCACGTAGGCGGTGGCGAAGGTCGTGAAGGAGCCGCTGGCGTCGAGCACAGCCCGCAGGCGAGTGACTGCGAGCGGACCCACGATATAGTCGGGCACGATGCCGCCTCCCCCGGTGACCTTGCGGCCCGCGTCGGTTTGGAATTCGGATCGGCCATTGGGATGAGCGGTGGCGGCTGCCAGGGCGAACTGGGAAGAATCCAGCGGTTTCTGAATCGAGCGCCCACTGGGGGTGTAGTAGAGCGCCGTAGTCAACGCCAGTCCGGTGCCTTGGGAGAGCGGGTAGACGCTCTGCACCAAGCCCTTGCCGTAGCTGGCCTCGCCGACGACGGTGGCCCTGTCGTGATCCTGCAGCGCGCCCGTGACGATCTCGGAAGCGCTGGCGGTCTTCTCGTTGACCAGAACCGCCAGCGGGAACTCGTACGGTGTGGCGCCAGCCGGAACGTCTTCGGATTTCTCGGCCACGTTGCGGCCGCGCACGGTCACAATTCTGGCGCCGGGTTTTAGAAATAGGGCCGCGGTTTCCAGCGCGGAGGTTACCAGGCCGCCGGGATTCTTGCGCAGATCGAGCACCAGGCCCTTCAGGTTGCGGCCGCCCAGCTTTTCGATGGCGTCGCGGATGAGCCTGCCGGTCTTTTCATCGAAGCTGGATACGCGCAGGTAGCCGATGCCGGACTGCAGCAGGAAGGCGCGCTCCACGCTGGGTTCCTGCATTTCTTCGGGGGTCATGACGAAAGTCAGGAAGCGCGCGTTGCCGGGCCGCCGCACTACCAACTGCGCCTGCTGTTGGCGCGATTGCGTAAGCAGGGCGATGAGCTGATCCGTATCCAGGCGGCTGAGCTGGTAGCCGTTGACGGCCAGGATCTCATCTCCCGGCGAGATGCCCGATTTCGCCGAAGGCGTACCGGGGAGCGTTTGCAGCACGATGACACGGCCGGGAAGCACCGAAACCACGCTGCCGAAACCTTTGTCGGTGGAGGTTTGGAGTTTCTTAAGCTGCTCGAACTGGCCGGGATCGAAAAACACGGAGTGCGGATCGAGCCGGTGGAGCATGCCTGGAATGGCGCCTTGAAAAAAGGCTTGCTCGGCGGAAACCGGATCGGCGGCATTATCTTCGACGATCGCGTAAGCCTCCGTAATGGTCTTGATGCTGGACTCCAGGCCGTCGTCCGACGCCAGGGAGGCCAGACAAAGCAGGAGCGCGAGTATCGCGGCCGCACGGAGACGATTGCGCATTCGGTTGTGGTAGTTCCATTCTAGCGCGGGATCTCGGCCGCGCTTTTACGCGGCCGCGCCTGGTGCTGGGTTCTGAGTTCGCGCCTATCAACAGGCCCTGCCCGATATTGGCGCGATCCCGAGCGGACCCGATTCGCACGCCGGTGCGAGACGCCGTTCCGTAAATTGGCGTACCCTGTGAGAAGGAGCAAAACAATGGAAGTGCAGTTCACCCCGGACGTGCAGGCCAAGCTCGACAAGCTGGCAATCGACACCGGTCGCGCGCCCGGCGAGTTGGTTGAAGATGTCATTGCCGGATATTTTGATGAACTCGTCCAGATGCGCGAAATGCTTAACGGCCGGTACGACGACCTCAAGAGCGGCAGGGTCAAGCCCATCCCCGGCGACGAGGTTGAAGCCTACTTCCGCGAAAAGAGCGCTGCCGCCCGTCGCCCGCAGCCGCCCGGTTCATGAGCGCGTACGACTTCCACCCGGAGGCCCGTGTCGACCTCGACGAGATTTGGGAATTCATTCGCGCGGATAATCTCGACGCCGCCGACAGGGTGATTGCCGAAATCCTGTCCGCAATACGCGCCCTGGTTCCATTTCCCCGTCAGGGCCACAGACGCCCGGACCTGACCTCACGGCCCCTGCGCTTCACTCGCGTACGTGAATATCTGGTTGCCTATGCGCCGGACGAGAGGCCACTGTGGGTTGTCGCGGTCATGCACGGCCGCCGCAGCCCCCGCGTGATGGCGGCGATCCTGCGCAGCAGGGAGGAAGCGGCCTTGACGGCGGAAGCCGTTACCGCCCAGGAACGCCCCAACCACGAGCCATCGCCGTAGCGCAGCCGCGTCCATGTGCCCATCCGACCGAATGCCATGCTGGAGCAGCGCGACCGGGAAGACCAAGCCAAGGTCGAGTGGCTTTCGCGCCGCCGCCAAAGAAGGATTCGACGATATTGCGGGCGGCGACTTTGTGAGCCTGCGGTCCGGCAAGGAAATCGACGACTTCAATGATCGGCTTGAAGTGGAGGCTTCAGCGATTCCACGGCCGGGCGGAAGGGTGCCCGAGCGGCGCCCCGTCGCCTTGCCGTCCGGCTTACTCGTACGGCGTAGCGCGACGTCAAAGCCATCCTGAACGCGATATGGGCTCCGACGCCGAGTTGCCCGGATCGACGGAACGCAGGGAGATCCTGATCGAAGGAGCGCGCACCTACCATCCTTGGTACAACCGGGCGAAGCGAATGGCCGGGACGCAAAGACGCCGCGGAGTTTTCTTCTCTATCCCTGGCAAGCCGGAAACGCGGCGGGGTAGGCTACAATAGGGCCATGATCGCCCTGTCATTGCCCAATGCACTCAAACCGGAGGAGAGGCAAGCACCGTAGCGTGTCTCCAAGAAATTTGCGATTCGGACTCCCAACCCTTTTGGGCTGCTCTCCTGAAGGCCTCGCAGCGGGGGGAGTTGCCGTTCTCGTTCAATGAAGAGGGGCTGTCGCCGAAAGAGATGGCCTCGATTGGTGTCGCTGCGCAGCATTTTACGAAAGGCATCACACCCGTCTCTAACGTGTTCTTGGAAATCATAACCTGCATCCTAGATTCCCTATCGCGTCAGCTTGCCGCGGCAATTCGCGAGCGCTCCACCGGACACTAAGTCGCCGAAACGCTAGGGGCCTCGCTGTCGAAGGCATCTTCCCACTCACCGATTGCGGCCAGTACATCTGTTCGCTTGTCCGGGCCCGGTGTTGCCTCCGCGTCGTCCGTCACAAAAAGCCTGGAGAAACGCGTAAACGTGCAGCGCGTCTCGAATACGGTGGAAACGACCATCAGTTACCCAATAGTCGGGGATGGTGCCAGCATGCACGGTCGTGATATGCCACGCCATCGCCTAGCGATGGTAACGAAAGCCAATAGTGTATCCGTCTTTGCTCCAAGACACTTACAGGGTAGGGTGTCTCTCTGCCAGTTTTCCCACAGCATACCTTCAACGTTACCGCAAAAAGCATCCGGACGCAGGCGAGATAGTGCCTGACCAAGGGTACTGACCGCTCCGCTGGGCCGCCTCGATATAGGCGGCCACATGGGCGGGTTGCACGCCAACGCAGAAGAACGCTCGCACACTGGCGCATAGCCGCCCGCGTGGTCTGTTCCGAATGTTGACAGTGAAGAACTTCGACGAAGCGCCAGACGGCCTGAGTCCCTGGCCCCGGCGATCAACCTCGGCAATTCAGGCCCGCCCCCACACCTCCGACCAGCGTGGCCTTTACGCTGCTCGAACCCACGTCGATTGCCAGCACGTAATGGTCGTCACACATGACAATTCAATCCTACCCGTCGGTACAACATTCTATTTTCTTGCTGCAAGTGAGTTGCAACGATGGCGACGAATTGGCCTGCAAGCTCTGCTCCACCTCACGCGTGAACTTGCCAGGACTTCATTGCCAGCCGCCGAGAATCGTGCCCATCGCCAGATAGCAGACAAGTTGATAGCCGCTGTCGATGAAGAAAAGCGTTTTGTTCTTGTGGCTGAAGAGCGCGGCGGTCAATTGTACGGTCATGGTGAATCCCAGCCACACCAGGAAACCCAGTTTGAGTCCGCCTAGCACGCCGCCGGATTGGATGCGGACCACCAGCAGACAGAGCGCCGCGGCGCTCAGCAGCGTGGCCGCGAAGCTGGCGGCGTATGTGGCGCCCATCCCCTTCTTCAGCTCCCGACTCTGTTTCGGATCCTGCATATCGATGCCGCGGCACTTGGCCCAGAGGGGGCCGAAAAGGGCAGGTGAATACCACACGAATCCCACCAGCATGCTGGCGATTCCAGCGGCGAGGATGGCAAGGTAGTTGATCGCGATCCAGCGCATAGGGAAATTAGAGTATCGCTTGGTTTCGACGGTGTCAAGCGTCGGGCGATTCTTATTTCTTGGGAGAGTCCCGCTGCATGGATGCGGAAGTACGCTGTGATCGCACCGTTCATGCCGCAAATTCTCCCGTTCAGGTACAATTGCAACTGAGTTGCTGAAACATCTTTACGTGAGCAGGAACAATACGATAATCTGTTTTCTTGATGCAAATGAGTTGCAATACAAAAAGATTACAAATCGGCCTGCTGGCCTTCCTAGCATCAACGCTGTGGGCCGGCGACGGTGGAAGCTTGTTGGGAACCATTACGGATCCCGCCGGTAGGGCGATTCCCGGCGCCAGAGTTACAGCGACGGAAACGGCCACCGCCGTGAAGGGGGCCATCACCACCGATGGCCGCGGATTCTATGCTTTCCAGAGCCTGCCGGTGGGACGGTACGACGTGGAGGTGAACGCATCCGGGTTCAAGCCCCTGCGGCGCACGGGCGTGGCGATCGATATCAACGCCAAGGTGGTAGTGGACGTGTCGATGGCCATCGGAGAGAGGGCCGAGGCGGTGACCGTATCCGAAGCGGTCGCGCACGTCGAAACAGCCGACACTCAAATGGGCGAGGTCATCACCGGCAAACAGATGACCGCCGTGCCGCTGATTAGCCGCAGCTATACCGATCTGCTGGCCCTGCAAGCCGGCGTCGCTCCCATGACTACGATCACATCGGATACGGTGCAAGATGTCGGCGCCAGCGCGCTTTCTCCTTCCGGCGACCTGAACCCCGGCACCATCTCGATCAACGGCCAGCGGGAATTCGCCAACAGTTTTGTGCTGAATGGAAGCGACGTGGAAGAAGACGTCAACATGGGTGCGGCGATCGTTCCCAACCTGGATTCCATCGCCGAGTTCCGCATTCTCACCAGTAACTTCGACGCGGAACACGGCGAGTTCAGCGGAGGGCAAATCAGCGTGGTCACGAAGTCCGGAACGAATGCATTCCATGGCGACGCCTTCGAATTTCTGCGCAACACGGACCTGGATGCGCGCAACTACTTCTCGCCCACGCGCGGCGCGTTCGACCAAAACCAATTCGGCGCTACGCTGGGCGGCCCGATCCGCAAGAACAAGCTCTTTTTCTTCGCGGATTATCAAGGCACGCGATTGACGCAAGGGGTCGATACGGGACAGATCCCGGTTCCTTCCCTCCAGGACCGCACCGGCAATTTGTCGGATGCCGCGAGTGCGTTCACCACCGTGGACCAAAATGGGAACACGGTCCCGACCACCGTCAGCGGTCCTTATTGGGCCAGCCAGCTTTCGCAAAAGCTGGGCTACGGCGTGGCGGCGGGCGAGCCATATTATTTCCCAGGATGCACGAGCGCCGCACAGTGCGTTCTACCGAACGCCAGCATTCCCAAAAGCGCCTGGTCCGCTCCCGCCGCGAATCTTCTGCAATACATTCCGGCGCCCAACGATCCAAACGGGACCTTCGCGACTTCCGCCCATAACCAGACCTTGGCGGACGACAAAGGCGCTTACCGGCTGGACGGAACGACGCGCTGGGGAATGCTTTCCGCCTACTATTTTCTGGACGGCTGGTCGCAGAACAATCCATACCCGGTCGCGCAAGGCGGCGCGAATGTGCCCGGCTTCAACGCGCTGAACCTGGGCCGCGCGCAACTGCTGTCCTTGGGCGACACCAAAACATTCGGATCGACCGCCGTCAACGAATTTCATTTCAGCTTCATGCGGGACGCCACGGATCTGGGCCATCCGATCGGCGGCGTCGGCACTAGCCTGGCGTCCCAAGGTTTCGAGGTGGGCCAGAACACGCCGGGTATCGTCGCTTTGTCGCCCAAGACCGAGGGCGTGGAAAGCGTCGATTTCAATAACATTTCCATCGGCACGAATACCAACGAACTGAAACAGGTCAACAACACCTTTCAAACCAGCGACAATTTTTCAAAAGTTACCGGAACGCACACGGTCGCGGTAGGGGGACAGTTCCATTACGATCAGGTCAACGTCGATCCCATCGCCCAGTTGAACGGCAATTTCATCTTCTATGGAAGCGAGACCGGCATCGACTTTGCGGATTTCCTATTGGGAATTCCCAGCCAGTACAACCAAAGCCAGCTTCAGCCTTTCTACGGACGCAACAAATACATCGGACTTTATGCCCAGGACGGATGGCGCATCGGGAAGAACCTGACGTTGAATTACGGCTTGCGCTGGGACCGCGTGGAGCCTTGGTATGAGAAATACAATCAGCTCGCTACGTTCGCGCCCGGCCGGCAGTCGGTCGTATTTCCGGGTGCCCCGGCCGGCATCCTGTTTCCAACCGATCCCGGCGTGCCGCGCACGCTGGCGCCGCCCGGAAACCGGGATTTTGCGCCGCGCATCGGTTTAGCCTACGCGCCGGGCAACGGCAAGACCAGCATACGCGCCAGCTACGGCATGTTTTACACCGCCATCGAGGCTCTGACCATCGGCGTATTGAGCGCCAATGCGCCATATGGAACCACCTATACCAGTCCCGCTCCGCCGCTGTTCGCCACCCCCTTCGTAACGGCGGGCACCGGTCAAAACCTGGGCCAGTATTTCCCCGTGCAGCTCGCGCCCTTGAACACTACCGCGAGCCACCCGGACGGTAACATCGACTGGTCGCAGTTTGAGCCGATCAGCGGGATTCCAGCATACCCTGCCGATAACAAGATTCCCTACACCGAGGAGTACATGCTCTCGGTCGAGCACGGCTTCGGAAACAACACCCTATTCAGCGTGAGCTACGTGGGCACCCAGTCGCATCGCTTGCTGGTGCTGGAGGAAGCCAATCCCGGCAATCCCGCGCTCTGTCTGCAACTCGCCAACCCGGCTAACCTGGCGGCTGGCCAGACGCCTTGCGGCCCATTCAGCGAAAGCAATGTTTTCGTCACCGCGTCCGGCCAAACGATCAATGGGACGCGAGGGCCGCTGGGGCCGAATTTCGGCAGCGACACCAACCAGACCACCATAGGCAACTCCAGCTACAACTCTCTGCAAGTCACCTTCCGGCACACCAGCGGGCCCCTGCAAATGCTGGCCGCATATACGTTCAGTAAGTCGCTGGATCAGTCGTCCAATCTGGGAGAAGAGGTCAACCCCCTAAATCCTTCGCTCAGCAGGGCGTTATCCGCTTTCGATATTGCACAGAACTTTGTAGTGAGCTACAACTACCAAGTCCCATTGGAACGCTTGTTGCACGCTACGAACCGCTGGGCGCGGGGATGGGAATTCTCCGGCATCACGCGCTTCAGCACCGGTTTTCCGGTGACGCTCATAAACTACGGCGATAACTCCCTGTTAGGCGCGGAGCCCAACGGCATTAACAACTACGGCGTCGATGAGCCGGATGTGGCGGCCGGCGCCCTCAACCTTAACCGCAATACCAGGAACGGCGAACCGTACTTCAATCCGGGACTATTCAGCGAGAACGCTTTGGGCACGCCGGGCGATGCCTCCCGCCGTTATTTCCATGGACCCGGGATGCAGAACTTCGACATGGCGCTGCTTAAGACATTGCGCCTTACGGAATCCAAATCCGCGCAATTCCGGCTGGAGGCCTTCAATATTTTCAACCACGCGCAGTTCTTCGGACCCCAATCCGTGGACGGAAATATCACCAGCGCCACGTTCGGCCAGGTGGTCAGCGCGGCGGCTCCCAGGCTGGTGCAGGCGGGCGTGAAGTTCACCTTTTAGAACTCCATTTAGAACGGGTACTCTATGAAATTGCAAAAAGCATTGCATATCGGCGCGAGAATTGCGTCCGCCGTCTTCATTCTTGCGAGCGTGCAGGTCCGCGGCTTCGCCCAGGAGTCCGGCCCCTGTCCGCGATTTCCGGTGGGCAGCGCAATTTCCGCCCCGCGGGATCTCTTCAGCCGGCACGGTGTTTTGCAGGTCAATTTCAGTTACCAGACCGCAACGGATCGAAACGGCAACACGCTATATTGCTTTGTGACGGAGAGCGGAGCGGAGTCTCCCACTCTGCACGTGCGTCCGGGCGACCGGCTCGCGATCACACTGACGAACAACATTCCGGCGTCCAACGCGATGACGATGCCGGGAATGACCGTATCGGGAACGGCATCGGACACCTGCGGCGCGGTAACCATGACGGCGTCTTCGGTGAACATCCACTACCACGGCACGAATACCGCGCCGGTGTGCCATCAGGACGAGGTGATCCACACGCTGATCAACTCCGGGGAGACCTTTCAGTACGATGTGCGATTTCCGTGGGACGAGCCGCCGGGACTCTATTGGTATCATCCACATGTGCATGGCATGTCCGAGGCAGCCGTGCTGGGCGGCGCTTCCGGAGCGCTGATAGTGGAAGGGATTCAGAACGTCAACCCGGAGGTTGCCGGACTGCCGCAACAACTTCTCGTCATCCGCGACAACCTCGTGCCGGGCAATCCGGCCCCCGGCGGAAACGTCCCATCGTGGGATGTGTCATTGAACTACGTTCCGGTTCCGTACCCGGCGTTTACGCCCGCCGTGATCCGGATGAAACCCGCGGAGAAACAATTCTGGCGGGTACTGAATGCTTCGGCGGATACGATTATCGATCTGCAACTGACATATGATGGAGCGCCGCAGCCGCTGCAAATAGTGGCTTTGGATGGCGTTCCCACCGGCTCGCAGGATGGTACGTCGCGCGGCAAGAGCATCATGGCAACCGACATTCCGCTGGCGCCGGCAGCGCGGGCGGAGTTCATCGTGACGGGGCCGGCCGCCAGCGTCCAAAGCGCCATTCTGGCGACTCTGAATGTCGATACCGGTCCGGACGGCGACAACGATCCCGCGCGGCCGATAGCCGCCATCAAGGCGCGGGATTCCGTATCCGAGCCGCCCCTGAGCGTCCCCGATATTTCCGGGCCGCCGCACACACAGCGCTTCGCCGGATTGGACCGGGCGCAGCCCACCGCCGAGCGCAGACTATATTTCTCCGAAGTGTTGTCGGACCCTAACGACCCCAACAGCCCAACCAACTTCTATATCACCGTTGACGGCCAGACTCCCACCCTTTACAGCCCGGACAATCCACCTGCTATCGTCACCACGCAGGGATCGGTCGAAGACTGGACTATCGAGAATCGCGCCATGGAGAATCACGAATTCCACATCCACCAGATTCATTTCCTGGTGCTGGAGCAAAACGGCGTCGGGGTGAACAACGGGCAGTACCTGGACACGATCCAGGTGCCCTACTGGTCCGGATCGGGCCCTTACCCAAGCGTTAAAGTGCGCATGGATTTTCGCGGCCCGCTAGTCGGCGATTTCGTTTATCACTGCCATATCCTGGGGCATGAGGACGCCGGCATGATGGCGATCATTCGCGTGAAGCCGCGGTAGCCGGCCGCTGAATCTCCTATTGTGCCCGGGCAGGACCGCATACTACGGTCTGCCGGGTGGAAGAAAAAGGCGATGCGGATGCACCGAAATTCACCCCAGTGCGGAAGCCTCGAAGAATACTTCTTGCACAGCCGCACATTGCCATAGTAGAATTACAAACAGCAGTAGTAGGAAACGAATGGCGGCAACCAAATTCACCAAACTCGAGCTGCAAATTATGCACGCCCTGTGGGACCGCGGTGCGGTTTCCATTCGGGAGATTCAAGAGGCCTTTCCGGCGCAGGACCGCCCCTCCTATACCACCATTCAAACCACCGTTTACCGGTTGGAAGCGAAGAAGGCGGTCCGCCGCGCCAAGAAAATCGGCAATGCCCACATTTTCGAGGCGGTGGTCTCGCGCAACGCCGCGCAGCGCAGGCTGATTGACGACCTGCTGGGCTTTTTCGGGGGCCGGACGCAACCAATCATGGCGCACCTCGTCGAATCCGGTAAGCTCACGCTCGAAGACGTCAAGGAAGCCCAGATTGCCCTTCGGAAACTGGCTAAGGGGGACAAATCGAAATGATTCCGGTCAACTTTGCTCCAGCCTTGGCTAACCACCTGTGGCAATCGACGGCGTTTGCAGGCATCGCGGGACTGCTGACGCTCGCGTTGCGGGACAACCACGCGCGGACGCGGCATTGGCTTTGGCTGATCGCTTCAGTGAAGTTCCTGATCCCGTTTGCGCTGCTGACGGCGGTGGGCGGAAGGCTCGGTTGGCTGCGCGTAGCGCGGCCCGAGTTGCCTATCGTAATGGAACAGATGGGCCAGCCGTTCGCGCAATCGCCGGCTCGCGCCGCGGTGGCGCGGACCGTTCTGGCGCACGACGCCAGCCTGCTGCCGGCTGTTCTTCTGGCGGTCTGGACATGCGGTTTCCTGGCCGTGGCGTTTTCCTGGTGGCGCCGCTGGCGGCGCATCCGTGCCGCGGTGCGCGAAGCATCGCCAATGGCTGTCGCGGTGGAAGTTCCCGTGCTATCGTCGCCAGCTATGTTGGAGCCGGGCGTTTTCGGCGTCTTGCGTCCGGTGTTGCTGCTGCCGGACGGCATCGCGGATCGCTTGGCGCCGGCGCAGCTTGACGCGATCCTGGCGCACGAATTGTGTCATGTCCGCCATCGCGACAATCTGACCGCGGCGGTTCACATGGCAGTGGAGGCGATCTTCTGGTTTCATCCCCTGGTCTGGTGGATGGGAGCGCGGCTGGTGGAGGAACGCGAGCGCGCTTGCGATGAAGAAGTGTTGCGTCGGGGCAGCCAGCCGGAGGTTTATGCGGAAAGTATTCTAAAGACTTGTCAGTTCTATCTGGAAGCGCCGCTAGTGTGCATGTCCGGGATCTCCGGTTCCGATCTGAAGAAAAGGATTGTTCGGATCATGACGCAGCGGGCGGCGAACAAGCTCGGCTTCGGGAGAAAACTACTGTTGGCTGCCGCCGGAATCGCAGCGTTAGCCGGTCCCATCGTGTTCGGTCTTATGGACGCCCCGCAAAGCCGGGCGCAGTCGCCGGAGGCATTCAGTACGCCGCGGCCGTCATTCGATGTTGCATCGATCAAGCCGAACCACAGCGGCACAAACCTTCTTAGGCTAGTTGCGGACAATGGAAGGTTCATTGCTTACAATGCCACGTTGAAATTCCTGCTGGCATACGCGTACCACGTGAACTATTCCCAGATCTCAGGCGCATCGGGTTGGATCGAATCTGAACACTACGATATCGAGGCCAAACGGGACGACCCTTCGGCCGATAGCCAGCCAAAACTCGTCCGCGATGAAGAGGGGCAGCAACTGGGGCTGATGGTTCAGTCCTTGCTTGCGGATCGATTCAAGCTGGCGTTGCACTACGAAACGAAAGAATTGCCGGTATACGCGTTGGTTGTTGCGAAAAACGGTCCTAAGTTGCGCGAGTCGCCCGTCATACCGGACGACCTGGCGCCCCCCCATCCCGCCGCCGTGATGGTGGGCCCGGATGGACCACAAGCCCGCCATAGCTTTCGAATGAATGGGAGTGGGGAACTGAGCGTCATCGCCCAAAGCCTCGACAGGTTTGCAGATCTGCTCGCGCACCAAACCGGCCGCCTGGTTGTGGATAAGACTGGGCTGAAGGGCAATTATGATTTCACGCTCAAATGGACGCCCGATGAGGGCCGAGGTCAAATGCCTGGCGGGACGCCTGGAGACGCCGCGCCGCCGTCCGATGCGAACGGTCCAACGATCTTCACGGCCTTGCAGGAGCAGCTCGGGCTAAAGCTCGAATCGCAAAAAGGCCCGGTGGACACGCTGGTGATCGACCATGTGGAGAAGCCATCGGAAAACTAGGTTAGCGAGGAAAGCCATGATATTGCGAACACACTTACAAACGGCAAGAGTAACGGCAGTGGCCGGAACCATCGCGTTGGGCCTCATACCCGCCCCGCAAAGCCGGGCGCAGTCGCCGACGGCAACCAGTACAGCCCCTCCCGCGTTCGATGTTGCATCCATAAAACCGAATAAGGGCGGCATGGGTATCATGATCCGCATGGAGAAGGGTCGGTTTGTGGCGAATAATATCACGGTCAAATTCCTTCTCCAGGAGGCGTACCACGTGAAGGATTCACAGATTTCGGGGGCGCCTGGCTGGACCGACACGGAGCATTACGATATCGAGGCTAAGCTGGACGACTCCTCCCCGGATGCTGGGCCGAAACTTAGCCCGGACCAGCAGGGAGTGCAAACCAGACTGATGCTGCAGTCCCTTCTGGCGGATCGATTCAAGTTGACGCTGCATCACGAAACGAAAGAGCTGCCGATATATGCGCTGGTTGTGACGAAGACCGGCCCTAAACTACACGAATCGGCGCACGAGCCGGCCGCGGCGCCGGACGACGCGGCTCCTCCAGTCCCGCTAGCGCCAAACGGGCCGCAACCGAGACACAGCGTCCGGATGATGGGAAGAGGGGACCTTAGCATCAACGCCGAAAACCTGGACATGTTTGCAGAGGTGCTTTCACGCCAACTCGGCCTCCTGGTAGTGAATAAGACGGGACTGAAGGGCGATTATGACTTCGCCCTGAAGTGGACGCCCGATGAGAGCCAGGGTCAAATGTTTGGCGGTCCGGGAGGCGGCCCTGGCGGTCCGCCCAGAGACGCTGCGCCGCCACCGGATGCATCCGGTCCTTCGATCTTCGCGGCCTTGCAGGAGCAACTCGGGCTGAAACTCGAATCGCAAAAAGGCCCAGTCGATACGCTGGCGATCGACCACATCGAAAGGCCGTCCGAAAACTAGCCGATTTGGCCTGCACACTTCAACCTTTGCACGCGTCTTAGGAAGCTAGGGGCAAGCACGGAATGCGAACACATGGACGTATGCATCTGGCGCGCGTCTGCCTCATGACCGCGGCGGTTGGGGTTTCTCTGCACGCCGGCGTGATTCGCGGAGTCGTGGTCGAGAACTTCACAGGCAAGGTCCTGGCCCGCGCGGAAGTCGTCTTGCAACCCATTGCGGGCACGCCTGGGGGCGTGCAAACCAAACGCGCCGATTCCCGTGGCGCCTTCGTATTCGACTCACTCGCAGACGGCGCGTACATTGTGAAGGCATCGCGCAATAGCTTCATGCCGGCCGAGTACGGGCAGAAGCGCTGGAACTCGGCGAGCGTCCCAGTGACAGTCGAAGACGCCGCCCCCGTATTCCTCAATATCCGGCTGTTCCGCTACTGTGCGATCGGCGGCACTGTGGTGGACGAGAACGATGAAGGCCTGCCGGGCCATGATGTTGCCGCCTACCGCGACAGCAAGCCACCCGAACTGATCGCCAAAACCACCACGGACGAGCGCGGCGTCTATCGCCTGCATGGCCTGGCCCCGGGCGCCTACGTGGTGCGCACCACCGGCATGCAATGCGATGCCGCCTCGTACTTGCCCACTTTCTCAAAAGAAACCGACACGCTGGAACAGGCGCACACCGTAGATTTGCAGCCGGATCAGGAAGCCAACGATGTGGATGTTCGCCCGCTGCCGGGGCGGTTGTACAGCCTGTCTGCCAGCGTGGCTACCGTTCCGCCCGGCGCGGACGTCAAACTCACGATGGTATCGGAGATGGGGCGCAAGACGGTCGAAGCCCCAACGTTTCGGTTCGCGGGTCTCCCCCCGGGCGACTACGAACTCTTCGCCCAAGTGCCCGCCAACCCCGGCCCTGGCGAGAAGGTCGAGGGCGCTTATGAACGGATCTCACTTGGCCGGGATATGAGCGTTTCGCTACTGCTGCGACCGCCTTCCGCGGTAACGATTTCAGGCGCGCCCGCCAACTCCTCCGGCGAAATACGGATCGGGCGAAAAGACCTCGCAGGAGAGGGTTCCGTGTCTGAGCTACCCCTGCTTAGCGGCGCGGCGACCATCCCACCCGGACGATGGAAAGTAATGTTAATGCCGCCTGCCGGGTATTACGCCTCCGGCTTCTCGGGGCCGGGTCTGTCTCCGGCCGCATATGGGCGTGCGGATAGGTGGGAAGAAGTCCTGTCGCCGGGCCGTGGCGGACGCTTCTTCCTCTCTTCCGGGCCCAGTGACATGCGCGGCATGGTGAAAGGCTCTGACGACCCGATTCCGGGCGTGCCCGTCTACCTGGAGGCTTATAACCCGGTCACACGCACGCGCATCGCCGAGCTACGCACCGCTGTCACAGATATGCGCGGCCAATATCGTTTTGACGGCCTGGCGCCCGGCGCGTATAGGATACTCGCCACGTTTGAGTATCTTTCGCCCGATACGGAGACTATGGATGCCGCAGGCGCACAATCAGTGACAGTGGATGCGCACAGCGAACTGTCGCTGGATTTGGAGATCTACGTCATCCGATGATAATTCCCGGCCAGATGTGGGGCAGGCAATCGTGCCTGCGGACGCGCTTTCCAGCGCGTCCAAGCCGGCTGAAAGCCGGCTGCAGCCAAGATTGGCTGCCCCACAAGATCTCTATAATCGCTTGCCTTGCGGTTTCCGTCCTGTCGGCTGCCGAGTATCGCGGACAGGTCACCTTCGGCGGACTGCCGGTTCCCGGCGCGACAGTGACGGCAACGCTGGGCGATAAGGAAGTCGTCGCCATCACGGATCTCCAGGGCATGTATGACTTCCCTGATTTAACTGACGGAAACTGGACGTTCAAAATCCAAATGCTGGGCTTCGAGACCGTCGCGGACGCCGCTCCGTCCTCGACAGTGGCGAAGTGGGAATTGAAGCTGCTGCCTCTGGATCGCATCAAGGCGCAAGTCCAAACCGCCGCCGCATCCGCACCACCGCCAACTCCCCCACCCCAGCAGCCGGCCGCCGCCCCTCCCGCGAGAGACCCATCCGCGGAAGACCTGAGCCAGCGCGCTGCGGATGGCTTTCTCATCAACGGCAGCTCCCAGAATGGCGCTGCCTCTCCCTTCGCGCAACTGGCCGCATTCGGCAATAATCGAAATGGCGGGAAAGGGCTATATAACGGCGGAATCGGGCTGACTCTCGATAACTCGGCGCTGGATGCGCAGCAGTTTTCCCTGACTGGCCAGAACACGCCGAAGCTAGCCTATAACCGGCTGACAGGCATGGCCTTCTTGGGCGGTCCGCTACAAATTGGCCGTCTTTTCAAACGCCCTCCGTACATCTTCGCGGCGTATCAGTGGACCCGGAACAGAAACGCCTCCACGCTATCGGGCCTGATGCCGGACCTGGCGGAACGCAACGGCGCATTCACGAGCCCGATCCTCGATCCCACCACCGGGGCGCCATTCCCCGGCAACCTGATTCCGCAGAACCGGATCAGCCCTCAGGCGCAAGCCTTGCTGAGTTTCTACCCGCTTCCGAACTTCACAGGCAACGCGGGCTATAACTATCAGATCCCCATTCTAAGTGCCGCGCATCAGGACGCCTTACAATCGCGCTTCAATAAGACACTGGGTCCGAAGGACCAGATCTACGGCCGCTTCGCGTTTCAGAGCATGCGCACGGACACTCCGAATCTGTTCGGTTTCCTGGATACCACCGACCTGCTCGGGATCAATACCAGCGTCAATTGGTCGCACCGTTTGAATCGGGGCTGGTTCCTGAATCTGGGATACCAATTCAGCCGGTTGGCTACCCACGTCACACCCTATTTCGAAGACCGCGAAAATGTCTCGGGGAACGCGGGGATTTCGGGCAACGACCAGAACCCCATGAACTGGGGTCCGCCGAGTCTCACTTTCGCGAGCGGCATCGCGGGTCTGTCGGATGCGCAAAGCTCGTTCGATCGCAATCAGACCAGCGGGTTGTCGGATTCCCTGCTGTGGATTCGCGGATCTCACAATATCGCGTTTGGATCCGATTTCCGCCGGCAGGACTTCAATTACCTGTCGCAACAGAATCCACGGGGGGCTTTCACCTTTACCGGTGACGCCACTGGCGGCGCCCCAGGCTCCGATTTTGCCGATTTTCTTTTGGGCATTCCAGACGCCAGTTCCATCGCCTTCGGCAACGCCGATAAATATTTCCGGCAATCGGTCTACGATGCATTCGTCAATGACGATTGGCGGATCAGTCCGGAACTGACGCTGAACGCGGGGGTGCGCTGGGAGTATGGCGCTCCCATTACCGAGCTGTATGGCCGTTTGGTGAATCTGGACGTGGCTCCGGCCTTTGCGGGGGTAGCGCCGGTAGTGCCCAGCGACCCGGTCGGTCCACTTACCAACGAGCGATATCCGAGTTCCTTGGTGCGTCCCGATAAACGCGGTTTCGAGCCGCGCGTGGGCCTCGCTTGGCGTCCCATTTCCGGCTCGTCGATGGTGGTTCGGGCGGGCTATGGAATCTACTACGACACTTCCGTCTATCAGACAATCGCGGTGCAGATGGCGCAGCAACCGCCTCTATCGAAGACCCTGAGCGTGCAAAACAGCGCCGCCGATCCGCTGACACTTGCGAATGGCTTCGTCGTTTCGCCATCCATTACCAGCAACACCTTCGGCATCGATCCGAATTTCCACCCCGGATATGCGCAGAACTGGCAACTCTCGGTACAGCGCGATCTGCCAGGTTCGCTGCAAATGACCGCCACGTATCTGGGCATCAAAGGCACGCGCGGGCCGCAGGAATTCCTGCCCAATACTTATCCTAGTGGCCCGGTGGATCCGTGTCCCGCCTGCCCGGCCGGGTTCGCTTACATGACTTCGAATGGCAATTCGACGCGCGAGGCCGGTCAGATTCAACTGCGGCGTAGATTGCACAACGGATTCACTGGCATCTTGCAGTACACTTTCTCGAAATCCATCGACGACGACGCAGCCTTGGGAGGGCAGGGAGCCAGCGCCATCGGGCAGAACATGCCCACCGCCGCATCTTCCGGATCATCGCCGTCCAGCGCAACCGGACCGTCAAATCTGGCCATCGCCCAGAACTGGCTTGACCTAAGCGCGGAACGCGGCCTATCGACTTTCGATCAGCGGCATCTGCTCAGCCTGCAGATGCAGTACACCACCGGCATGGGAACCGGCGGAGGAACGCTCCTAACCGGCTGGAAGGGAGCGCTCTTCAAGGAGTGGAACTTCGCCTGTACGATCACCGCCGGCAGCGGCCTGCCTGAGACTCCTATCTATTTGGCCCCCGTACCGGGCACAGGATTCACAGGCGCCATCCGGCCCGACTACACGGGCGGCCCGTCCCTGAGTTCCGCGTCTTACATCGCCCCTCTGCCGGGCCAGTGGGGCAATGCCGGACGCGATTCCGTCGCCGGACCCGCTCAGTTTACTCTAAACGCTTCACTGGGCCGCACTTTCCGGGTGAGCGACCGGCTCAATCTCGACTTGCGCGTCGATTCCACTAACGCGCTGAACCATGTCACCTACACTTCCTGGGACATCGTCCAGAACAGTACGCAATTCGGCTTGCCCGCCGCGGCCAATATCATGCGCAGTATGCAAACCACACTGCGCTTGAGGTTCTAACCCATGCGCGACGGGACTCTACACAAATCGGAGGGCGGGCAATCCTGCCCGCAGCCGGCTTTCAGCCGGCTCTGGCCGCCTATAAAGGTGGCTGCGGCACTGCCTGCAAGATGGATTGGCCGCCCTCCAATTTACTTGCTGTTGGCGGCAGTGACTGTCCTGGCGCAGCAAATCGGCCAGAACACGCCGTCTGGAGGCGCCGGCACGGTCACGTTCACCGCCAACTCGCAATTAGTGGTGGAATCCGTAGTCGTAACAGACAAGAAAGGTAGCCCCATCGAAGGACTGACAGCCAAGGATTTCGCCGTTACCGAGAACGGCATCGCCCAAGAAATTCGTTTCTTCGAACATCAAAGCCTGCCGCAAACCCCAGGCGCCGCGCCCGCGGAGTCTGCACCGGAACATATTCATATCTACGACAAGCTGGGGCGAACGCAAATTTCACGCGACACGCCCGGCAACTCCCGTTACAAAGACAGACGCCTGCTGGCGCTCTACTTCGACATGAGCGCGATGCCTCCCGGAGACCAAATCCGCGCGCTCGCCGCCGCGGCAAAATTCATCAGCACCCAGATGACCCCCGCGGACCTGTTGGCCATCCTGCGCTACACCGGCGGTGCGGTCGACGTCCTGCAAGACTTCACCGGCGATCATGACCGCCTTCTGAGCATCGTCCAAACCATGATCGTCGGGGAAGGCCAAGGTATGGATTACTCCACCGACGACGCCAGCTCTCCCGATACCGGAGCCGCCTTCGGCCAGGACGATAGCGAGTTCAACATCTTCAATACCGACCGGCAGTTGTCCGCCCTGCAAACCGCCGCTATTATGTTAGGCCAGCTCAACGAGAAGAAGTCCCTGATTTACTTCGCCAGCGGCCTGCGGCTGAATGGCCTGAACAATCAGGCGCAACTGCGTGCCACCATTAATGCCGCCATCCGCGCCGGCGTGTCGTTCTGGCCGATCGACGCGCGCGGTCTGGTAGCGCACGCCCCTTTGGGCGACGCCACCATGGGATCGCCCGGCAACGCCGGCATGTATTCCGGCGCGGCGGCCCTGGCAGTGACTACTAACCTGCAACAATCGCAAGATACGCTCTATGCGCTGGCTTCCGACACCGGTGGCAAAGCGCTGCTCGACTATAACGACCTGGCCAAGGGGATCGTGCAGGCGGAGCAATCCATTTCCAGCTACTACATCATCGGATACTACACCACCAACACCGGGCAGGACGGCAAGTTCCGCCGCATTAAAATCGCGCTGAACGGGGAGTTGGCGGCAAACCTGGACTACCGCCAAGGCTACTTCGCCGGCAAAGTCTTCGCCAAGTTCACGGCCGCCGACAAAGAGCGCCAGCTCGAAGATGCGCTGATGCTGCCCGACCCGATTACGGAACTCACCATCGCCATGGAAGTGGATTACTTCCAGTTGAACCACAACGAATACTTCGTGCCGATCGTGGTCAAGATTCCGGGCCGGGAGCTGGCGCTGGCCAAGCGCGGCGGCGCCGAACGGACGCTCATCGATTTCGTCGGCGAAATCAAGGACAACTACGGCACCACCATCACCAATGTGCGCGATAAGGTGGACATCAGGCTGAGCGATGCCACGGCCGCCGAGTTAGTGAAGCGCCCCATCGAGTACGACGCCGGCTTCACCATACTGCCCGGAAAATACCTCATCAAGTTCCTGGCGCGGGACGCGGAAACGGGCCGCATCGGGACATATCAAACTGCGTTTCTCATTCCGAACCTGAACAAGGAAGACAAGCGCATCCCCATCAGCTCCGTGGTGTTAAGCAGCCAGCGCGTGGACCTAAAGGATGCCTTGTACAACGCCGTCAAGGGCAAGGACCGGAGCGAGACGGCCAACCCTTTGGTCCGCGACGGCCTTAAGCTGATCCCCAGCGTAACGCGGGTCTTCAGCAAGACCCGCCAAATGTACGTCTATCTGCAGGCCTATGAACAGGACGCGGCCAGCGTGCAGCCGCTTGTCGCGTTTGTGAGCTTTTATGCCGGGCAGAAGAAAGCGTTAGAAACCCAGCCGATCGAGGTGCAAAGCGGTGCTGCGAACCGGCTAAAGACAATGCCCATCGAGTTCGGCATTGCGCTCACCGATCTTCCGCCCGGCAAGTACGACTGCCAGGTGACTATACTCAACCCAGCCGGGCAGAAGGCGGCGTTTTGGCAGGCGCCTATCGTGCTGGTTCAATAACGGAGAACCGTACTGTACCGGTCGTCTGGCCCTGAAATACCGGCCCTCCGCGTCTCCGCGTCACCGGGTCCCGCGCCTCTTGATTGCCTGCACCGTCAGCAGCGCCTGCTCCTGGACCTTCTCGGGCATACCGGGAACGCCCCGAACGTAACGCTGGATATCCTCCAGGTCGTCGCCAGTGCCGATCGTATATAGCGCGCGCAGGGCCTCCCAGGCATGCTCTTTGTCCGCGGAAATCTCGACCAGCGGATCGCCGGGGCCCACCGTGCTTCCGCTGTGGCGGCTCAAATCGCGCACTTCGCCGGACAGGGGAGAGCGCTGCTCGATGCCTCCCACGTGCGCCATCAACGTGCCCGGGTTGACGTATTCGCCCAACTTCAGGCGGTACTCCACGATGCCGGCCGCGGAGGAGACAAGGGTGTACGGCCGCAGCATGGCCAGCAGTTCGGGCCGCGCGGCCGGGTCGCCAAAGTTTGAAAGCGCCAGCGCGGCATTGCGGCGCACCATGGGCTGCGGATCGGCAATCAGCTTCCGCAGCGCTTCGTGGAAGGGCGCGTAGGTGTGGTCCTGTCCCATAATCCAGGCGGTGGTTTGCCGCAGCTCAATCATCGGGCTTGCGGCCAGCTGGACCACCTGCGGATACCAGCGCGCGGCAGCCGGATCGCGGCGTGCCATGCGCTCTCCGACTTGCACCAGCGCGTGCTGCGCATGCCGCGGCTTGGCGCGATCGGCCAGGTACTCGCCAACTTCGGCGTCGGTCAGCTTGCGGCCGAACCAGGTCATGTACCAGAACAGAAACGGGAACAGCACCAGCAGCAGCGCAAAGACCGTGATCAGGAGGTAGGCGCGTTGGCGGGCCATCGGAATCACTATTGTTGCACGTCAAACTTGATCTCGGCATCCGCGCCAAATTTGCGGAAAGTGCTATAGCGGAAATCGTCTTCCACCAGCAATTGGTCGCCCGCGAAAGCTCTATGGGTAACGGCCGCGGGCGCCAGGAATCCTTGCGCGTTGGGCGTGTAGTCTACTACCGCTTCGTCGCGGAAAGTGCTCTTGCCGTTCGGACGGCTCTCGACACGGCTCGCGACGATGGTAATGCGCAGCGGCACGCCGTCCGGCACGCGCGCGTAGATGCGGCCCTGAATCGGCTGGTGGGTCGCCCTGCGCCCCTGGAAGACCAGCATGCGGCCGGGTCCTGAGATCTGAGTGTAGGAAACGATCTTGACCTGGTCCGCGCCGATGCGGCCGTCGCCGGTAAGCTCGAAATGGTAGTGGCCCGCCTGCCGCCTGGTGAAAAGCAGCAGCAGCGGGCCGAAATCGACCGCGGCGTCGGTCAGCCCGTACTTCTGGAAGTCTTCGAGCATGCGCTTGCGGGCGTGGTCGTCGCTGGACGTCAGGCCCAAGGCCAGCGAATGACGGGCGGCCGCGGCGGCGGAGACGGCCTGGCCATCCACGGAAATCAACTGGCGGAACTCGTGCAACGATTCGGGTGCGTCCTTGAAGGCGCCGAAGCTGTATTCGGAGACGATCTCGCGGGTCTGGCGTTCGGCGATCGCCGGCTGTGCCGCGGCCGATCCCAGGCGGGGGTGAAACCGGGGAGGCGCTTTCAGTGCGCGCTGGGTCAAAGTCTCCTCGGCCAGGACTTGCGGGGCGACGCGGCGGAAGACCTCCGCCTCCTCTGAAACGCGGGAGAGGATGTCGGGTAAGGCCTGCGCGCCGGCGGCGGAAGCCAGGCACCACAGGACCACAAAACCATTCAGGGGTGCTAGGCTAGCCACATCTTCATTATAGGTAGGTTTTGAAACAGATGAAAACAAATGACATGGGATTCTGCCTGATTTTGCGTTCCTCTGCGGCGAGGTTGCTCCGCGGCGTCCGCGCAACTTTATTTCCTGGCGCCACGCTTGGCCCACGAGTCCGTAACCTACTGAAACTAAAAACTAAACCGAACGGGTTGCCGTGGGGTGTGATGGCTGGCACAAAAATATTGCAGAACGGGCTTGCGTGTCTGTAACGGTTCTGATATTCTGAGGAAGTCGCCGAATTTGAGGGTCTAGCCGCGTTTGACGTGTGGATTTGCTTGCGCGTCTGGCGATGTGGTATAAAGGCTTAAGGTCCTCTTGTAAGGAATGGTAACAAAACTCCGGGCGGGCCACCGCCGGAGCGGAATACGGCCTTCCTGGTAGTTCTTTTTTCAAAAGCTTTCATTTTTGGGCTGCGCATGCGCGATTTTGCGCGGGTGTGGCCGACAAGTTTCGAGGCCTGCCGGTGGCGGGCGTTTCCGCAAGGATGCGTTCGACTATCGGCAAAGATCTTTGACAATCTGGTTGGATGCACAAGAAACATTCGTCAGTCTCTGAGTAAAAGTCGGGGCGATTAAACTAACAATTCAAACGAGAGTTTGATCCCGGCTCAGAATCAACGCTGGCGGCGCGCTTAACACATGCAAGTCGAACGAGAAAGCGGGGGCAACCTCGTGAGTAAAGTGGCGTACGGGTGAGTAACACGTGGGTAATCTACCTCCGGGTACGGAATAACGCTGGGAAACCGGCGCTAATACCGTATAAGCTTTAGCAAGGAAAGCGGTTTTGTGAAAGCAAAGCCGCGCCGGGAGAGGAGCCCGCGGCCGATTAGCTAGTTGGTGAGGTAACGGCCCACCAAGGCGAAGATCGGTAGCCGGCCTGAGAGGGCACACGGCCACACTGGCACTGAAACACGGGCCAGACTCCTACGGGAGGCAGCAGTGGGGAATCTTGCACAATGGGGGCAACCCTGATGCAGCGACGCCGCGTGAACGATGAAGCCCTTCGGGGTGTAAAGTTCTTTCGGCAGGGAAGAAACATGACGGTACCTGCAGAAGCAGCTGCGGCTAACTACGTGCCAGCAGCCGCGGTAATACGTAGGCAGCGAGCGTTGTTCGGAGTTACTGGGCGTAAAGGGTGTGTAGGCGGTTCTCTAAGTTTGGTGTGAAATCTCCCGGC
>DATNMW010000422.1:0-2443 GCA_035602155.1 Bryobacteraceae bacterium | reverse complement strand
ACGCCGGGTACCGAGGAGGCGCTGGCCGATCCCGTTTTCCGCGCCGACGTGGTGGAGCGCATAGCCGCGCTGCATCGCATCGGCGAGCCCATGGACGTGGCTGGCGCAGTGGTGTTCCTGGCCTCTCCGGCGGCGTCGCTGATAACGGGCCATACCCTGCTCATCGATGGCGGGTGGACCGCCCGGTAAAGGCGCCTACAGATCCGCGATGTCAGAGGCCGGGCAGTTTTGTGCCGCTGTGGACGCGCGCCAGGTGCACGAAAGCTTCCGCCGCGCCACACCCGGATTCGCGGCCGCGGTAGCCCTCCATCGGCTCGTGGAATTCGCGGTAGATGCGCTCGCCATCCTGGCTCTTGTGGGCGAACAGGGCGGCTTTCTTCTTGTCGCGGACGCCGCTCACATCCACGTAATCGGTGGGATGAAAACTCATGGTCTGCGCGCCCAGATCGACCTCGTAATAATACAATTCGAAGCGCCCGCGCGCGGCCAGCCAGGCGCGATAGGCCAGCGTGCCGGCAGCCTGATGGTCCAGGTGCGTATCGATAGGCCATTGCGTGAAGAGCACGTCGGGATCTTCGGCGAAGATCAGGGCGCGCAGCGATTCGGCGGCGGCCTTATCCACCACTGTGGCGCCGTCGATCTGGCCGGCGAAGACCGGCTTGGCCCCCAGGATCCGGCAGGCGGCTGCGCATTCGGCCGAGCGGATGGCGGCGGCTTCGTCGTGCGATTTGCGCGGAATTCCCGCTTCGCCCCGCGTGAGATAGACGATGGTGACGCTGGCGCCCAGCGCCGCATAGCGGGCCAAGGTTCCACCGCAGCCGGATTCCGGATCGTCCGGATGGCCGCCTACACAAACGATTTTCGTACCATGCGCCGCGGAGGTCTGGCCCGCCGCGAGGGCCGGCAAGGAAAGGAATTGGCGGCGTGAGGACTTCATAAAGAATTTACGGCTGGCGCTATACAGGTTGCGGAATGTATCGGAACATACTAACATGCTGAGATACCGTTCCGATCCAGGGGGATGCTTGAAGCGTCACATTGTGCTTGCCGTGCTGCTGGGCCTTGCGTGGATGCCCGCGGCCAAGTCCGGAGTTGTTGTGGGCCTCTTTTCGTTCGACATTGTGATTCCCGCCGGCAATAGCAGTCCCGGCATCTCCGCGTTTGACATCTACAATTTCACCGGTCCGGTATATGGCCCGCTGGCCGGGCCCCCATACGTAGCGGATAGCCTCTCGCTGGACAACGTGGTGCTGACCGCATTCCTCTCTGGCGGGTCGGAGCAGACTTTCGACTTGGGAAACATCGCTCCGGGTGAGTTGCTGGAATCCAATGGCAGCCCTGTGGTTCAGTTTCCCGGCTCCTGGCAGTTCACTTCGGCCACCTTGACGGGAACTCTAAGCCAGACAACTTTCACCTTATCCGACGGGTCGACTTTCATAGCCGCGCCGTCGATTGCAGTGGATCTGACGCCGTCTTCCGGCGGGCTGCTCACGGCCGGTGTGGACTTCTCTCCGATCTACGCGGAGGCTTCCACGGGAGCGGCGCCCGAGCCCGGCACGCTGCTTTCTCTGCCGCTGGGATTACTAGCCGTGACGGTGTTCAGGCGGCGCTGGCTTAGCCGATGGCCCATATGAAGATTTGGAAGCTGGCAGTGCTGGCCCTGCACTGCGGGCTGGCCGCGCTCCACGCGCAGAGCGTAGTGACGTTGACCCCGGTGGCTTCGCCCAGCGCAGCCCAGCCTGGCGTGACCACGGTCACGCTAATCGGTGCCGGTTTTCCCAGCGGAACAATCCTGCCCCAGGATGTTGCGGTCACGCTTACCGCGGTGTCCTCCGGTCCGGCTCCGGCCACGTTCGCAGCTTCCACGGTGCAACCCCTGTTCGGCAGCACGGAGAGCGTGACCTTCACTATCCCGGCGGGCACGTTTGTGGTGGCGAGTCCCACGCCGTGTCAAGTCTCCATCGCCGGCGCCACGACGGCGTCCGCCACGTTCACCAGCGGCAACAGCGCGTCTTTGACCGTCAACCCGGCGGCCACCGTCACGGTAGCGCCCAACACGGGGAACATCGGCCAATCCGAGCAGGTGACACTGACCGGGCTATATACGAACTTTCTGCAGGGATCCACGGTAGCCTCGTTTGGCCCTTATATCGCGGTGGGCGGCGCGGCGCTGGGGCAGCCTGGGCCGGTGACAGTGACTAGCGCGACCACCGCCACGGCGGAATTGGCCATCGGCAATGCGGCGGTTTCCGGGCCGCAATTGGTGCAGGTGGCGACTGGTATACAAATAGAGGCGGGCAGTTTCACCATCAATCCTCCGGCGCTGGCGATTACCACCAGTTCGCCGTTGCCGACGGGGACGGTGGGGGTGAACTACTCAACCACCTTGATGGCCAGCGGCGGCAGCGGGATCTACACGTGGGCGGTAAGTGTGGGATCGCTA
>DATNMW010000421.1:0-21066 GCA_035602155.1 Bryobacteraceae bacterium | reverse complement strand
ACTGCGGAACTTCACCTTGGGGTTGTTCTTGCCCAGCACTTTGGTGATAGCCGCCGTCAGCGTGGTCTTGCCGTGATCGATGTGCCCGATCGTGCCGATGTTCACGTGCGGCTTGCTGCGGTCGAATTTTTCCTTTGCCATTTCGAATTTGCCTTCCGGACGGATTCGCTACGGGAAATGCTGGAGCCGTTGACCAGGATTGAACTGGTGACCTCGTCCTTACCAAGGACGCGCTCTACCAACTGAGCTACAACGGCCCGTTAAACGGTTCTGGTGGACGGGGGAGGATTCGAACCTCCGTAGCTCGCAAGGAGCGACAGATTTACAGTCTGTTGCCATTAGCCGCTCGGCCACCCGTCCGGACTTGCGGCGACGCACTTCTGCTATCCGTGCTCCGCCAGTGAAACAACCAGTGTACCAAACTTTAGACGCCGCGCTCTGGAGGCACGTTCAGATCTCGAAGGGACCATCGATGTCGACGGATGCGGCCGGCCGTCCTCGCCCGTGACAGGTCTGGTGAACCAACCGGCCGTTTTCGATCTCCGTCGGGCCGCCATCCCGCCAAGCCAGTGAATAATGTCGCCCTCGACCGGAGAAAGACCGAGATCCTTTTGGCACATTTGGCATTTGGCGCCATCGTGTTTCCGCATCTCCGCCTTTTGCTCATCGCTAAAGGCGCGCCTGGGGTCCAGGCGCACGCCGATCCCATCGGGCAACCCCGCGCGCCATCTACCGTAGTAGTCCTGAATCTTTTTTCCCGAGGTTGACCGGCCCGGGAGTAGCCTGTGCTCAGCATTGCGCAGGTAGTGTCCCGGTCCAGCGAGTGCAAGATCCAGCCTAAAATTAGGCGACCTGCTCAAATCCTGAAGCAGGCGAGATTCAGCGAGTCCGACTCGCGCGTGAGGTAGAGGAGCAGCAGTTGGGCAACGAACTGGCGCTTTTGACCGAATGGATCCTCATCCTCGTCGCTTGAATCCAACCTAAATGGCACCGTAAATTCGGGTTCGCTCTCCTTCTTTCCAGCCAGCCGGACGTTGGCATCGAGAGTCTCGAAGAACGGAAGACAGAATCGATCGGAGATTGTCTCTGAGGCAGGCTCCACTTGGCGCCGCGCTGGTACTCCGGATTGGTTCGCATTTCTCCTGCAATCCAACTCCTGGTAAGGTCCTCAACGGTCCAATCTGTGATTATCTTGAATTCCATCAGGCCACGTCCACCAGTTCGAAGTGCGACGGTTGGGGGATCTCATCCCCGTCCTCACGCATCGCCGATAGATGCATCTCGACAGCCTTCGTCATGCGATCTCTGGTTTCCTGCAGCGTGCGACCCGTGGCCACACAGCCAGGGAGATCCGGAGCGTACGCTCCGTAGCCGGTACTCGATTCTTCAAAACGAACCAAGTATTTGCTCATTTTAGACGCACCTGTTTCAGTAGACTTGAGAGTCTTTTGGCGGCACGTCGTCGGACCCGTGTCCCGCCACTGTCACTTTCCAGTCTTCAAGAGGGTGGACGAACTGGCGATGGCTCCCTTCCGGTTCTTCAGCATCCACTCATCTTGCTTAAGCGCCTTCAATACCTCGCGAATTTTCAACAAGCCGATGCCGCTACACCGGACTAGCGGCGCTCCAGTACTACAACTGGCATTGTAGCAAGGACCAAGATCTCAGACGGCGGCTGCTTGATATACTGCGATCAAGATGCCCGATTTGATATCCCGAACGGCTGCTATTTTCCTCTGCGCCCTTGCCGGCTTGTCCGCCCAATGCACGCTGCCGCCCGCGCCCGGCGCCGGAACGCCCGACACCACCTTCGATACTTTCTTCACCCAAAACGGTCCCGGCTGGACCGGCGCGGACGGCACGTATTCGTTGCTCCTGCCGAACGGCGAAAACCTGTGGATTTGGTCGGATTCTTTCATCGGTACGGTGAATCCCCAAACCCGTCTCCGCTCGAGCGCCTTGTTCCAAGCGCATAACTCCCTCACCATTCAGGACCAGACAACCAATACCCTCACCACGGTTGGCTATCCGCCCAAGACGAGTTCTTTTTTTTCGCCAACCAATTCGTCCGATTGGTTCTGGCCCGGAGACGGCATCGCGATCCAAACCTCGCCCGGCGTCTACTTGATCAAAGTTCTCCTGCTGGAATGGACCGGAGTGTTCCAGTTTGTGGGCAATTCGGTTGCGACGATTTCATACCCCAGCATGAAGCTCGAATCCATTCAGCCCATCGCGCTGCCGGATCTTACCATCGAGTGGGGCACCCGCCTTTTCAAGGTGGGCGCATATTTCTATCTTTATGGGATCATGGACCCCGGCACGGCGAACAAACTGCCGTACGTCGCGCGCTTTTCCGCGCTTAGCGATCTGACCGATCCCAGTGAGTGGCAATACTGGAATGCCACCAGTCACGCCTGGGTGTCCGGGCAATCCAATGCAACACCCATGACCGGCGTGCCTGCCATCACCAATGAATACAGCGTGAACCTTTTGGACGCGGCCACCGGTCCGTTCTTCCTGATGACTGGGATGGATCCGCAAAACCCGCCATACCCGGGCTGGGAATATGTAACGACTTACTACTCTTGTACCCCGCAAGGTCCGTGGACTACCCGCACGGTGGTCTATACTACGCCTGAGACCGGCGCGCCCGGCTGCTCGGCGGGGACGCTGTATACCTACGATCCCAAGGCGCATCCTGAATTTCCCTCTAGCGCCGGGATATTGGTTTCGTATAATGTGAACGCCGGCGATCCCGCCGACCTGGTGTGCGCGAACGATTACAAGCCCACCTTCATTCGTGTACCTATTACGGGGTTAGAGCTTACGGGCGGGCGGGACTAGCAGTCCCGCGCAGGCTGCCAGCCTGCCCCACATATTCCAGTTGCTGCCGCATATAGTCGCGCGGGTAGGATATCGCGACCTTGCCGGCGTTCATCGTCAGTTGCGGATTGATGCCCGCCCAGTAGGTCGGAATACTCAGCTTCGCATAACGGCTCACTACCTGATCGCGCAGCTTCGGATCGAAATGCACGCCGTAACGGTCCACCAGGGCCTTGATCGCGTCGTAGTCACCCTCCGCTTTGATGCGCATCAGCTCGGCTAGCAGCATGCCAACGCCCACGCGCATCTTCTCGTAACTGCGCACCGCGATGTAAGTCTTACCGCCGCGCTCGATCCGATCGATGGCGCCGGTCTTATCCATGATGTACCGCACGATCAACTGGCGGTCGCGCTGATGGTCTTCTTCGATAGTGTCGCCCTTCAGAATACGCCGCAGTTGCATCAACGCCACGCGCGCCGCGTTGTTGTACATAACCTTGGCCACGTCCGGGCTGGAGATCAGCCCAAGTTCCTGCAACTTGGGATCGAAGGCGTTCCATAGGGCCATCAGGTCGGCACGCGCCTCCTCCAGCGTGGAGTAATATTCTTTCAGATAGTAACTGGGCTCATGCGTCAGCTTCGGGCTCACCTTGCCGGACCCGTGGCCAATGACTTCGTGCAGCGCGGTCATCAGGTCCTCGGCTTCGTCGCCATATTTTTTCCCGAGAGCGATCTCATCCGGAGACGCCGCGAACTCTTCCAACGGTGCGGACCCGATGGCGTGATCCAAGGCGTGGCTGCTGCCGGTAAACATGAAACTCTTCGATCCGTACTTCTCATGTACTTCGTTCTCATTCGGCAAATTGTCGCCAATGGTGGTGACATGGAAATCGCCCGTTTCGACCAACGCTTCCACGGCCTTGGCCACCGGCGGCTTCACGCCCTGCATCTTGTACTGCGGCAGCCAAGGCGCGCGATCTTCGAAATACTGGGCGTTGTCCGACAGCTTGCGCATGCGGCCGGCAAGGGCTTCGTCGGTGACCGTGACAAAACTCTGCGCGCTGCCCTTGGCCCCGCGCGCGTCGCGGTAGACTTCGATGAAACCGTTATCGAAATCCACCACTGGATTGTCTTGCACCCACTCGATGCCGAACTGCACCCAATCGTGCGGATCGCCAGTTTCAAAAAAGCGGATCAGCGACGCAATCGCCTTGGCCTGCGCCGGATCGGCATATGCGCGCGCCTTTTCCAGCGCCTGGTTCGCCCTGCCTAGATACTCCGCATCGCGGCCCGGCGGCGTCTTGCCATCCGGCGTGCCGGCGCGGTAAACCTCCTCTACTAACTTGCCGTCCGGCATTTTTGCCAGCCGCGAGTTCAACGGATACTGCTCCTGAAAGCCCCGAATATCCACCAGGCTGAGTCCTGGCGAATAGAAATTGTTGGAGCTGGCCTGCAAAATATCGAGAGCGCCGCGGGGGCTCTTGGCCGTGATCATAGGCTCGAAATCCGGGTCGAACAGCGAGTCCGTGAGAGCCTCTACCTCCGTCACCAGTTTGGGCCCCGCGGCGGCCTTGAATTCCTCGAACGTGAACTCCGGCAGAAATTTCTGGGATGTGAGCTCGTTGTGATTTCCTTTGTTGGCCCAGAATAGCTTGGTGAAATCGACGATCTTCTTCATCACGCCGGGAGTCACCCCCTGGGGATGCGTGACGATCGTCTCCAACAGCCGCTTCTGCCGCAACCCGAATCGCGACAACTGGTCATAGATTATCGGATCGGTGGCGATGGACGCCTGGCTCAACCAGTAGGCCAGGGCCTGCTCCCGGGGCGTGAGTTTGTGGAAACTCCCGGCGGTCAGTTGCACGAAGCCGGTGTCGCCGATCCGGTCGGCCAGCCCGCCATCCTGTGCGGCCACCCTAAAGCAAACGGTAGAGCAAACAGTCCATCCCAGGCATGCCAGAAACGCGATGCGGTTCAATTTATGTCCCTCCACGTGTATTATAGTCTCCATGACCAAGTCGTCCTGCGCGCTCCTGGTGGCGCTGTGTCTATCTTCCCTCGCGGCGCCGGCGGCGCCTCCCACATGGCTGTCCGGCTCCGTGATCTACGAAGTCTTCCCGCGGGATTTCTCGCCGGCGGGCGATCTCAACGGCGTGACCGCGGGGCTGGATCGCCTGCGGCAGCTTGGGGTGGACGTGGTCTGGCTCATGCCCATCCATCCCATCGGGCAAGTGAAGCGCAAAGGCACGCTCGGCAGCCCCTACTCCGTGCGCGACTACTACGCCATCAACCCCGACTACGGTACCAAGGACGATCTGAAGCGCCTGGTCGCGGAAGCGCATCGCCGCCAGATGCGGGTGATCGTCGATATCGTGGCCAACCACACCTCGTGGGATAGCGTGATGATGCAAACGCCTGAATTCTACAAGCACAACGCCGCCGGCCAGATCATCCCGCCCGTTCCCGACTGGGAGGATGTGGCCGCCCTTGACTACTCGAATCCGCGGCTGCGCGCCTATATCATCGACATGCTGCGCTACTGGATTCGGGACTTCGATCTGGACGGCTTCCGCTGCGATGCGGCTTCCATGGTGCCGGTGAACTTCTGGGAGAGCGCCCGCGCGGAGTTGGACAAGCTGAAGCCCGGTATCCTGATGGTGGCGGAAGCGCACGAGCCGCCCCTGATGGCTAAGGCGTTCGACCTGGATTACGCCTGGCCGCTGCATAGTGCGCTGGCCGCGATTTTCAGCAGGGGCGCCACGGCCCGCGATCTGCGCACGGCATGGGAGGACGAACGCGCGCAATATCCCAAAGGCGCGCTGCACATGCGCATATCCGACGATCACGACGAAGAGCGCGCCATTGTGCGTTTCGGCAAGGGGGGCGCGCTGGCGGCTTCCGCGTTCATGTTCACGCTGGATGGCGTGCCGCTGCTGTATGAGGGCATGGAAGTGGGCGACACCGCCGAATCCGGCGCACCCGCGCTATTCGAGAAGCTGCCCGTGTTCTGGAAAATCGGCGAGCGCCGGCCCGAGTTCCCGCGTTTTTATGCGGGGATCGCCGCACTGCGCCGCGCGCACCCGGCACTCCAGCAGGGCGAAACCGAGTGGCTGCGCAATTCCGACGATGCACGCATCGTGACATACCTACGCAAGGGCGGAGGCGAGGAATTCCTGGTGGCGATCAACTTCTCGAACCAGCCATTCCTGGGGCTGGTGGACGCCGCCGCAGCCGGCTTCACCGAGGTCACGCCGGGTGTGGAGACTGTGCGGCGGCCGGCGCTGCCCTCGCTTGCGCTGGATGCCTGGGGCTTTCGGATTTTCCGCAGGAATCGGTAGCCGCGGCGCGGCTTATTGCGAGATGCGCAGAATCTCGGAGGCGACTTGCTGGAAGGCGCCGGTGAGATCCGTCGCAGTGGGAGAGTAAACGTACTCCCCGGAGGGCTTGGCGGAATTGTAGATGGGACTTCTGGGATCGTTCGCGAGACGTTCCATGAAGGTCGCATCGATCGGTTGCGAAGTGGTTCCTCCCAGTCCAATGGAGTAGATGACGGGAATCAGGTTGGGGTCGTTCCTGATGGCGGTGGCCTGATTATCTGCGGCGTTTACGGATGCGCCGACTACGGCCGTCGGCGTATCAACGCGGATCTGGCCCACATAGGGATTCCCGCTGGGATACAGATCGGTGCTGGCGAAGGACAGATAGCCGGTAACGGCATTAAGGTAGAGATCCGCGGCCGGAATATATGCGACGTCCTTTCGCATGGCGCCCTGGTTTGAAGCCATGGCGCAACCCGTGAGTCCGCTGGCCACCTGTTCACTGGTCGTACTGTCGGAACTGCTGGTGACTGCAAACAGACCCTCCGTGTCTCCAGTGGGAGTCGGGGGGCCGGAATAATCCACGGCCGGCCACCAGGCCATTTCGCCCTGCAGCGTAGTGGTGCTACTGCAATTGCTGGCAGGCGTACTCGTGAGACTGGCGGTGTTGTTCGGATAGGAATTGTAGCGCGTGTCCGCGTGGGTCTTCACCGGGAAATTGGCGGCGATTCCGTTTGGCTGGCCGTCGGTAAAGAATACAATCAGATTGAGTGCGCCGGGCTCGTTGACGGCCAGCAACTGCGCATACGCCTGATTCAGCGCCCCCGCTGTTCCCGTGTCGCCAAAACAATTGACCTGGCCGATCACCGTGGTCAAAGAAGGGACATTGGAATCGAAGTTGAGCGTGGGCGCATACGACAAGTTGTACCCGTCAATGAAGGTGACCAATCCTATCTCGTCTCTTCCGTTGGAGAAATAGCCGACAAAGTTCTGCGCGGCGGCGATCATGGTGCCGCAGACCCCGGCCGCCTGCATCGAACCGGAGCGATCGATTACGACGATCATAACCACGTCCCGCCGCGAGGCCTGTCCCTGGGCGACCACCGTGGATCCGGTTTGGCCCAGGATGCGCATGAAGGTGAGGGGCACGGTCACGCTGGCTTGCATGGTAACTGTGCGCGTCTTATACGCGGTCTGCGCCACGGCTGTAGTCAGGGACAAGTTGGTGGTGTTCCAATAGCCGGTGGGAAAGTTGCCCGTGAAGAAAGATTGGGCTGTGGCGGTGGCGCTGGCCGTTTGAGTGGAGATATCCAGGCCGACGCTGAGCGATCGCGCGGCAGCCAAAGAGGCTGCGTCCACCGCCGCCGATAGTTTCGCCTGCACCAGATAGAGTATGCTGCCGTCAACCGCCAGTCCTACCAGCGGCAGCATCACGACGGCCACCATCATGGACAGCATGATCACCACAATACCCCGGCGGCCCCTCCGTTTCTCAGAAGATCTTTCGCTCATATATTCCCGCTCCACTCATGTAGCTGCCCCACGCGAAATCGGGCGAACTGAAATAAGTCTCGGTCAGATAGGCTACCTGGCCTCCCGTCAGGGCGACCACGCTCCCGAAGCCGGTTGCGCGCGCCGAAGCGTTGGACAAATAGTTCGAGGACGAAATATTCCCACTGGCGCCTATAATACCGGCGGCGGGAGTTCCGAAGGGACTTGTCAGCAGGCTCGCGTTGCCCACCACCACGCGTTGAATAAAGACGTACTGGCCCAGGTTCGCGCAACTGGAGCACTGCGGCGTATCGATGTATTCCACCGTCGAGAAGACAAACACGCCATTGCCGCCGCTGGTGGTGACGTTCAACCCGGTCGCAACCATGATCAACAGGTTCTGGTTGCCGGCCTGCGTGAAATCCAGCCCCGCGCTGTACATTCGTCCCGCGTCGCGGCAGACTTGCTCGACCTGCAAGGCCCGGATCAGGTTCATTCCCACTGTGCAGAGCCCCATGAGGACCGTAGTCCACAGCACCGCACTCAGGCAGAATTCGATCATCGTGCTGCCCGATTGGCTGGTGCGGAAGTGTCTGCACATAGAGTTTCCGCCCCTCTCAGCGGGCCGGCGGCACTCCTCCCGGGGAACCTTCCATACGGTCGAAGGCCTGCGCGCCCAACGACAATGGCGTGGGACTCCGCAGGATCGGCCCCAGCGGAGGCAGGCTGTAGCCCTGCACGTAGACATCCACGATGTTGCCGCCCTGGTTGCTATTCAAACCCGACACGGGGGCCAGGGTGTTCGGCAGATAGTATTGGATGCTGATCAATGCAGCGCCAGTAGTACCGGACAACAACCCCATGGCATTCTGCTGCACGGTGGCCTTGATGGATGCATCCTGCCCCATCCCAGTCATAGTCTGGCTGGTGACGGCGTACCGCACTCCCTCGCGCACCGCGTTTTGCAGGGTGGCCCTCACGTAGAATGCCCACGCGATATCCAGGATCAGAAACACCAACGCGCACAGGGGCAGCAACACCAAGGCTAGCTCAACGACTTGCGAACCGCGTTCACCAGGTCTGGCCATACGTCTGGTGAGTACATCGGCGGGTGGGGCCGGTTTACGTTAGGGTTGAATTGGCTGGGAAAGCGGCTAAGTTTGCCTTAATTTGGAAGTTGGAGGCCGGAACTAGTCCCAATGGCCCGGAATGCCCCACTTCCTCTTGACGTCGCTGCCGAACTGGAAGCCGGGTCCGACCGAGAAGCGGATGGTGTTGCGGCCGTCCTTCAGCAGATCCGGGAATAGGTGATCGTGCACCAAGTCGGCTTGCACTACCAAGCTGAAATGCTTGGTGACGTTGAAGGCCACGCCGCCGCCGAATCCGTAAAATGCGGTCCACTCTTCCTCCTTGCCTGTAGGAGCTATGGCGTTCACCACGAGTTGGGTAACGTGATCCACGGGATGTGCTGTGGCGACCTCGTTGATGATTCCGCCGGAAGGCCGGATATAAGGCGTAAAGCGCTTGAAGCGGCGATAGGGAAACTCGGGACCCGCCGTGAAGGTCTGGGTTACCGAGGTGAAGGGCAAGGCCGCTACATAATTTGCAGGCAGCAGATCCGCGGCTATCAATTCCGAGACCAGGGGACCGAACTGGTTCTGCAGCGCGGTGGTGGCCTGATTCAAGCCTACGGTGGTAGGGCCCGTTCCGCGGCTGTAATCGAAGCCCAAACTGACGTGCCGCGACCAGCGCATTCCGGCCTGGACGTGAATGCCGGGTTCGAAGAGGCCGATCTTCGGGCTATCTAGAAACATGAATCCGGTGTAGACCAGGAAGCGGCCGACATACGGTTGGTCGGCGGGTTGCTCCGCGGGCGGTGGTTGCTGGGCCAAGAGGCACGGAGCCACGAGGAGCAGAGATGCCGTAAATGGGATGAGGCGCGCGATGGGACGACGAGAACCGGGCGTGGCGGACTTCCGTGGCATTTGACCTCTTTTGACGTTGGGTTCGAACACTTGGCTGATAGGCGGCGGATGAATAACAGCGTAGCATCTTCGGCAGGTTTAGAGGAGCAGACCGGTACTAGACCGTCGCCGCGCGAAGACCATTTTTCCAAGTGGTGTGTCGGTCAAGTTCTTCAAGTTTGCCATGTATATTTCAATACACTTCTGCCGATCGTCGCTGCGCTCCAATCGGGCAAGCGTCCGCCGTTTCGTCGCGCGGCGGCAAGCCGCGTGAGTCCAGTTTCCTCAGATGGTGACGGGCGAGGCCCCCGCCACGGCGGCGAATCGTGCTCGCGCCTAGGTCTCGATGGAAAGGTCTGTCCACCCGGACCGGTCCGGGACGGTGTGCGGCCGGAAGAGTTCACGGTGTTCGCCGGCGTCCTTCCCGAGGGAAAGTACAACCTCGTCAAGGCGTTCTTCCTGGCGGCGGGCCTGGTCATGACTAGGCACGCCATCCTCATTCCCATGTTGATGGCGACCCCCGCGACAGTCAGCGCCCCTATGCGCCAGGCGTTGGCCTTCGTCCCGATCGTGTTCGGCAATCAAGCCACGACTTATACGAATCCCGAACGCCTGCGCTTGGGGTCCTCTCGTCCAAGCCGGTGGCTCGTCGCGTCGTCCGTAGCCGGTCTGTCGATCGCGTCGGCGCCGGCGGCTTGCGGTATCGCCATCGCTCCACTGCCGATACTCGTGGTGGTGGCAGCACTTGCGGGGGCGGTGGATTCGCATTCATCCTGAGCGAAGAGATCGGGCATATCCAATTCAAAGGGAGCGCAGGAAGTTGAGCACATTCTGCTTGTCGCTCTCGCTGAGACGATCAAATTGCCCGATCACCCCATTGGCTTCCGACTTGATGCCGCGATGCTCCTGGATAGCCACAAGCAAGTCGGTGGTGCGCCCGTCGTGCAGGAAGAAGAGACGTTGTCCAACGCCCCACAGCGGCGCGGTGCGGAACTCGTCTCCGACGGCCTCGCCCTGCGATATCCCATCCTCAAGGTTCTTACCCATTTGATGAAGCGCCAAATCCGAGTAGAGGTTCGCTGTCTTACCGGACAGTGCGGCAACGCGTGAGTTCGGATCGGTTGTAAGCGCCGGAGTGTGGCAAAGGTGGCAGCCGACCCGACTAAAGAGCGCCTTACCTTTTGAGATGGATGCGGATCCCCCCGGTACCGCATCCGAGGGTTTCGGCGGGGCCAGGAAGCGCATGAAGGCGGCGAAGTGTTCGATGTCGCTGAGCACGTCGAACGGGGGGTTGGGAGTGCCAATTTGATTGGGATTCGTATTGGTGCCATCGTTGGGCATCAAAACGGCGGCGTTCGGACAGGCCTCTTCCCGTTCCGTTTGGAAAAGCTCGTTGGTAATACCCATCTCCACGTTGTAGGCTTCGCCGGCAAACAGGAGCAGTGATTTATTCTGCGCCTTCCAGCCGAATCGGGCGATGGTTCCATCGTTGCCGTTGTTGTTGGTTACGCCTTGGATTCGCGTCTGCTCGGTCCTGGTATTGCCGGAAACGACGATATTTAATCTGCCTTTTATTTTCAGACGCTGCTTTGCCGGCGCCTCGCTCGCGAGGTTCGCCAGGATATCCGTATCTCGAATCTGTTCGATCAGTCCGGCGCCGAACACCGGAGTGGGAATCCTGAAGATCTCATTTTTCTTGTTTGCCTCAAAGTCCGGCTGCGTCAGTTGGCAGCCGCCGGCGCCTGCCGCTCCCACGATGGTGAATAGATTGTGCACGCCGCCGTCGAGTGCGCCCGTACTGGTCCTCTGGAACCTCGCTTCGCGGGTTGGTCCGTCCGGTGTAATAAAGAAGGGCAGCGTGTTCTTAAGGCCTAGCCGCTTGATGATTTGAGACTGCGGATTGGGCTTTGTTCCCGTCCCGCCTACAGCCGGTTGGGCATGGCATCCCGCACAACTGTCCAGGTTCATGCGCGGGCCCAAGCCATCTCCGGCGACCGTATCCGTTTTCCCGAATACGGCCTGGCCATCGTTGAAGAGCTTGAGTTCGCCGGGTGTCAGGTTATCGATAGGGCCGCCGGCGCTGACGCCGGCGCGCGGCCCCGGGTCATGCGCCTTGGTGGCTTGGGATTGCCCGGTTCCGGTTAGGGCGGCCAGCAGCAGGCCGATCCCGCCGATTGACTTTATGGTTTTCTCCACGAGTCCTCCTTCTGTGCCAACGCGTGCACAAACGGAAATTCAGTATACTCCCAATCGTCCCGGAAGAACCGGTTTTGGGGATTTCCGACTCGAAGGAACCGCTCCCTAATGGTCGCGGCTCGGTAAACCTTGCGAAAATCAACGCGACTGTTGCCGAGCCGCGACCGTCAGGGAGCGGTTTCCCCAAAACTGTTAAGCACCCCGTCGGGACCGCAGCAATCATACTATACTATGCCGAGGGAGCCGTAATGAAGAGTTTGTTGGCGCTGTCGATCGTGTTGGTGCCCTGTCTTGCTCTTGCGGAAAACGCACAGCCTCTGCTATTTAGCGAGCCGGCGCTCGGCAAGACACAGATCGTTTTCTCCTACGCGGGCGATCTGTGGTCCGTTCCGCGCGCGGGCGGCGACGCCTTGCGTCTTACGGCTGGACCTGGGATCGAGTCCAATCCGATCCTTTCTCCGGACGGTTCCGAAGTTGCCTTCAGCGGCGAGTACGATGGCAACCGCGATGTCTATGTCGTGAGCGTTAACGGCGGTGTGCCGCGGCGGCTGACCTTTCATCCGGGCAGCGATACGCCGGTCGGCTGGACTCCGGACGGCAAGAGTATCCTGTTCCGCTCGAATCGCGAGAGTTATTCACGCTTCAGCAAGCTCTTCTCGATTCCCGCCGCCGGCGGCTTCCCGGAATCCATCCCTTTGCCATCCGGTTGGAGCGGCGCTTTCTCCTCCGATCAAACGCGGCTCGCCTACATGCCAATTACTCCGGCGAATGGGATCTGGAAGCGCTACCGGGGCGGCAGGACCACGCCGATCTGGATCGCCAGGCTCTCGGATTCGTCGGTGGAGAAGATCCCGAATACGAATTGCAACGACTCGAACCCGATGTGGGTCGCGGGCAAGGTAGTCTTCTTATCCGACCGCGATGGTCCCATCACCCTCTTCTCTTACGATCCCGCAAGCCGGAAGGTGGAACAGATCCTGCGCAACACCGGTCTCGATCTCAAGTGGGCCAGTGCCTTCGGCGAGAACGTCGCTTATGAGCAATTCGGCGCCATCTATCTCTTCGATCTGAAATCCGGCAAATCGAAGAGGGTCGAGATCCATCTCGCCGCCGATATCGCCGATGTCCGCCCGTCCATGCAGAAAGTAGGTTCAAAAATCGTCAATGCCCGCATCTCGCCGACGGGGGCCCGCGCGGTCTTCGAAGCGCGCGGCGAAATCTTCACCGTTCCCGCAGAAAAGGGCGACGTCCGGGACCTGACAAACACCTCCGGCGTGGCCGAACGCGATCCTTCCTGGTCCCCCGATGGCAAGCAGATCGCGTACTTCTCCGATGAATCCGGCGAGTACCAGTTGCACCTGTGTCCGCAAAGCGGCTTGGGGACCGTCACAAAGATTTCCCTCGGAGACCCGCCTGCGTTCTTCTACGAGCCGGCCTGGTCGGCGGACAGCAAGAAGATCGCCTACACGGACAACCGCCTGAACGCCTGGTACATCGACCTGGAGAAGAAACAGCCGGTACTCATCGACACGGATACCTACCAGACTCCCTTCCGCGATCTGAGTCCGACCTGGTCGCCGGACGGCAAGTGGATCGCATACAACAAGATTCTGAAGAATCACCTGCGCGCCGTCTTCGTGTATTCGCTCGACAGTGGGAAGTCGACCCAGATTACCGACGGATTCAGCGATGCCAATTACGCCCAATGGGACAAGAACGGCAAGTATCTTTATTTCACGGCGAGCACCAATCGCGGCCTTTCGACGTCATGGCTGGATATGTCGAGCATCGATCGCAAAGCGACTCGCAGCGTGTACGTGGTTGTGTTGCGCAAGGAAGATGCGTCGCCCACCGCGCCCGAAAGCGACGATGAGAAGCCTGCCGATGCAAGCAAGAAAGACGGCAAAGACAAAGATACCGATAAGGACACCGCTAAGGAAAAAGATAAAGAGAAGGACAAGGACAAAGAGCCGGTCACTGTGCGCATCGACTTCGATAATATCGACCAGCGGATTTTGGCGCTGCCGATTGCGGAACGCGACTATACCGGGTTGCTGGCGGGCAAGACGGGGATTCTATATCTGGTCGAAGCGGGCGATGTATTGGATACGCTACGGGACCAGGCGGGCGACACCATTCAAAAGTTCGATCTCAAGTCCCGCAAGACTGAGAAGATCGTCGAAGGCGTGAAAACATTCGACCTGTCCGGCGACGGCGAAAAGATGCTTTTTCAACAGGGTGGCAAATGGTTCATTGCTGCGTCTGGCGCGGCGCCAAAGCCGGGAGATGGACTGCTGAAGACCGACGCCATGGAAATGCACGTCGATCCCAGAGCGGAATGGCGTCAGATCTATCACGAAATATGGCGCATCGAACGGGACTTCTTTTACGATCCCAACGCGCATGGATTGAACCTGAAAGCCGCCGCAGAGAAATACCGGCCTTACGCGGAGAACATCGCCAGCCGTGAAGATCTCAATTATTTGTTCGAGGAGATGCTGGGTGAGCTTTCCGTGGGCCATCTTTTTGTCGGTGGAGGCGCCTATCCCGAAGTGAAGAAAGTGCCCGGAGGTTTGCTGGGCGCGGATTACAAGATAGAGAACGGCCGCTACCGCTTCGCCCGCGTGTACCGGGGCGAGAACTGGAATCCGACCCTGAAAGCCCCGCTTACACAGCCCGGAGTGAATGTCGCCGCGGGCGAGTATCTGCTCGCGGTAAACGGCCGCGACCTACAGCCGCCGGACAGCGTCTACGCATTCTTCGAAGGAACGGCGGATAAGTCCGTCGTCATCCGGGTAGGTCCCGACCCGTCGGGCGCCAACTCGCGCGAAGTCACTGTGGTTCCGGTTGCCGATGAATTCAATCTGCGCAATCGCGCCTGGATGGACGACAACCGGCGAAAGGTCGACCAACTGAGCGGTGGGCGCCTCGCCTACGTGTATCTTCCCAATACCGCCGGGCAAGGCTACGCGAATTTCAACCGTTACTACTTTGCGCAGATCGGGAAGGAGGGCGCGGTGATCGACGAGCGCTTCAATGGCGGAGGAGATATCGCCGATTACATTATCGACTACCTGAAGCGCCCGCAGACAAACTTCTTCATGACCCGCTATGGCTCGGAGTTCACCACGCCGCAGAACCAGATCTTCGGACCGAAGGCGATGATCATCAATGAATACGCGGGTTCGGGCGGCGATGCGATGCCATGGCTGTTCCGCAATCAGAAGGTCGGCAAGTTAGTGGGCAAGCGCACATGGGGCGGTCTGGTGGGCATTTTCGGATTCCCGGAGCTGATCGACGGCGGATTCGTCACTGCGCCGAATCTGGCCTTCTACAATTTATCGAAGGAGTGGGATGTCGAGAACCATGGCGTGCCTCCCGACATTGAAGTGGAGTACGACCCGGCCTTAGTCAGGCAGGGGCACGATCCCCAGCTTGAGAAAGCCGTGGAGGTACTTCTGCAAGAGTTGAAGGAACACCCGCTGCCGAAGTATGAGAAGCCGCCGTTCCCCAACTACCATAAGGCTACGCAGTAGCTCGGCCGGGAACCCAGATTGCCCAAGGCCATCAAGCGAGTCGCCAGAACTATCGACCGTCGAAGACAGCCTCCCTAACAGTCTCGTCCGATGGGGGCACTGGCCCGAAACCGGTGAGAACGGTCGGTTCCGGTTACTGCTTTCAGGCGGCGGCGGCAGCCCCGCTTGCACCATGAGGCGGTACTCTATGCCGACGGATGCGCCAACCCTTTTGGCTTGGTTCGGCCAATCCACCTAGTCAGTGGGATGTTCGACTCCTGCCCGCCCAGAGTCCCCGTCGGCTCGAAGTATTATTACAGTGGGAAGCCGGTTCACGGAACTAGCCGGTTGTATACTGGAATCAGCCGTGCGGTGTAGACCGACTGATTACGGATGAAAGTGACGCGAAGAAAATGGAAAAGCAGAGCTTCCTAGATCGGTATAACTTTACAGCCGAGGACTTTCAACAGGCTGATTTGGACTGGGCACTTCTGGATCGGATATACGAGCACCACCGTACGGCAGTGAGCGAGCTACAGACCACCGCAACGTACATCTCGGAGCGATTGCAGCTGGTGCCGGCTGTGCACTCGATTAAGGTACGGGTTAAGGATGCGGAACACCTCGTGGCCAAGATTATTCGTAAGCGAATCGAGAGGCCGGATCTGATTGTGGATCTTGCCTCTTACGACGAGCATATCACCGACCGGATTGGCATCCGTGCGCTTCACCTCTTCAAGGACGAATGGAAGCCTATTCACGAATTCGTTACTAACACATGGGACTTGCAGGAGACACCAATCGCATATTTTCGGGCAGGGGATGAGGAAGCAGTATTAAGGAGCTTTACTGATGCGGGATTCAATGTGCAACAGCACAAGCTGGGCTATCGAAGCATTCACTACCTGATCAGATTGCAACCAACGAAATGCAAGCAGTACGCTGAGCTCCAAGTTCGCACGATATTTGAAGAGGGATGGAGTGAGATCGACCACCGGGTGCGGTACCCTCGGCAGTCGGATAATCCTTACCTGTCGGGAATTCTTAACATTTTCAACCGGCTCGCAGGGAGCGCGGACGAGGTGGGTACCTTCGTTAAGGCTCTGAGCCAGTACACGCACGAGCAGGCGAAAAGTGCGCTGGCGAAGGAGACGGAGATTCGGGGAAAGGAAGACGAGTTGAGAAAGGCCGTGTCGCTACTCGAGATTAGCCAAGAGGAAAAGACAAACCTTCAAAGGCAGATCGCCGAACTTCGCTCCTCGTCTTACCCGGCGATTGGAACTGTGGTTATCACCTCATCAGATTCACCCTTTCAGACCTCAATGGGCGGTAGCGTCAGAATGGGCCAGATCGCCAATTTGCTGTCATTAGGCCCCTTTCCCCCATCGCCATGACTTTGAATCGTTACGCCGCAGGACGACACATCTGACGGCGGCTCGGGACGTCGGAGAAGTTTACCTGATAAGCATCGGGACCGTTGTAGCGGTTTCGTCGGCGGCTGGCGGCGAGATCCTGGCGCAGGTAGTCGTAGGACGCATCGACGGCACACAGATGCGGGATCACGCCAGGTCGATCACAAACACCGTGCCCTTACTAGGCTCACTCCGCACCCCAATCTTCCCCCCATGATCGCTGATCACCGACTGCACGATCGCCAGCCCTAAGCCGGTGCCGTGCGTCTTAGTCGTGTAATACGGCGTGAAGAGCCGGTCGCATTCCTCTTGCGTGAGGCCTTGTCCGGTGTCGGAGACTTCCAGGCGTACGCCGCCTTCATGCACGGCAGTGCGGATAGCCAGCGTGCCGCCGGAGGGCATCGCGTCGATGGCGTTCAACACCAGGTTTTGCAGGGCGCGGCCAAGTTGGCCGGGGTCGGCTTGGACGGCGCGCAGGTCCGCGGCGAGATCCAGGCGCAGGGTCACGCCGGCCGCCTGCATTTGCGCTTCGAACAGCTTCAGGCTGTCGCGCACCAGGCCGTTCAGATCCACGGTCTCTAGTTGCGGCTGCGGCATCTTGGCGAAGTCGCTAAAGCGGCCGACGATGCCGCGCAGCTTGCCCAGTTCGGCCAGCAGCGTGGCAGTGCTCTCACGGAAGACTTCGTCGAACTGTTCGGGATGCGCGGCGCGCGCGCGTTGCAGGTTCTCGACGGTGATCTGCAGGGGGAACAGCGGATTCTTCAACTCATGCGCGAGGCGCCGCGCCAGCTCGCGCCAGGCGGCCACGCGCTCGGCTTGCACCAGGCGGTCGCGCTGCTCCAGCAGTTCGCGGGTCATCCGGTTGAAGGCGGCGGCCAGCGCGCCGATTTCGCCGCCAACGTGTACGTCCACTTGTGTGCGCCAGTCGCCGGCGGCCACCGCGCGGGCGCCGGCGGCCAACGCCTCCACGGGCCGCGTGATGCGCGCGGTGGTCCAGAACGCCACCAGCAGCGCCAGCAGGATGCCGCCCATGGCCACCAGGATTTCGACGCGGAGCATGAAGCGCTCCAGGTTCACCTGCGCGGCGCGCGAACTGCCCACCAGAAACGCCCCCATCAAATCGCCATCCGGGCCGATGAGCGGAATGGCGTGGAACGTCTCGGCGCTGGCGGCGTCGGCAGTCCATTGGACGGTGCGCACGACTTCGCTGCGTTGTTTGCGAAGAGCGTCGATCAGCGGCGCGAGCGCGGCGGTCTGCGGCAGCGGGCCGGAAGCGCCGACGATGGATTGCGGCTCGCGATACAGCAGCGCGCGCATGCCCGCCGGCAGCACGAAGGACGACAGAAAATCGCGGTCGAGGGCTTCGCCGCCGATCACATACAATTTGCTATCGCCCCTGCTGTCTCCCAGGCTGGCGACACGCACCGAAATCAGCGCCAACGCCGTATCGGCAGGCAAGTCCTCGCGTTTCAGGAAAGGCTCCCGCGAGTTCCAGTCGTCACGCTGCTTCACCCAGTCTTCCTGATAAAGAAATCGCGCCGGCCACTGTGCGGACGACACAATGCTTCCGGTGGTGGAGACCAGCTCCAGAAAATCCAGATTATGTGCGGCGGCCAGCGGTTGCGCCGCATCCACGTAGGTGGCGGGTTCGGCGTCCGGACGGCTGAGCGCGATCGCCATATCGCGGGTGCTATCGGCTTCGGCGATATCTTTGACGCGCTGGGCGATCTCGCGCTGGCGGCGCAGGAACTCCTGGTGGAATTGCGCGGCCAGGGCGGAGACGCGCTGCTCGTCGAGCCGCTCAAAAGCGCGCCGGGTGGTGGTGGAGACGACGGCGCCGACGAACGCCACGGCGACGATCGCGGTGAGCGCGAACGCAATCAACAGGCGCGTGCGAAAGGTCATGGCGGGGTCCCGGAGAGCCAGACATTGTCGAAGCGCCAATCGCCCAGGCGCGTAATCGGCGACGGCGCATAGAGATGGACGCGGGCGGCGGCGCCATAGATAACGGGAAGTTGAAAGAGCGGGACTACGCGGAAGTCTTCGAGCATCTTGCGTTCGGATTCGTAGAGTGCCGCGGGGGACGCGGCGGATTCATCGGGTGGGGGCAGACCGAGGGCGGCGGCCAGTCCGGCGAGGGCTTGCGCGGGACCGGGCGAGTTCACACGAACTTCGACCAGGCGCAGATCGGCGCGCGGATCCAGCGGCGAGACCTTCACGGTGAGGCCGGCATCGCGCGCGTTGACCGCCACGCGCTCGGAGATAGACCGGGCGGCACGCATCCCAGGATCATAAGAGAGCGTGAGCGTGCGGGCCGCGGGCGGCAGGGCGCCGGCAAGCGCGCGGGCGCGCGGCAGGTCGGGCGCCGCCGGAAACACGAAGGCATACCCTGAGATCCATTGCGGCAGCAACGCGGCGGTGACTTCCCCCTGCTTTTGCAGTAGCACGGCGTGCATGGCGGCACGGTCGATGGAAAGGGCCAGGGCTTCGCGCAAGCGGGCGGCATCGTCATGTCCGGACGCCGGCGCAAAGGCGAGGGCGATCAGGCTCACGGCGGCTGAAGACCAAATCGTACGCCCATGGCCGGCGGCATGGTGCAGGTCGGTTGGGGCTACTTCCACAACGTCGGCCTTGCCGAGATCCAGGTCCAGCAGTTGGTCGCGCAGGCTGCGACCGAGCTGAACGTCGATCGAATCCGGAAACGGGCGGCCATCCCAATAATCGTCGTTGGCCGCGAGTGTGGCGCGTTGGCCGGGTTCGAACACCGTTGGGCGGAAGGGTCCGGTGGCCAGCCAACCGTTGCGCGCCAGTTCCAGCAGCAGATCGGGCCGGGAACGGTTGGAGCGGATGGTGACGGCATCGCCGGTGGCGGCGATGGCCAGCCCGGGCAACGCGGATTGCAGGGAAGCAGCCGCTGCGCCGACCGTCAGCGGAGAACCATCGTGAAACCTGACTCCGGGCCGCAGGCTGAACTGCCAACGCTTCGCGGCGGCATCGTGCTGCCAGGATAGGGCCAGGCAGGGTTGTGGCGCGCCCGCGTCGTCCAGGCGCACCAGGGCTTCGAAGACCAGCGCGGCCAGCGGGGCGGCATCCGGCGCGGCAGGGTCGAGGGCGGCGGGGGCGGCATGCATCTCGACGCGCAGAGTTCCGCCGTACCGCGGCCGCGTGGCGCCGCCGCATACCGCCAGCGCGCTAAGAACCGCAAGCGGGAGCCAGGCTGTAAGCCGCATAGCGTCCGGTTTGAAGGTCGCGCGAGACCGCCGTGGCGGAACTGCCGGCGGACCATAACGCGGTAATGGGTCCGGAGAATTCGAGCGCCGGACCGGCGGGATTGGGCGCCATGCCCACGACCTCGTAGGGTTGGATGGCGTCCGGCTCGGCGAGGCTGGTTGGACGGGTGGCCAGAATGCGCGCTCCGCAGGGTGTTTGGATGGCTGCGATATCGCTGCCCCACTGGTCGAACGCTCCGGCCGATTCCCATGGCTGAGCATATGATCGGCTGTACACGTGTGCGCGGCCGTCGTCGGCGGCAAAGACCCAGGCGTCGCCGGTTGGGGCGGCCGAATAGAACGGTGGAAGGTCGCGCGCGCCTGCGGGTTCGATGTCGATGTGGCCCTGGAAAAGGTTCCGATCGGGCGCGAAGGCGGCGATGGCGCCCGGCGCGAGGAACCAGGGGTCTTGCGATTCGTGGCATTCGAGCGAAAGTTGCGGCTGGGCGCTGCCGCGGCAGATGGTGCCCGGCAGATATGCGGTGAAGGCGCTATCGCTCACCAATAGGCGGCCGCGCATGTCGCGGGGCCATGCATGGGCGGCCGGGATTGGCGCGGACTGCCGGTCGGCGCCCCGGATCAGCAGCACCCGGGCGGCATCCAGCACCAGTATTGCATCGCCGGTTTGCGCGGCATCCAGAATGGGCAATTCCTGCTCCCACAGCGGCTTTCTTTCGAGCGTGACGCGCGCGGGTTTTTCCGTCGCGGCGGTTGGCAACGCGGCAGGCGTGCGCGGCCAGGACTCCATCAGGACCTGACGTTCGGCGCCGCGATGAACCTCGGCGACCAGCAGGAACTGAGTCGGGTTTTCGGAAACGGTGAGATGGACTTCCGCCGCCGGCTGTCCAGGCGCCTTCAATTCGGATTCGAACACGCGGCGGATTTCCGCGGTTTCGGCGACGCCCAGCGTGGACAGATTCTTGACGGTTATAGCGACCGGTTCGTGCGCCACGGCGGCCGAAACGGCGCGGGCCAGATCGCGGGCCGCGACGCCCATTTCGCCGCTCATGTAGGGAGAGAGGAGGACGAGAATAAGAGGGCTCAAGCCATCATGATCGCACGTCCGCCCGCCATGGCGG
>DATNMW010000420.1:0-31141 GCA_035602155.1 Bryobacteraceae bacterium | reverse complement strand
GCTTGCGGGACAACCTGCGCGCCATTACCCAATTCGGCCGCCCTCACCAGCCCGACTGCCATCTTACGCCCGTTTCCGCCACCCTGGCGCCCATTTTCATCCCCATGGGCGGTCGCCATCCGACCAGGTTGTTTCGCTTCGCAAAATGCTAACCCGACGAGTTATTTCGGATTGATGTTGCATACGGTTGCATTTGTTGCGTTGGCTGAGATGGCGCGAGCATTAACGGCTGCGGTTGAAAATTGTCAAAGAGCGAGGGAGTTCCCCGCAGAACATCTTGCGGCGAGTGCGTGGATCTTTGCCCGGCACCAGAATAGCATGGCGGTTTGCGGAGGGGGATCGGTCGATGGCACTTGGCTAGTGTTTTCAATCGATTACGGCGGCGCAGATGCGTGAAACATGCCATGGGGCCTGCGGCGACAATGAGGCATGAAACGAGGCGGTATGAAAAGGATGCGCGCTGGTATTCTGTAAGGTTTGGAGGTGGCTTTTGTAGAGGGCGCCCCAGCCGCCCGGTTCCATATCCACCTGAGTGCGCGTTTTTCGTCCAGTGGCAGGCTCAACTTCCGAGGGCGCCGTTCCCGACAGCTCCTGCCCCTTTCCGACCGGGCAATATCCTTCGCGAGAAACCGACCCGGGCCTTTATTGCATGGCCCGCGAGGCTGGTGGGAGGCGGCAAGAAATCCCCGCCTGACGCCACTACCGCCGGAGGGCGAGTTGATCTCAAAATCAACCGGTATCATCGCCACTGCGATTAATCGAGGCGGACCAGGCTGAATGCCTGTCCCACGATAACTAAAGATGCCTTGCGATCCTTGAACATTCTTGCAACCATGAAAGTTGGCGGCGCAGTGCCGGTCCGGGCAACGCCGTTAATTGGGGGCAACTAAACGCATGTCTCAGGATAATTCAATGCCATCTCACGGGGGGAGTTCCAAGAGCACACCCGCCAAGCGCGTCTTTGAGGGCGCCCTTATCTGGAGCGTAGTTGGTTTGTCGATCACACTGCTGCTGATTGTGCTGGCGGGCACGGCCGATGTGCTGCCAGCCTCACTGGTGGTGGCATGCCGGTTGACGTTGACTTACCTTTGCGCGGTACTCACTCTGGTGGCAGCGGGGTACACTGCAATCGACGTTTTGAAGTCGCGCGCTCGCAGTTAGGTTTTGCGGGGCGGCACTGCGCGCCGCCTTCTTCTGCGCGGGCGCGAAGATCAGTTCGCCTTGCGCGTCACCTACGCGGCACGCTGAGGCCCAGTCTGCGCAGCGGCATTATCCCCTGATACCGGTAGCGGTCTCCGACCGGCGCGTTCGCGGATTGGGGCCTCGGTTTCGCCTCCACATGTCAGACATGGATGTCGTCCAGCGCGGTGGGCGCGCTTCCGACCTGCTGGCTGCGCGACGGCACGTGGCTGGTGTTTTTTCAATCGATCACTGCGGCGCAGATGCGTGAACATCCCCGCATGTCACGTGCTATTCGGTGCGGAGGATCTTCATGACATCGAGCCGGACAACGGGGCGAGTCGCACCCAAATGCCCACCGCTGCAATCAAGGCAATGCCGAGAACGGCGGCCACATACGCCACGGCATTCACCGGTTTCGCACCGTCCACCAGGCTCAAGAGCAGGCGTTCGCTGAGGACGGCCCCGGCGATTCCAGGAATAGCGCCGGCGGCGATCGGGATCAAGCCACTCCGCACAAGGCTTAACCGGAGCCGCGCTGGAGTGGCGCCCATAGCCATGCGTACGCCCATTTCGTGGCTCCTTCGCGCAACGGTGTACGAAACAATGCCATAGATTCCCATGACGACGAGGAGCAAGGCCATCGCGGCAAAGCAAAAAACCGCAGTCCTGTAGAATTGCGGCCGGGCGAGCGCGTCAGACATCCGCTGCTCCATGGTTTTTACGCCGAACACCGGAACCTGCGGGTCCACCGACCGGACCGTGTCGCGAATCATCGCGAGCCGATCCTCCGCGCGGCCGTTGACGCGCGCCACGAAGGTCGACAAAGAGGCGAACGGCGCGCGAGCGGGAATATAGATCTCGTTTACGTTTGCTCCGTCCGTCATATAGTCCATCCCCTTGACCACGCCGACGATTCTCCAGGGAGGAGATTTGTCCATGGTAACTTCGTGGCCCAAGGCATTGGTTGGCGACCCGAATTCACCCGCAAACCGCTCACTGACGACAGCAACTCCGGCGTCGCCTTGTGCTTCCGCGCCGGTGAATTCGACGCCACACAAAATGCGTCCTTCCATGGTGCGGAAATAATCGGGCATCACCGGAACCAGCATGGAACTCTCCTTGGCTGGACGGCCATCCATCCCAAAAGGCCCTCCCATGAATTGTGTGCTATACAGCGGGAGTAACGCGGTTGCGCTGGCGCTGCGAACACCAGGAAGCCGCCGGATTCGACTCAGCGCCTCCTCGAAATAGGCCAGCCCTCGTCTCGCCTCTTGGTGGACGGTACCTTCGAGCGATACATTCACGGTTACCAGCCCCGTCCGCTCAAACCCGCGATCGACGTGCATGAGATCGAGAAACGCGCGCCCCACGGAAATCGAAGCGGCAACCAGGACGATCGTAAACATGACTTGGGCAGCGACTAACGTTTCGCGAACCAGGCGCGATCCACGGGTGTCTCCGGAGGCGCGGGTTCCGAACGTATGGATCCGGCCGGCGTAGAACGACGGCAGCAGGCCGAAAAGCAACCCGCTGAGAACCGACGCCGCGAGGGCAAAAGACAGCACGCGGCCATCCAGAATGGAATATGCCTGAGAAGCCAGCGCCGCGGGCTGAAACACTGCCGCAATAGACGTAGTCCAGAACGCGACGAGAAGCCCCGCAGCGCAGGCAGCTAAAGAAAGAAGCACACATTCCGTCAGCAACTGTTGCGAGATCCGCGCCCGGCTGGCCCCCAGTGCAGACCGTATGGAAAGCTCGACGGCGCGATCCGCGGTACGCGCCAGCAACAAGCCCGCGACGTTCGTGCAAGCAATGAGGAGGATCAGAATCACGCACGCCATCAGCACCAGCGACCCCTTTCTTGCCGGTCCGGCGAGTTGGTCTCTGAGTTCGGTGACGACCGACGGGAACTTGATCCTCTGCAGAGGGCTGCGGTTGGGCCAGAGCTGCTCGGCTTCGATGGCGAATGCTGTGCGGGCTTGCGTCCAGGTAATGCCGGGTTTAAGCCGCGCGATGGTCTCCCACCCGTTATTGCCAGGGCTGAAGGCCGCCGGTTTCCAAACAACGGTCTTGCCTGGATAATCGAACCCCGAAGGCGCGATACCTATGATAGTGAGTGGGTGGCCGTCCAAGCGGATGGTGGACCCCACGGCTTTCCGGTCGCCCGCGAAAAGCTCTTGCCAGAGTCCGTAACCGATCACCGCCACTGCATTGCGCCCGAGTGGCCCCCATCCAGTTCCGTCCACATCGTCTTCGGGAGCGAATCCGCGTCCCAGGACAGGCTGCGTGCCCAGTACCGAGAAAAAATTCGCGGATGCCTGGACAATATGCGCCCGCCTCCACGCGCCGGCTCCGCCCAGATTGGCATCGAGCTGTTCGAAGACCGCGGCGTCGCTAAGATACATGCTCCGACCGCGCCATTCGTCAAATTGCTTGGCGCTGTCGTGGGGCTCAAAAAACCAGCTCATGTACGCCAGGCGTTCGGGATCGTGAAAGGGCAGGGATCGCAACAGCAACGCATTCACCGCACTGAAGACTCCGGTGTTCGCGCCAATGCCGATGGCGAGTGCGAGAATCGCGAAGCCGGTGTGCCAAGGACGGCGAATCCAAAGGCGAAACGTGTGCTTGGAATCCTCGGCGAATTCGCGGGCAAACTGTGAAGGGACGGAGACCGCTAGATCCGCCATGAGGCGAATCCAGAGAATGCCCAAAGCGCCGACCTGGGTCGATTCGTTGAGTTCGTCGCGAAATTCGCGCTCCAAAGGTTCCGCATAGGTCTCACGAAACCCGGCCGGATACAGCTTAAGCAGCCACCGGTACAACCTCAATGAGAAGGGCGTTTCAGGCATGCTTGGGCACTCCAAACCTTGCCGCGGCCAGGCGTACCAGCTCGCGCATGCGAGCGGCTTCCGCTTGGGCAACCTTGCGGCCATGGGGCGTGATTCGATAGTAACGACGACGCTCGTCGTCCAAATGGGGGTCGGGCCGGTCTTCCGATTCTTCAATCAGCCCCAGCGCCAGCATCCTGTTGATAGATCCGTAAAGCACGCCTGGGCCAAGTTTCAGTTGGCCCCCAGTGCGCAGAGAGATCTCGCGTTTCAGGGCGTAACCGTGGCGTTCGCCCTCGCCGAGGGACAGCAGGATGTGGAAGACAGGGGGTGAAAGGGGCGTAAGATCGGCTGGGGCGGCCTGGTCTTTGGAGGACATACTAGTACAGATACAGATATAGTATGCGTGCGGTGCGATCATGTTGTCAAGCGTCACGCCTTATCGGCCTTATCCAGGACCGCCGGCCCGAACGGGGGCAGCATACAGTCTTGAGAAGGCATTCCCCGGACACTCTGCCGGGCGGGCTGGTTCATGTCATGTAAAGCCGGTGCCCCGGCCAAGGGCCTGGCGCCCGCGCCGCGTTACATTCAAACAGTGTCGCCTGCGCGCGTGTTAGCCTTCGAGATCCTGACGGCGGTCGAGCGGGGCGGGTACGCCTCCGACCTGCTGGCCGCGCGCGCCGCGCCGCTGGATACGCGGGATGCGGGCCTGGCGTCGGAAATCGTCCTCGGCGTGCTGCGCTATCGGGCGCAACTGGACTACTTGATCGAGCACTACTCCGGCAAGCCGGCGGCGCGGCTGGACGATGCGGTGCGGCAGGCGCTGCGCATGGGGATCTACCAGCTTCGCTACCTGGAGCGCGTCCCGCCGCACGCGGCGGTTTCTGAAAGCGTCGAGTTGATCAAGCGCGCCCGCAAACGCTCCGCGGCCGGATTCGCCAACGCGGTGTTGCGCAAGGTGGACCGCGCGCCGGTGTTGTGGCCCAGCGCCGACGTCGAGCTTTCGCATCCGGCGTGGCTGCTGGAGCGTTGGGAGCGCCAGTACGGTGCGGAGATGGCGGCGGCCATCGCGCGCGCGAATTTGCGGGTGCCGGAGAACTATGTGAATCCGGCAACGGGGCGTGTGCAGGATATTGGATCGCAATCGATTGTGCCGCTGTTGGTGCTGGAGGCCGGGCAGACGTTTCTGGATTTGTGCGCCGCGCCGGGGAATAAGACGGCGCAAGCGCTGGCGGCGGGGGTGCGTGGCGTTGCGTGCGACATTCATCTGCACAGGCTGACGGGGCTCAAGGCGCTGGGCGTCGATTTGGTGGTGCTGGATGGCACGCGGCCGCTGCCTTTCCGGCGCCGGTTCGACCGCGTTTTGATTGATGCGCCCTGTTCGGGGACTGGGACGCTGGCGCACAATCCCGAGATCAAGTGGCGGCTGGAGCCCGAGGATCTGCCGGATCTGCAAGCGCGGCAAGTGGCCTTGCTGGAGCAAGGGCGGCGGGCGCTGGCGCCGGGCGGGGTGCTGGTCTATTCGACTTGCTCGCTCGAGCGGGAAGAGAATGAGGATGTAGTGGGGACGGTGGCTGGCGAGATGGTGGTGGAGACGATGCAGCGGTTGCCGGGGCGGGAGGCTGGGGATGGGTTTTTTGCGGCGGTGATTCGGGCTCGTGAGGGGTAGGCACAGCTTCGCTGGGCCTGACCATCCGCAGCCGACATTGTGCTAGCCTCGTGGTTATTAACCTGGCATAAACTCATAAACTAAGGAAATACAGGTAGCAGAGATCCTCTAACATGAACTTTCCCGATCTTCCGCACCTGAGGCACCTGCAGAAGGACCTGTGGCAATGGCCGAAGTCGCGAGCTGCTGTCATGATCGGAGCGGGATTCAGCCGGAATGCCGAGCCACTGCCAGGTGTGAACACTTCTTTCCCGACTTGGCGACAATTGGCCCGGGCGATGTTTGAGGAATTGGACCCTTCCCAAGCCGGTGAACCGCGTGAGCTCCGGGACAGGCGCGAGGAGCGTTTCAATAGCGCGAGCCCGCTTCGAATCGCGAGTGAGTACGAGGCCGCGTTTGGCCGGCGGAAGCTTGACCTTCTGATTAACGCACGGAATCCGGACTCCGATCACCAGCCGGGGAGACTTCATGGCTTGCTCCTGCAGTTGCCCTGGACCGATGTCTTCACGACCAACTACGATACGCTGCTTGAACGCACTGAGATCCCGGGACGGACTTACCATCCGGTCACAAAATCGAGCGAACTGACCACGGCATTCGCCCCCAGAATTATCAAACTGCACGGCTCGTTTCCGTCGGAGACACCTTTCATAATCACTGAAGAGGATTATCGAACCTATCCACGCAGGTTCGCGCCTTTCGTGAATTCCGTTCGGCAGTCGCTCCTAGAGAATTGCTTCGTTCTCATCGGCTTCTCGGGCGATGACCCCAACTTCCTTGAGTGGACTGGATGGATCCGGGACGAGTTCGGTGGAAACCATGCTCCAGTCTACCTCGTTGGGCCGTTGTCGCTCGGAGGCGCTGAGCGCTCCCTGCTCGCCGGGCGCGATGTGACGCCAATCGATCTAGCGCCGGTTTTCGACGGAGTTCCGACGCCAAGCGGAATCCATCGACATTCGATCGAGTGGTTCTTCACTAGCCTCTTGGCGGCACGGAAGCCGCGGCCCGAGAAATGGCCGGATCTAAGCAGAGGTTCGGTATCTAGGCACGTGTTCACGCTTGGCGGTCCTGCGCCGATTGCCGACACCGATGTCGTCGTTCCCGACGCGGTCGAGGTCAGCCCTCGTGGAAAGCTAAGCACCGACATTGTCGCGAAGGTAATGGAGCGCTGGCGCTTTGAAAGGGAGAGTTATCCGGGCTGGGTGGCGCTGCGGGAACAGAAGCGCTCAGAACTGTGGGTTAGCACACGGTTCTGGTTCGAACCGCTGGTCCACTTCGCTAAAGATTGGCCAGCGGCGGATCGTCTTCTGCTCTTTCGCGAGATCGACTGGCGCCTTGAGACGACGATGGCGCCTTCCTTCTCCGACCTGATTGAGCCCTTCCAGCGGGCGCTGGACGAGACCTTCGTGCTACTGGCGCAGGGCCGATCCTTATCACCTTCACCGAACTTTATGCCAGCCGGAAGTGGCTCCAACACCGATGTTGTCGATGCGTGGCTCGAAATCGCCTTCGAGCTTCTGCGGGACGCACGCGAATCTTATGACGACGCCCGCTGGAACGAGCTTAAGGCAAGAATCGACGCGGTCATCCAACAGCACAAACGATACTCCGACCGGAACCAGTACGAAGCTGCTCTATGGGCAATGTGGAATGTCGAGCGCGAGAAAGCGAAAGACATCATTTCGCGGTGGCAACCTTCATCGCGATCTCCGCTCGCCGCGATGTGGAAAGCGGGGCTGCTGGCCGAACTGGAAGAGCTCGGCGCGGCGCGAACTATCCTGCGATTAGCGCTACTGGAAATAAGGAGGGCACTCCAAAGTCAGGGGCAGAACATCGAGCTTTTGTCGTTAGAAGGGTGGTGCACTTATCTGCTGTTCAGCGTCGAGTCTTCACTGGACCCCGTTAGTCTTGGAGCTGTTCGGGAGGAATTCTGGGAACGGTGGCAGGAACTCAAAGCATGGGACTGTGACCCGTGGCCTCTGCGAGAATACTTTGACGACGCGCTGTCCGCTACGCCCCCAGAACCGCAAAGGGTCGAGCAGGAGGTCCGGGGCTTCGATCCAGGGCAGGTTACGGTGTCCAGGCGCCTGGCAGGCGATGAGGCCGGCCGTTACTTGCCGGGTTTCGCTTGCATTCGTCTCTTCGAGCGGGCCGGGATTCCGATGCGCTTGCGGATGCTTAACATCGCTGGCGATGCGCTGAAGAACGCCTGCCGTTGGGTCGCTCCTTTTATTGGCTTCTGGAGCCCGGCGCTTCTTGTTCGGGCAGGCAAGGTCGACGATCTGAGGAAGGGCGATTTTCTGAATCGGACCCAGGTGGCCGCTATGGACGCCGCCCTGGCAAACAGGCTCTACGGGTGGTGTCTCCAAATCCTGCAACGAGAAGCCTCTTTCATCGCTGGCCCGATTGCCATGGGCTCCGCCCAGGAATCGCTGCTGGAGGCTTCGTCCGAGGTCGTATCGAGGCTGGCTTTCAAAGTTGACGCGGCGGAACTGAGGAGAACCTTGCCGCTGGTTCTCCACCTTCACCGACTGCCCGCGGTGCGGTCCCATCCGAGGCTCCATGACTCCTGCGAACCCTGGTTCCGGCGCTTGTTTGAAGCCGCGGATGACGAACTTTTGCTTGAATGGCTTCCCGACCTCATTAAGGCGCCCCTCTTCGAGGATGGCGTCCTACCTGGAATGCCGACAGGCAGCGTATGGCCTGACCCGATGCGGCACTTTCCGAGTTGGAGGAGTCGGCGGGCAGGAAAGGTGCGCCACGATCTGATCGAGAAGGTCAACGACGCAACGGATTGGCTTCTGCGGAGGGCTGCGAGCGAGTCCGACGAGGGAAGGCGCAGGGCCATTGATCGGCTGATCCATGTTCACCGCGCCAAGTTGATGACGGCCAGTCAACGGCAGCAGCTAGGCGGACTACTGTGGGGCAAGAGAACTGCCAGCAATCTCCCTGACCGCCCAGGCTTCGCCGTTTTCGGGTTTCTGCATCTTCCTGCTCCCGCGGACGTCGACGTGCCGTCCGTGGTTAAGAGCTATATTCTTGAACTGTCATCAAAGGGCTCAGTGACTCTCGATGAGAGGGGTCGAACCGTAATCGGGATCGGCTTCGCAGAGCAGCCGTTGATCTTTGAGGCGTCGCTCGCATCTAAGCCAATTGTCCGACTCATAGGAGAAGAAGAAGGGACCCTCGATTGGACTTCGGAGGAGGCGAAGCAACTCTACGGTAAGGCACGTGATTGGTGGGCGAATGACAAGGTGGTGATCGAACGGACAAAGGGAAGTCCATTCGGACCGGGTTCCTTTATGGACACTGCGACAAGATTGAGCCAGTTCCTAGCGCGCGTAGTCCTGCCCCGAATGGGTTGGGCTGGCGAACAGGACTGGCAGGAGCTGCTCGGATGGCTTCGGGAGATGCGGGGCTTGGGCGCTTTCCCGACGGTGGCTCTGCCTTATGTTCTCCTGAACCGTCCGGCTGAAGCTGAAGACGTAGCTGGAACCATCACTGCCGATATCAGCTCGGACTCCGACCAAGAGGTTTCCGCCGCCGCCAAGGCAATCCGGCACTGGGTCCATCTTTCAGCGGCCGGCCTAATTCAGGCACCGCCGCCAGGTCTGGTTACGACCCTTGTTGAGCGAGTGGTGTTTCGCCGCAGGCAAGGCGTTAGCTCCTGCCTTGCCCATCTGGCGTGTGTGATTGTGGAGAGGCCGGAAGCCATCACACCCTCGCTGGCCGCTTTGCTCACCACGAGCTTGGGCCCTTGGCACGATGCGACGATCCTGCCGGTAACAGGCGGCTGTGGCGGCGACTTCCACGAGTTGGAGAGGCCCGACTTGCGCGTTAGCATCGCCCGTTTGGCCAGCGCGCTAAGGACATGGCATGCAAATGCCTCGCCCAACGCGCCCGAACTGCCGGCTATAGCGTCGTGGCGGGAATTGTGCGCGAAGGATCCCCTGCCCGAAATTCGGCGAGCCTTCGATTTCTGGGATCTGATTGAGTGATGAACCTTTCACCGGGAAATGCCAGCTCAAGGGGGGATGATTTTTCTTGCGGCGGTAGCTTTTCGAAATGTCGAAAGAACAGCCTATTGAGAAGATTTCCTCCCAGATCGAGGAGACTTTGCGCAATCATCATAGCCTCGGGTACACATCCGCACGGACGCGCGCCAGCGATATCCTAAGATCAAGCCAGCCACGAAACAGCCGGGGTTGGTCGTGCGGACACAGGAGGGATATTATTCGAAATGAAATCGGTGAGCGCCGGCCCAGCACGCTGATAGCGTGCGCCACAGCCGCTATGCACCCTCTATGGGCGCCAAACATCGCTTGCGCACTTTCTCCGCCGTGGCGTTGTCGGGCGCGATCACTAATATGGTATCGTCTCCGGCCAGCGTGCCGACCACCTCGGGCCAATCCTCGTTGTCGAGCGCCACGGCCACGGAGTTGGCATGTCCCGGCGAGGTCTTCAGCACTACCATGTTCTGCGCGATGCGCACGTCGTGCAGGAATTCGGCGGCCAGATTCGCAAAAGATGGGCCGGTTTCCTCGGACAGGGACTCGCGATAGCCTTCGCGGGTTTTGACCAGATGCAAATCGCGGATGTCGCGCGAGAGCGTCACTTGAGTGGCGGCGATGCCGGCCTGCTGCAACTCGCGCGCCAGTTCATCCTGCGTGCGAATTGTCTTCGCGCGGATCAGCTTCAGAATCTGGCCGTGGCGGTAGCTCTTGCTCATAGGGTCATGTGCGCCAGACGGGCGCGCGCTTGCTCCAAGGCCTGCGCCACGGCTTGCGGACCGGTGCCGCCGGAAATTTCGCGCGTGCGCAGCCCCTCGCGCGCATCGAGCAGGCGCGCCATGTCCGGCGTGAATTCGGGCGCGAACCGGTGCAGTTCGTCGGCGGTCCAATCGGCCGGCTTCCGTCCCGTGCGCACGCTTTCTAGCACCAGCTTGCCCACCAGTTGATGCGCCTGATGGAACGGCGTGCCGGCGCGCGCCAGGGCTTCGGCCAGGTCTGTGGCGACGACCCAGCTCTCCTGCGCTGCAGCCAAAGGGCGCGGAGGATTCAGGCGCGCCGATTCGATTACCGCGCGCGCCATCTCCAGCGAGCCGGTCACCTGGCTGGCGGCATCGAAGAGCGGCTCCTTGTCCTCCTGCATATCGCGATTGTAGGTCAGCGGCAGGCCCTTCATAGTCACCATCAGAGAATGCAGGCAGCCCAGCACGCGGCCGCTCTTGCCGCGGATCAATTCGAGCGAATCCGGATTCTTCTTTTGCGGCATCAGGCTGGAACCGCTGGTCACTTCGTCGCCCAGTTCCAGCCAGCCGAACTCTTCGCTGGAGTAGAGAATCCAGTCTTCGGCCAGGCGGCTCAAGTGCAGCATGGTAACGGAAGCGGCGTAGAGGAAATCGAGCGCGAAGTCGCGATCGGCGGAAACATCCATGCTGTTGGCGGTGAGCGCATCGAAGCCCAGGTCCCGAGCCATGGCTTCACGGTCGAACGGAAACCCGCTGCCGGCCAGCGCGCCGGAGCCCAGCGGCATTACGTTGACGCGCAGGCGGGCTTCGGCGAAGCGCTCGGCATCGCGCGCTAACATTTCGAAATACGCCAGCAGGTAGTGCGGCCAGAGTACGGCCTGTGCGCGGCGGGTGTGGGTGTAACCGGGAATGACGGCGTCGGGATGGCGCGCCGCGAGGTCGAGCAGGGCCTGCATGGCGCCGGCCAGCAGCGCGCGCACACGGTCGCATTCGCCGCGCAGCCACAGGCGCAGGTCGAGCGACACCTGCTCGTTGCGGCTGCGGCCGGTATGGATCTTATCCGCCACCGCGCCGGCATGCTCTTTCAGCTTGCGGATGACCAGCGTGTGGACGTCTTCATCGGCGGCTTTGTCGAAGAATTCCGGTTCGGCGGCTTCTTCTTGAACCTGGTCGAGGGCTTCTACGATTTGGGAGCGCTCCGCGGGAGTGAGGATGCCGGCTTGTTCCAGCGCGCGGGCGAAGGCTTGCGAGCCGCGGATGTCTGCGCCGATCAGGCGGCGGTCGAAGGCCAGCGAGCCGGAGAAGCGCTCGAAGATTTCGGATGGGCCGGTTTCGAAGCGGCCGCCCCAGAGTTTCATACGGATTTGTTGGCGGCCAGGGCGGCGCGCACCTTGATCGGCAGGCCGGTCAAGTTGATGAAGCCCAATGCGTCCTTCTGGTCGTAGGAAGCGCCCATGGTGAAACTCGCGATATCCAGCGAATATAACGAATAGGGCGACTTGCGGCTCACCGGCTCGAGGTTTCCCTTGTACAGCCGCAGCGTGACTTCTCCGGTGGTCGTCGCGCCGATGGACGCAAAGAAGGCGTCCAGCGCCTCGCGGAGCGGCGTGAACCAGAGGCCGTTGTAGACCATCTCGGCGTAATCGAGCGCCAGGCGCTGCTTGTAGTGCAACGTCTGACGGTCGAGCGTGAGGGCTTCGAGCTCACGGAAGGCCGTAAAGATCAGGGTGCCGCCGGGAGTCTCGTAGCAGCCGCGCGACTTCATGCCGACGAAGCGGTTCTCGACCAGGTCGATGCGTCCGATGCCATGCTTGCCGCCGATGCGGTTTAGCGTCTCCAGCAATTCCACGGCGCCCAACCGCTGGCCATCGACGGAAACCGGTGCGCCCGCATCGAAGCCGATGGTCACTTCGGACGGCGTATCGGGAGCTTCCCGCGGGCTGCGCGTCAGCATCCAGATATCGTCCGGCGCGGCGTTGGCGGGATCTTCCAGCGCGCCGCCTTCGTGCGAGATGTGCCAGATGTTGCGGTCGCGGCTATAGATCTTGGTGGTGGATTGCGCGATGGGAACATTGTGCGCCTGGGCATAGGCGATGGCGTCTTCACGGGAAACGATGGACCACTCACGCCACGGTGCGATCACCGGCAGATGCGGCGCCAGAGCCTTGTAGGTCAGTTCGAAGCGCACCTGGTCGTTGCCCTTACCGGTGCAGCCGTGCGCCAGGCCATCGCAACCCGTGCGCAACGCCACTTCAACCTGCTTCTTCGCCAGCAGCGGCCGGGCCACAGAGGTGCCTAGCAGGTATTTATGCTCGTAAACGCCGCCGGAGCGCACCAGCTTCCAGAGATACTGAGTGACGAACTCTTCGCGCATATCCTCGATGTAGACTTCCGAGGCGCCCGTGCGCAGAGCCTTTTGTTCCAGGCCGGTCAACTCATCGGCGCCCTGGCCGATATCCCCGCAGACCGCGACCACTTCGCAGCCGTAATTCTCCTTGAGCCAAGGGATGATGACAGAGGTATCCAAGCCGCCCGAGTAAGCCAGGGCGACCTTCTTCGGTTTGTTCATAATGTATAAGCGATTATGCCATCATCATAAGCAGCAGCGCCTTCTGCGCGTGCAGGCGGTTTTCGGCCTGATCGAAAACCACCGAGCGACTGTGCTCGATGACGGAATCGGCGACTTCCTCGCCGCGATGCGCGGGCAGGCAGTGCATGAAGACGGCGTCGGGCCGCGCCTGGGCAAACAGCGCGTCGTTGACCTGGTAGCCGGCGAAGACCTTGCGCCGTTCGGCGGATTCCTTCTCCTGACCCATGCTGGTCCAGACATCGGTGTAGACGGCATGCGCGCCTTCCATGGCTTCGGCCGGATCGTCCGTGAGTTGCAGTCCGGAGCCCGAGACGGCGGCCAAGCCATCGGCCTGGGCGACGATTTCGGAATTCGGTTCGTAGCCGTGCGGCGTGGCGATGGCGAAATCGAGACCCAGGCGCGCGCAAGTCAGCATCAGGGAGTGCGCCACGTTATTCCCGTCGCCGCAGAAGGCCAGCTTCAGGCCGGCAAGATCGCCGAAACGTTCCTTTAACGTGAGCACATCGGCCAGCACCTGGCAGGGATGGTACATGTCGCTCAGCGCGTTGATGACGGGCACGGAGGACCAGTGCGCCAGTTCCTCGATGGTTTCTTGCGAGAAGGTGCGGGCGACGATAGCTTGCACCCAGCGGTCCAGGTTGCGGGCGACATCTTTGAGCGGCTCGCGCGCGCCGATGGGCCCCTCGGTGAAGACGGAGTCGCCGCCGAGTTGCTTGATGGCGAGTTCGAAGGTGAGGCGGGTGCGCAAGGAAGCCTTTTCGAAGAGCAGTCCGACGTATTTGCCTTGGAGGGCGCGGGCGTAGTCGCGGGGCGACTGCTTCATATCGAGGGCGATATCGAGCAGGGCGGCGAGTTCGTCGTCGGTGAGGTCGAGGTCGCGGCGGAGATCGGGGGCCGAGATTCGGGCGGTTTGTTGACGGGAGATGGGGAAAGCGGCCACGGCTGCGCCTCGCTGTGAATTTTTATTCACTATAATGTATAATTACACAATTTGGTGGCGGATGTCAATGCGGAGTCGGAGGGGGAAGTGGGACGGGGTGCGTTGCTGTCCCAAATGTATGATTATTCAGTCTTTAGGATCAATCGGTTGCGAGGGCCGAAAACAGATCGGCGCGGATGTCAAAGGAAATCGGATCGGGTGCAATTGGGCTGTGGTGCCGGGAATACGGTAGTGTCCTAATTTGCCAAATTACGACAGCACCGCTTCAAAAGCCCAACGTCAGATATAGTCGCCAGGCCCGGCTCCTTGGCTCGAACGGCCGTCTCCCGCGGAGAGTACCCTCGGGCCACGTGCCACAAAAACAAACGCAACAGCGTTTCCGGAATCTTGATCCCACTCCGCCGCTCCATTGCTCCCGTCTCCTTGGCTTGACGGTCCCAGCCCTCGGGAAATAGCGAAAGCAGGACTGCCCAATCCTCTTCGGTCGCATTCTGCATGATCCCATAATGCAGGAAGAGCAGGAAGAGGTAGTTATGTTTCAGGCGTTAGGTTAGCGCTTATGGGGGTCTGCCCCACCAGTTTGGCAGGGTTACGAGATTCAAGGAAACAAGCTGGGTCACCCGCTAAGCGGCTGCGGGCTTCTCCCCGCAAGTCTCGAGAAGGCTTTCTCGACCCATTCGGAAGGCAATTCATTGACAGCCCGCCGCATGCGTTCCTGCCACCAGTCTGAGATTTGTACGAGATCCTTTCGCTCGTAGCGGTGTTCGATCAATTCGAAGCTTCCGCGCGTATATAGCAGCGCGTCGATGGGAAAATCCACGTTCGCGGCGCATAGCCGGGTCGCGTCGAAAGCCAGGATGCCCAACTTAAACGCGTAGAGGATGGAATCGCCGTGAGTCAGAGAGCGCTCCAGGATCGGCTTGCCGAAGCCCGAATTGCCGATGATCTGGTAAGGCGTGTCGGGACCGATTTCGACCCAGTTGCCTTCCGGATAAACCAGAAACAACTGGTGCGCCGAATCGGACGACATCTGGCCCCCGATCAGGGAGTAGATATTGAATTCGAAATCGGCCTGGCGCAGCGAGGGGCCTTCTTCCGCCGCGAGCCGCCGCACCTCCGCGGCATAGAGATTCACGATTTTGAAGAGGCGGTCGCGCGCGGCGATCTGACGGGTGTAGGCGTCTTCGAAATAGAGCAGGGCCTTATCGCGTAGCGAGCGCAAGCCCGAGGTCATGATAAAGAAAGAAAAACCGGGCCCCTGATAAGTGGCCACCTTCTTTGCCACCAGCGACTCACTGCCGGAGAGCACTCGCGTGTCGGCGATGCCCACAAGGCCGTCTTCAAGCGTAATTCCCAAGCAAAACGTCATTACCTTATATTCTAACCTCTCGTGGCGCGGGACCTTGGTCTGCGCCATGCGTTAGTTCGTGACCGGACCTTCGGGAGAGGCCGACGGGGGCGTCGGCCGCGGTCCAGGTAGGGATGCCGGTTGCCCGGCCCCCCCGCACTTGCAGATATCGGAGGCTCCATTCGTTGTCCCGGCGGGCCTCGAGCCGACGAAGGTATTCGCACGCAGACCTCGTCGCCGAGGCACGAACCGACATACCAAGCTTGGTCAACGGGCCGACATAGTGGTCGCGTAGGACCCCATCGACCGCTTTCCGACCTGCGCAGATTGCCTCCGACAGAAACTCAGCGGCCCTCTCGAAAAAAAGTGCTTTGCTAGCCAACCATTTCTGAACGACGGGGCTCTTGACGCCGCATTTCGCAAATGCCGAGATCAGCAGGGCCTCCACGCCGCCTGGGTCCTTCATTGCTCGCCACTCGGCGAAATAGCTGTCTGTGATTGGCTTATTTTGTTGCCGCTCGTGATTGCGTTCGTAATAGTTCGGACATGCGACCCAACTCGCCAAATCAGCAGGCACAGCCATGCGGCCATCACGACAAAAACAGCGACGAGGATTACGCAGCCGTAAAGGAGGATGTCGGGAATTGTGTGGAGCAATTTGGATCATGCTCTACGTCCTCCCTGACGCCGCATCAGTGTGTTTTGACACAATCCCGGCCCCTACTCAACTGAGCCGAGCATCCGGCCTCAGTTATCTGTGGTTAAATCCGCGTGCCGCGAAACTTTAGCCGAAGCCCGGTAGGCACCAACTCCCGCAAATCCCCCACCCAATAATCCGGCGCCCACTTAGCCAACTCATCCGTCTTGCCATACCCATACCGCACCGCGCATGTGCGCACGCCCGCACGCCGCCCCGCTTCCATGTCCGCGGGGGAATCGCCGACAAACAAACAATCCTCCGGCCGCGCGCCGAGTGCAGCCAGAGCGGCCAGCACTACATCGGGCGCGGGCTTGCAAGGGAAGCCATCGGTGCCTTGCACATGGTCGAAGTATTGGATCAAACGGAATTGCTCCAAAATCGCCCGCGTAGTCGGCGATCCTTTCGTTGTGGCGGTGGCCTTGCGGCCGCCTAGTGCGGCGAGGCCTTCGGCCGCGCCGGGATACACCGTGGTCTGCAGATGCCCGCGCGACAGATAGTTCGTGCGGTATTGCTGGATCAGTCCATCAATCTGTGCAGCGGAATAATCGGGGTAAACGTCGGTGAACAGGTCGATCAGGTGCAGGCCGATGAAGCCCTTCAGATATTCGAACGAAACGTTCCGGGCGGGCGGATCAAGCGCCAGCACCTGTTCGATAGCGCCGCAAATGTCAGCCGCGCTATCGAGCAATGTGCCGTCGATATCGAACAGATAAACGGGGAAGCGCGGGATCACGCCGGCTGCGGCCGTTCGCCTTCGTTGAGTCCCGGCAAGCGGCGGGCCGGTTCCGGACGCAGCACCTGTTGCGTGCCGTCGGGGGTATCCTTGGGCGGCTTGGCGGCCATCTGCGGCAGGGTGTCGCCCCTGATGATCTGCATCACCTCGTTGCCATCCAGGATTTCGCGCTCCAGCAGCGCTTCGGCGATACGCACCAGCGCGTCGGAGTGTCCTTCGATGATTTTCACCGCAGTATCGTAGCCGCCCTGCACCAGCTTCTTCACCTGCTCGTCGATGCGGATGGCGGTTTCTTCGCTGTAGTCGCGGTGCTGCGCGATCTCCCGGCCCAGGAAGATCTGCTCTTCTTTCTTGCCGTAGCTCAGCGGCCCGAGCTCGCTCATGCCCCACTCGCACACCATTTTGCGCGCCATGTCGGTGGCGCGTTCGATGTCGTTGCCCGCGCCCGTGGTCATGTGATGCATGTAGCGCTCTTCGGCGATGCGGCCGGCCATCAGGATAGCAAGGCGCGCTTCCAGATATTCCTTGTTATAGGAATGCTTGTCGTCGATGGGCAACTGCATGGTCACGCCCAGCGCCATGCCGCGCGGAATGATGGTGACCTTGTGCAGCGGGTCGGCGTCCGGAATGGTTGCCGCTACCAGCGCATGGCCCGCCTCATGGTAAGCCGTATTGCGCTTCTCGGCATCGCTCAGGATCATGGACTTGCGCTCGGCGCCCATCAGGATTTTATCCTTGGCCAGCTCGAAGTCGATCATCATGACCACTTTTCGGTTTTGACGGGCGGCGTTTAATGCGGCCTCGTTCACCAGATTGGCGAGATCCGCGCCAGCCAATCCCGGCGTACCGCGGCCCAGCACGGAAAGGTCGACGTTGTCGCCCAACGGGATCTTCTTGGTATGCACGCGCAAAATGGCTTCGCGGCCGCCCACGTCGGGAAGGCCCACCACCACGCGGCGATCAAAGCGGCCCGGACGCAGCAGGGCCGGATCCAAAACGTCGGGCCGGTTGGTGGCGGCCACCAGGATCACGCCCTCGTTGGATTCGAAACCATCCATTTCAACCAGCAACTGGTTGAGGGTTTGTTCGCGCTCATCGTGACCGCCGCCCAGGCCCGCGCCGCGATGGCGTCCCACGGCGTCGATTTCGTCGATGAAGATGATGCAGGGAGCGTTCTTCTTGCCCTGCTCGAACAGATCGCGCACGCGGCTGGCGCCTACGCCCACGAACATCTCCACGAAGTCCGAACCGGAGATGGAGAAGAACGGCACGCTGGCCTCGCCCGCGATGGCGCGCGCCAGCAGCGTCTTGCCTGTGCCTGGAGGGCCGATCAGCAGCACGCCCTTGGGAATGCGTCCGCCCAGTTTCTGGAACTTCTGCGGCTCGCGCAGGAATTCGATGATCTCCTGCAACTCCTCCTTGGCCTCTTCCACTCCCGCGACGTCCTTGAACGTCACCTTCTTCTGCTGCGTGGAATGCAGCCGCGCGCGGCTCTTGCCGAAGCTCAGGGCTTTGTTCCCGCCGCTCTGCATCTGCCGCATCATGAAGATCCAGAACGCCAGCAGCAGGATGAAGGGCGAAGCCTGCACCAGCAGCGAGAACCACGGATTGGAGTTGGTGTCCTTCATCTCGATCGCCACGCCGTTCTGCTGCAGCAGATCGTAGATGGCCGGATAGTTGGTGGGGATCAGAGTGCGCAGGCCTTTGTCGCTGCCCACATACGTGCCGTGAACTTCGTTATTGGCGATGGTCACGTCTTTCACCTTCTTGTCTTTCACCTGATCCACGAAAGTGCTGAAAGTGACCTGGTCCTCGGTGGGGTGCTTGCCTTGACGGACGATGGTCCACAAAAGGACCGCCAAACAGATCAGAACTACCCAAAAAATTGCTGTCTTGATGTTAGAATTCACGAAACCTCCCACCGCTCACGCCCATGGGGTCAGCCGCTATTAGGATAGACGTTCGAAGCATGCCAGTCGATTCCAAATACGTTACACTTCGCTTTCCCGAATGACCAAGACCGGGCTCGATTCGGAATCGGCAGCGAAGCCGGTCGCGGGACCGAAGCGGCGCACCCACAGAATCGCCTCACCCATCGTCACCACAGGCCAATGCCGCCGCTCCCACAACGGAACGCGCGCTTCATGGAACAGGAATTTGATCTTCTCCGCCCCTGAATGCCCCACTGGCTGGTACTGATCGCCGGGCCGCCAGTTCCGAACTTCCAGGGAATCGGAGAGCCGATTCCAGTCCAAACACCCCACGCATCCATTATATACGCCCGCTAGCGTTTCCGTTACGTTCGTATTTTCAAATAGTTCGGTATGTACTACCCACGCTTGGCCAGGCAACTGGACGGCGCCGGGCACCGGTAAACGCATACGATAGTTGCGGTTATCCAGGCTGTCGACCCCCGGCGGCGCAATCCGCAGCCAGCCGAACGAGCGAAAAACATCCAGTCCGGGGATCTGTAACCGGCCATGTCCTTCGGCCGAAGCCGCCAATTCCAGGATGCCCGCCAAGTGCTCGAAGCCCACTCCGCGCAGGTCCCCCTTGGCCCCTTGGACGGCGCGGCGGACCAGCCGGCGCGCCACAGCCAAGGGTAGCGCGGCCAATGCATCGACATGCACCAGCACGGCGGGCCGTTCGAAGATCAGGTGGGCGGATGCCAGGCGGGCCAACTCGGCTTCCCAGTAGGCCTCCTCGGCTTGTGCCCAGTCGGCGGTGTGCGCCAGGGTTTCGGCCATGGCGGGATTCCAATCGCGGGTCAATTGCGGCAGCAGCTCATGCCGGATGCGATTGCGGGCAAATGCGGCGCTGGCATTGCTGGAGTCCTCGCGCCAGGCGATGCCGCGCTCGCGCAGATACCGCTCGATCTCCGGGCGATCGACTTCGAGCAGCGGCCGCACGATGCCTTCATCGGTAACTGGGCGGATGCCGGCCAGTCCTGCAGTCCCAGCGCCGCGCAGGAAGCGAAAGAGCACGGTCTCGGCCTGGTCGGAACGGGTGTGGCCGGTGGCGACGCGGTCGACAGTTCCGGACCGCATCACACGCGTGAAAAATTCCAAGCGGGCCGCGCGCGCCGCTTGTTCCAGATTGTCGCCGGTTTCGCGGCAGTGCGCCGCCACGTCGGTTTCTTGCAGGTCGAAGGGCAGATCCAGCATGGCCGCCAGGGCGCGGACAAACGCGGCATCCTGGCGGGACTCTGCGCCGCGCAGCTTGTGATCCAAATGCAGCACGGCGAGGCGCAGATTGTAGCGCGGGGCGAGATCTCGCAAGACGTGCAGCAGGCACACCGAGTCGGCCCCTCCGGAGACCGCCACGCCCACGCGTTGGCCCGGTTGAAACATGCTATAACGGGTGATAGTTTTCGCGACTTGCTCGATCATTACTCAGTCGATCCATATTCATTCTAAGCCTCTACGGGGAAACGTCTAATCAAGTGACAACCGATACGATCCAACTGGCCGCCAAGATCCGTCTGCTGTTGATGGATGTGGATGGCGTGCTCACCGACGGCAAATTGCTGAACGTGCCGGATGCGTCTGGCAATATGGTGGAGACCAAGGGGTTCGATTCGCAAGACGGCATCAGCCTGCAATGGATGAGCTGGAAGGGGATCGCCACCGGCCTGATCAGCGGGCGCGTCTCGCCCGCCACCGCGGAGCGCGCGAAGCAATGCAAGTTCCGCTACGTCTACCAGGGTCACATTGAAAAGATCCCCATTCTGGCGGAGATCATGGCGGACGCCGGTGTGGCCAAAGAAGAGGTGGCGTACATTGGCGACGACTTGACCGATGTGGTGGTGATGCATCGCGTGGGGTTGGCAGTCGCCACGGCCAATGCGCGCCCGGAGGTGAAGGCGCAGGCGCATTACGTGACGGCGGCGGTTGGCGGCAGCGGGGCGGTGCGCGAGGTGGTGGAGTTGATCCTGAAGGCTCAGGGGTATTGGGACGAGATCCTGCGAAAATACGAGGCGTGATCCTGAAAATCTGGTATGATGTCGGTAGCGGACCGGTCATAGCGTGGCCGGTCCCGCAATGGCGCTTACCGTTGGCCCTTACGGGGGCCATACGATCAGTACCATCAGCCGGCCGATGAGTTTCAGCCGGAGTACCAACAGTAGGATCATAATTCGATCCCCCTTTCAGCTTCCCGTGGAGGCCCGGTCAGTAGCCGGGCTTTCCCGTTTTTGAAGCTCCTGTGCTCCTCGACGAGAACCCGCTCATCCACATCTTGCGTAAAGGCTATTGATGTAGTGGCGGACCACCCGGAATTCTCACTTGCATTTTCGGGAATTCTCAGGACGAAATCTGGTATGATGTCGGTAGCGGAGCCGGCCCTAGCGAGACCAGCCCCGCAATGGCGCTTACCGCTGGCCCTTACGGGGCCATACGATCAGTACCATCAACCGGCCGATGAGTTTCAGCCGGAGTACCAACAGTAGGATCATAATTCGATCCCCCTTTCCGCTTCCCGTGGAGGCCCGGGCTATTACCCCGGGCTTTCCCGTTTTTGAAGCTCCTGTGCTCCTCGACGAGAACCCGCTCATCCATGTTTAACGTAAAGGCTATCGATGTAGTGCTGTGGCGCGACGAATTCTCGCGCCGAAAGAAAAGGGGCGTCAGCCCTTGAGCACGGGAATTTCCCGCCGATCGAGCAAACCGGATACCGCGGCGATGTCCCGATCCAGCGCCCGGTCCGCTTCCACAAATGCGCTGACCCCGCGGATGGTCCGGTAAATCGGCCGCGTGCCTGCCCCCAGCCGTCCGCCGCCCTCGCGCAGATCGATGGCTTGCGCCGTCGATAGCAGCATAATCGCGACCGCGCTGCGCAATAGCCGAACCACGTCCATGGCCGTCAGCGCCGAGTGCGTGCCCAGGCTTACGATATCCTGGTTGAACTGCTCGGTGGGCAGCGTGTGAATCAGGCTGGGCGCGCACCAGTGGCGAATGGCCGTGACCAGGCTGGTATGCACGATCTGCATCCCTTTGAAGCCTTGATACATGCCGACGTGCGGGCTGAGCGAGGGCGGAAGACCATTGGAAAAGCGGTCGTCCATCAGCAACGCCATCAGGGAGTGCAGCCAGTTAGCGAGGTTCGCCAAGTCCAGCTTCAGCCCGTCCATGGCGCGCGCGATGTGGGCCCCGTAAAAATTGCCGGTATGGTGAATCTGGTCGGTCGCCGGATCGATGAGCGGATTATCGTTCACCGAGTTGGCCTCGCGCTCGATTACCGTGCGACACTGCTCCAGGGTCTCCTGCATCGGCCCCAGCCCCTGCGGCGCGCAACGCAGCGAGTAGGGACTTTGGATGGATTCGTCCGCCGCCGCCACGCCGTGGCTGCCATTGCTCCCGTTGGCCCGCCGGTTGGCCTCTTGCACGCGGCCCCGGATTTCGTCCAAGGGTACGACCAGCTTAGAGTCGAACAGCAGCGAATTGAGCATCTCGGCCACCGCAAGCTGGCCCGGATGATGCTTGGCCATGTGGATCGCCGGATGATAATAGTCGGGCGAAGATCCCAGCGCCTCCGCAGCCATCGCCAGCGCGCCTAGCGAGAGCCGGAATAGATACGCCGCCTCATCCACCACAATCGAGCCGACGCCCGTCATGACCGTGGTGCCGTTCAGCAGCGCCAAACCTTCCTTGGCTTCCAGGTCCAGCCGCTCGATGCCTTCGTTGTGCAGAGCCTCCGCGGCAGGCACGCGGCATCCCTTGTAGAACGCCTCGCCGCGTCCCGCCATCACGCGCGCAATGTAGGCGGAAGGGCACAGATCGCCGCTCGCCCCTACCGAACCGAAGCGCGGCACGATCGGCGTGATATGGTGGTTCAGCAGGTCCAGCAGGCGCTCGATCACTACTAGGCGCACTGCCGAAAATCCGCGCGCCAGTGCGTTTGCGCGCAGCAGAATCGCGGCCCGCACCATTTCTTCCGGCAACGCCTCGCCTACACCGCACGATAGAAACTCGAGCAGGTTCTGCTGATGGTGGGCCAACTCTTCCGATGGAATCACGTATCGCGCATTCCCGCCGAAGCCGGTGTTGACTCCGTAGACCACTTCACCCGCCGCCAGCTTGCGTTCGAGCGCTTCGCGGCCGCGGCTGATCCGCCGCCGGAATTCTTCGTCCTCGCTCAGCGCGACGACTTGCCCATGGCGCGCCACGGCAATAATTTCATCCAGGGAAAGGTGGTTCTGGGAAATGCAGATTGCCGCGGTGGGCGTGATCAGAGTCGCCATGGTTTCATCCATACACCACAATGCAGTGGTGTTCTGGTTAGAGTATGGCATCGCGCGCGGCCCGTGTCAATGCCAGAAGTCCAAGGGCAGCGTCGACCGACAGTACTCCCGCCGCGCGAACAACCGCACCTTCAGGTGATGCACCGGCCTTCGGCACCGCTGGCTTGGCGACCCCAACCCCCGCGCCAAGCTCCGCCGGAGGGTCGAAAGCCGGAGTATCGCTAACGCCTGCGGCAAACCGCTTGCCTAGGCGCGCGGGTCGGTTGCTTCGCTGGCGACTGCATCGCGCCGCCGCTTCACAGCGCGGAGGCATACTCGCGGGGGGTGCCTCGCTGGCGCGCCTCGTGGGCTCTAGACTTCGGGATTCTTCGGAGGTGCCGCGGCAGCAGGGACTGCTCTGGAAACAGTAACGCATTCAACTGTTGTCGGCTATACATCTGGCCCGTCTGCCCACAACGGTCACGAGATACTCATCCTCGCCGGTCCTCTTAATAATCCATCGATCCATGCTATCCACAAGTTGATTTTGGCAGATGATCCGATTTCGGGACCATCTGCGATTGAAAATCCTGGTGCCGGAGACGCTCGCCGCGGTACTGTCCTAAAGTCGCGCGAAGCAGGAAATCGCCCGCCATCGGGCCAGAGCGGGGCGCTTTGCGACGACATCCTAGCTAAAGCTAGCTAGCTCGTTGGGCTAAAATGAAGAACCAAGTCTGACTAGAAAATCAATCTTTACCGACAAATCCGGCAGAGAATCGCTAGGGACGGCTATGTCCGCCCTATCCTCCAAGATTCTTCTACTAGTTTTCGACCAGGTCTCAGATTTTACGTCGTAAATAAGCGCCAGCTTTGTGCTGCTGTTCTGTTCGATACGTCGGATGTCTTCGCATTTGTATCCCCAGATCTGGGCAAGGGCATGGGTGTTCTGGCCAGTCAGAACGCTGACGGCCAATCCAGCGTGGCCATTCGGAGGCACCAGCAGATCAAAAGCGTGGGCTTCAATTTTCCCCCACAATTTCTCGTTTTCCCGGTACAGCAGGTTTTTAGAATCCAGTGCGCGCCTGACCTGCGAAATTATGCCGCTCTCCGATTCCGTCCGCCGCGTAAGGACGAGATAGACGTCTCCGATCATCTTGGATACTTCAAGGAATCGTTGGATTGAAGCGCCCAGTTCCTTCGCGGATGCCTCCATCACCAAGTGGTCATCGATTATCTTGATATCTGCGCCCGCGACTTTGGCCAGCCTGTGCTTCATGTGTTCAGTGACCGAATGGCCTGCATCTTGGACTTCGCCTAGCGTCCGTGCGCCATCAGAGAGAAGATAGCTGTTCTTGCCGGCTTTCGTTATAGTTATTTCAATGCGATGGTTTGCGGCAAGGTGCAACGGGAAAGAGATGACGACGCTACGATCATCGATGGACTCCGCAAGCAATAGGCTACGGTAGACGCGCAGATAGCGTTCTAGGATCGGGCCGCTTGCTAATCCAGCCGTAGCAATCGCCGCTGTTCGGTGAGAACGTCTATGTTCCATTTCTTTAGCCCCCATTTGAACACATCAAGCAACGTCTTGCCTCTTGGCTTGGGCCGCGCCAGAACAACATGCGCGTCTTCGTGCTCTGCGTGCCAAATATGCTCATGCCTCCCTTGACCCGGCTCCCGTCCGGGTTGTCGTGCCACATCTCGTAATTTAAACCGCGAATGCGTCTACCATAGAATTCCAGGACTGAACTCGGCGCGGGCATTGGAATCCCCGGCGGGGAGGGGCGCGCTTTTGCGATAACGACCAAACCCTTAATCGGTCTATGCGGATTAGATTTCCTGAGCACGTCCGCAACGTGGAGCACTACGACCTTCGAACCGTGCAGTTTTACCGGCTGCGGAATGGCCTTGATGAACTTCGCTTCTGCAACCAGATATTCAACGTCCGCTTTGGTAAAACGTTCCGTCGTATCCAGTAAAGCATAGCAATCATTTGCCGTTCTGTGATCGCTTGGGCGTCCGCGTGCGGATTTGGCCCACCAGCCCATCCGGCGACAGCATGAAATCGGCAAAGCGCTCGGCGGTATCCAGCAGTCCACTCGCCGGTCGATTCCGCCCGCAATCAGCGGTTCGGTGGAAACAATTCAAGTGCGCCCGTGCGACCACGTTTCGTAGCGCCTCCTGGTCCGCACGTTTCACATTTAAGATGTCCCTACGATAGCAGGGGGACGGGCGGTGCGGCTCTGGGGCTGCACGCGACTTTAGGACACTACGCGCGCCGCCAGGCCAGTATCCCTCGCGGCATTGAGGCAACCGGCGAAACGCATCACATCTATTTCAGCGCGTAGGTCAGGCCTGCGGTGAACTGGAACGAGTTTTTTCGGAACCCGGGCGGCGGATCGTTCAGGAAAGTATCCGCCGACGTCAGCGCCATGCTGAAGCGCTTGTGTACCGGGAGGGTCAAGCTGATGCTGCCGGTGGCGAAGTAGGCATCGGTATCGTTCCACGCCGGCGTCGTCGAGAACTGCTGATTAAACAGGATGCCATGTTGAAACTTGCGCGTATAAATTTCCGCGAACGTGGATCCGATCAGGCTCTCGTTGGCCGCGGAGTCGCTGAATCCCTGGTGAATGTAGGAAACCGCGGCCTTGAGATCGAGTTCCGCCGCCCCGGTCTTGTATGCGGTCCAGCCCACCCCGCCGCCGTACATCTGTTGCAAGTCGAGGCCCTGCGAGTAGTTATGGTCGAATGCCGCCTGTCCAAATCCGAACAAGCGCGGCGAGAAGTATTTGTCTTCTTCCGCGTCTCCATGAAAGATGGCGGTCTTAATGTCGGGCAAGCCGGGCTGGCTGACCTTGCCGTAGGCGGCGCTGAAGTCGAATAAAGTGCGAGTGCTGGGATCCATCCAGCTCTCCGTAGGTTCGGTTCGAACCAGGGCAATCGCTCCGGTGTATGTGTAGGCTGCCTGGGTAGCCTGTACAATGCTGGCCCCGGCGGTAACCGTGCCTCCCCAGTCATGGAAGAAACCCGCTTCGCGGTTCATGGCTTTTTCAAAATCCGGCTGTGCGACCAGGAAGCCCGCATCGCCCACGGGAACGGTGCGCGGCGCGCCGGCCGCGGCTTCGACCGCGATCTTTTGATCGGTCATGACCACGTCGCCCTGCGGCACCTGGCTGACATCCGCGTGTCTGCGAAGCTTCGCATTCTTGGCAATGACGGCAAACGGACGCGATGTGCGCAGCTCCTGAATCTTGTTCCAGGCCACCGTGATTTCCCCGGCCATGTCGCTCTTGAAAACCACGGAGTCGCCTTTGGCGCTCTTTAGCTGGCCGATAAGCTTCTCGCCGTCGGTGAATATCAAAACGTCGGGCTGCGGCTTGGCTGCGCCGGCGGGCGCTTGAGAGTAAAGCCGGGCGGTCCCGCAAGCTGCCACCAGAGCGGCTCGTAAAATGAGTTGCTGTAAGTTCCGGGTCAACCTTCGATCTCCTAGCCTTGTCCTGCTACTGAGGTGTACTGTGCGGCGCTACCAACCGAGCTGCTGCTTCTTCAAAATACTTTAGCACTCTTGACGCAATCGCCGCGCCGTGTGCGATGATGGGTCTCCGCGGAGGCGAACAAATGTCGTTAATGAAGCGTATGAGCGCCGAATTCCTCGGCACGTTCTGGCTGGTTTTTGGAGGCTGCGGCGCCGCTGTACTGGCAGCCGCATTCCCGCAATTCGGTATCGGATTCGTGGGAGTGGCGCTGGCTTTTGGCCTGACGGTGATGACCATGGCCTTCGCCATCGGCCATATTTCGGGATGCCATTTGAATCCCGCGGTCACCATTGGCCTGGCGGTGGCCAAACGTTTCCCATGGAGCAACGTGCTGGCTTACATTGTCGTGCAGGTGCTGGGCGCCATGGTGGGAGGAGGCGTATTGTACGCCATCGCCAGCGGCAAGCCTGGCTTCAACCCCGGAAGCTTCGCGGCCAACGGCTTTGGCGAACACTCCCCAGGCGGCTACTCCTTGGAATCGGCGATCCTGGCCGAGGGCGTGCTCACCTTCATGTTCCTGATGATCATCCTGGGCGCCACGGATAAGCGCGGCGTACCGGCTGGCTTTGCGCCCATCGCCATCGGCTTAGGGCTGACGCTGATCCACCTGATTGGCATCCCGGTCACCAACCTGTCGGTGAACCCGGCGCGCAGCACGGGGCCAGCCGTGATTGTAGGCGGATGGGCGCTGCAACAACTCTGGGTATTCTGGGTAGTGCCGATCGTTGGGGGAGCCATCGCTGGTGCGGCCTATCCCTGGCTGGCCGGGCGCGATGAAGAGCCGCGGAGTAGAGCGGCACACGCCTGACGAATCGCGACGACTCATGTCCAAGGCTTGACTTCGCCGCCCAAGCCCTTGTAGCCATTCTTCATGCGCTCTTCGAGCTTGGCCCATACGGCGGGGTCGCAACCTTTCCAATTTTCGACGGCGGTGTTGCCTAGATACGGCAGATCGGCGATGCCCATCTTGCTTGAGTAGAAGCCGTTCAGGGTCAGATCCCGGAACTTGGTGAAGAAACCGGCCCAGCGGCGGTCGTCCGGCGTGGCGGTCTCCGGCCACGCAATCCGATCTAGCAGTTGCATGTGCTGCTCCGGGTCGGCGGCGGCAAAGTTCGTCTTGGACAGCCGCGACGATTCGCGGTCCAGCCAGGCCAGGCCGCCAAGTATCTGGGCCGCCAGATCGTCGTTGCCGTCCTGCTGCTTACGGAAATCCAGCCAGTCGTCGATGTATTCGGGTACGCCCGCCTGCGTAGCGCTGCCGCTGCGCTCGTCGGCGGGTACGATCAGGTCGCAAAGCACGCGCACGGTCTGCCAGTTGTGGTCGTCGAAGATCTTGCGCTGATATGCGCCTTGGCGCGTCTCGTGTGTTTGTGCGCTACTCGATCCTGCCGTAGCCGCGGCCAGCGCGGGCACCGAGCCGATTATCTGGAATAGATCGCGCCGGCTAACTCCCGATTTCTCCGTCATAAATTCCTCTTTTTCGCCTGCTCCGCGATGTACTCCGAAGTGCGCCAGCCCAGCGCGGTAATGGTCAGCGTCGGGTTCTTATCCGCGTTGCTGACAAACGGCGCCGCATCGGTGATAAACAAGTTCTTACAGTCCCAGGCCTGGCAGTTTGAGTTCAGCACGGAGTTCTTGGGATCGCTGCCCATTCGAGCTGCGCCCACCTCGTGAATGATCGCGCCGCCGCGCGAGATTCCCCAGTTGTTTTCAGCGGTAGCATCCGTGAAGTATTTGCCGCCGGCGGCGGTGATGATCTCCTTGAACGTATCCTGCATGTGTTTCGCTTGCAGGATTTCATCCTGGCTCCACTTGAAATGGAAACGCAGCACGGGAATCCCCCACTGGTCTACCGTGTCCGGATCCAGGTCGCAATACGAATCCGCATTGGGGATCATTTCACCGCGCCCCGTGAAGCCGACCTGCGCGCCGTACACCTTGCGAATATTGCGCTTCAGTTCCACTCCATAGCCGCCGCCCAGGATGCGCTCGGAACCGCCGAAGTCGTCCGCGCCGGGCAGGCCGCGCCCACCGCCGAACTCGATATGATACCCGCGCGCGAAAGGCATTTTGCCGGCCCTCTGATCCTTATAGTGCCACCATGGCATGTACATGTGCATGCCGCCAACGCCGTCTTCATTGCGCGGCGGCAGATCTTCCAGAATCGGCAAATAGCCGTCCACGTCCGATCCCACCGTATCCATGAGGTACCGGCCCACCAACCCGCTGGAGTTCGCCAGGCCCTGGGGAAACAGGCTGCTCTTGGAATTGAGCAGGATGCGCGCCGTCTCGCAGCAACTCGCGGCCAGCACGACAATCTTGGCGTTGACCGTGAATTCGTTGCGCGTTTTCTTGTCGATGTAGGAGACGCCGCGCGCCATACCATTGGGACCTACAACGACTTCGCGCGCCATAGCCCCGGTAAGCACCTCCAGGTTGCCGGTCTTTATGGCGGGAAGGATGTGTACGCCGGGCGAATTGAAGTTGGCGTTGATGCCGCAGGCGCGGCCGCATTGTGCGCAGTAATGGCAGGCCGGCCGGCCGTGAATCGAGCGCGTCAGAATCGCCAGGCGCGACGGGATGCACGGCACGTGGACCTTGTCGCAGGCCAGCTTCACCAGCCGTTCATAACCACGGGGCGCGGGCGCCGGCAGAAACTTGCCGTCGGGCGTGTTTTCCAGGCCCTCGGGCGTGCCGAAGACGCCGATCAGTTCCTCCGCTTTGTCGTAGTAGGGCGCCAAGTCGTCGTAGGTGATGGGCCAGTCGAAGCCCCGGCCGTCGCGGCTGTAGGGCTTGAAATCGTAAGGGCCCATGCGCAGAGAGATGCGGCCGTAATGGTTGGTGCGGCCGCCCAGCATGCGCGCGCGCCACCACATCCAGTCCGTACCGGAAGCGTTGGTGTAGGGCTCGCCGGGCACGTGCCAGCCGCCCAGCAACGTGGCGTCGTAGTAGCCGAAGGGCTTCTCTTTGGTGCCCGCTGCGCGATGCGGCGCGTTGTACGGCCATTTGAACATGTCCGACTGCTTCGTGCCGTCGTACCAACCGCCCGCCTCCAGCATGCAGACCTTTGCGCCGGCCAGCGTCAGCACATGCGCGGCGACGCCGCCGCCCGCCCCGGAGCCGATCACGATGACGTCGTATGTTTGGGGAGTTGCCTTCACCTGCGCCATTCCGACTATTTTACGATGTAATACAGCTTGGAGGGCGGGCAATCCTGCCGCTGACGGCCTGGGATCCATACATGGGACCCCATTGCGGTTCTTCCGCCAGGGCCGTTTCCACCTCATGCAAGACCACGATCTTGAGCACCGGCCAGTGGCTCACCCCGTGCTGATTCTGCGCCGGCGGATAGCTCCGCACCAACTCCCGGCTATGTTCCAACTTCAGCGAACTGCCGTCCAACAGATAAACGAACGGGCCGCTGCGCTGCTCCAGGCCCAAGATCCGGCGCAGTGGGTGGTGATTTCTCCGCTCACTTGTCTGCATAATACCGGGGGCAGCTTCTGGCGTGCTTGGCAGTAGCCGCCCGTACGCGAGGAAATGCGCCGCCACCGCACGCGCCGGCAGTTCTGCAACAACGGCTGGGCCGTCCCTTGGATCGGCAGTTGCACCGCCGCCGCTAAGGTTCCTACGGCGTGCAACCGCTGCATGATCATCAGCCGCAGCACCACTTGCGCACTGTAGATCCCGCGCCGGACGCGCATGCCAGCTTGTTTCTGGAAGTACTCGACCGCACCAACCGACAGAGCCAGCCGGTACAGATCCAGGATGTTAGCCAAATTGGGGGAGGCCATATCCCAAAACATACACCATATGGAATGTTTAAGCTATGATGGGCGGGTCTGCGGCGTAGACGGTGTCTGGCGCGAAATTCCCCGCGAGGTGGCAATCGGTCAGCTTTGCGCGAGTTCCGCAGTAGCGCATGCGACAATGGTCCATAGCTCCGCCCGAGCCACTTGCACCTGGCGCACCTCCTATGCTGGACGTATCCCAGATCGCTAAGACATACCCCACGCCTCGCGGGCCGCTCTCCATCCTCTCCGGCGTTTCCTTCAGCCTGCAGCGCGGCGACGCGGCGGCGGTCATGGGTCCTTCGGGCGCGGGCAAGAGCACGCTCCTCTATATCCTCGGCGGGCTGGAGCAACCGACCTCCGGCACGGTGACGCTCGATGGATGCAACCCGTTCGCACTGTCCGAGAAAGATCTGGCCGCGTTCCGCAATCAGTCCATCGGCTTCATCTTCCAGGATCATTGCCTGCTGCCGCAGTGTTCGGTGCTTGAAAATGTGCTTGTGCCGACGCTCGTGTCGAACGGCGGCGCCGGCGCCGTGGACCGTGCGCGCGATTTGCTGGCGCAGGTTGGCCTCGGCGATCGCCTGGATCATCGTCCCGCCGAGCTTTCAGGCGGTGAGAAACAGCGCGTGGCGCTGGCGCGCGCACTCATCCGCGAGCCGCTGCTGCTGCTCTGCGATGAGCCCACCGGCAACCTCGATCAAGCATCCGCGGACGTGGTGGCTGAGATGCTGCTCGAACTGCACCGGCGGCAGGAGACTATCCTGATCGTAGTGACTCACAGCGCGGAACTGGCCGCCCGATTCCCCTTGCGGTACGAATTGCGAAATGCGAATCTCCACCCTGTTGGCGCGTAA
>DATNMW010000419.1:0-33498 GCA_035602155.1 Bryobacteraceae bacterium | reverse complement strand
CCCCGCCGTTCTGCGCGAATACGACAGTTACGTAGCCTCCGCGGAGCGGGCCATGACCACGCGGTTCGATGCGGGTGAACTGTCGTGGGTGCCGGGCTCTGCGTCGAAAGAAGCGGCGGCCAGGCTTGCTTCCGGCAAACTGGTTCGATGGAACATCGCGGATGCCACACTGAATCGGCGCATCGCGGCCCAGAACGGCGCCGTGATCCATTGGATTGGGGCCATCCGCATTCACGGCGCCAGCCTCGCGGATCTCGAATCCGTGCTCGTAGACTACGATGGCTACGATCGCATCTACCGGCCGCTGGTCTTTGCATGCAAAGCCAAACGGGCGGAAGACGGGCCGAACGCGGTCTACGATGTGGTTCTCGGGCTGCGCAGTGCGTTCCGCTTCGCCTCCGTGTTTCCCCAGCACTATGCGTTTCAGATCAAAGGGCGGTTCCGCATCGACGCGAACCCTGCCGCCAACTCCGCCTTGATTGCCCACCTGGCGGCCAGCGAGATTCGCGAGTCCGACAGCGGGGAGCCTGGACGCGCCGACTTCCTGGAACCGTACCACGACCACGGGATCATGTGGGCCCTCAACACCTACTGGCGCGCGCGCCCGCGGGGAGCGGACATCTACCTGGAATTCGAGAGCATCACCCTGGCGCGGTCCGTGCAAGCTTTTGCCTGCACCCTCGGTTTCGTGCCGGTTCCCAAAGCCATCGTCTCGGCGGCAATGGAGTCCTTGCCGGTGGACACGCTCACAGTGATTCTTGAGGCGACTAAAGCGGAATGCGAGCGGAGAGCCCCGCGAACGCCCCTGACGGTGTCGCGCCAATGATTGCGGCAGACCTTTCAGAGTTTCTGGTCAGATTGGCGGTAAAGCTGGTCGTCCGGCCATTGTTCCGGGTCCGCATCCTCGGCAAAGAGCATATTCCACCGCGTGGGCCGGCTTTGCTGGTTTCCAATCACCTGACTTATTTGGACGGATTCCTGATCGGTTCGTGCCTGCGCCCGGTGGTCCGATTCCTGGTGTGGAAGCCATATTACGACCATAAGCTCCTGAAGTGGGGTTTCCGGCTGGCGAAGGCCATCCCCATCTGGACCAAGCCGCACAGCGCCGCACAAGCCATCGCGAGTGCTCGCGCCGAATTGGCCCGCGGTCATGTGATCTGCATTTTCGCGGAGGGTTCTATCAGCCGGACGGGAGATCTGCTTCCGTTTCAGCGCGGGTTGGAAGCCATCGTGAGGGGTCTGGACGTGCCGGTGATCCCGGTGCGTCTCGACGGGCTGTGGGAAAGCGCGTTCAGCTTCCGGGGCGGACGATTCTGGTGGAAGCGGCCGCGCACTTTGAGACATCCCGTGGTCGTCTCGTTCGGCGATCCCATGGCGCCGTCATCCAGGGCCCCCGAAGTTCGGCAGGCCGTGCAGCAACTCGGCCTCGGCGCCGCTGGAGCAGCGGAGGACCAGCGGAGGAAGGCGCGATGACCGCGTTGCAAACCGGGACTAGATTCGCCGCAGCTTTTTGCGGTCCCAGTCGAAGTCCAACACCAACCTTCATCATGCTGCGTCTCTGAAGACCCGTGTACGGCGGAGACCGCCCGCCCGACCCGCGCCTACTTCAAATACTTAATAAATAAAACCTCATTCCCCTTCTCGCTATAAATTAGCTCATCCACCAGATTCCGCGTCAGCAATATCCCAAACCCCCCCGGCCGCACACCCTGCTCCGCGCGGATCTCCAGATGGCGCGCCGGCTCCCCCGGCGGGTTCGCGATGGCCGCGTGCGCGATCGCATCGAACGAAAACCCCTTGCCCGGATCCTGGATCAGGTATACGATGGCCCGCGTGGTGCGCACGTAAGTCACCTGCACGCGCTTGTCGGGGTCCGATCCCCCGCCGTGCTCGATGGCGTTCATCAGCAGCTCTCGGAAGGCGGAGGCGATGTTATCCCGCTCGCGCGGCGAAAAGTCCATCTCCATCTCGCGCACGAACTGCATCAGCCGGTCGGCCGTTTCCATCTTGCAACGGAGCCGCAGGCTGATCCATTCCGGACTCGCCGAAAGCACTTCGATATCGTCCTGCCACGGGCCTGTGTGCACCGCCTGCGCGATCGTATCGGCCACCGCGCTGGGCGCGAATGGTTTGCTGAAATAACTGAATGCGTGCTCCCGGATGGCGCGCACGATGTTGGCCGGCGTACTGTCCGCGGTCATCACCATAACCTTTGCCTCCGGCCGGATTTCCCGGATCTGGTGCAGCAGCTCCAGTCCGTCCATGCCCGGCATGCGGACGTCGGTCAGCACCACATCGTAAGGGCGCTCTTTGGCGCAAGCCAGCCCCTGTAACCCGTCGTAGGCGCTGTCGATTTGCCACTCCGGGGGACGCAGCACGGCCGCTAGCAGCTCGTGCACGGCGGGATCGTCGTCCACCAGCAGCAGCGTATGCGCGCTCATGCGGTCTCCAGTTTCAGGGTGAAGGTGCTACCGCGGCCGGGGTTGCTTTCCACTTCGATATCGCCGCCCATCAGGCGCGCCAGTTTCAGGCTGATGGCCAATCCCAGCCCCGTTCCCAGATGCTGGTAGGGGGTCGGCAATTGCTGAAACTCCTGGAATAGCAGCGGCGCCTGCTCGGGACGCAAGCCGATACCGGTGTCCGAAACGGCGATGCGCGCGCGCCGCGGAATGGCTGCATCGCGGAAACCGCTCACTTGAATGCGGCCATGCGCGGTGAACTTGATGGCGTTCGAAACCAGGTTGACTAGGATTTGTTTGGATCGCCGCCGGTCGCAGCGCACCATCAACGGTTCGCGCGGCCCCCGCGGCTCGCGAACAATGTCCAGTTCCAAGCGCTTGGCGCGCGCCAGGGGCGCCATCATTTCCGTCACCTCGCCGATGACTTCGGCGGCATCCACCGGCTCGATCAGGCACTCCATCTCGCCGGCTTCGATGCGCGCCACGTCCAGCGCGTCGTTCAGCACTGAAGTGATGTGCTGGGCGCTGGCCGAAATCATGCGCACCTGGCGCATTTGCGCGGCGTTCAGCGATCCGGGTATCTGCTCCCCCAGCAGATCGGCGAAGCCCACGATGGCCGTCATGGGCGAGCGCAGTTCGTGGGTCATGGTGGCCAGGAAGCGGCTCTTGTGCTCGCTCGCGGCCAGCGCCGTCGCATGCTGCTGCTTCAGCCGGTCGTACAGGCGGGCGCGTTCGATGGCGAGCGAAACCTGCTGCGCCACCACCTGCAGCAGGCGGACTTCATGGGGGGGGAAGCGGTGCGGCTCAGGCAAGTATTGATTCAGCGTGCCCGCCGGCTCGCCCCCAAGCATCAGAGGCACGCAGATGAGTGCGCGCACGCCCTCGCCAAGGCTGATGTGTTTCCAACTCGCGCACAACGGATGGCGGGCGATATCCGCGACCCAATAGGGCTTCCCCGTGGAAACTGCGCGGCCCGAGGGCGAGGATTCGTCCGCCGGCAGCATCCCGATCTCGCGAAATCTTTCGCCATAATCGGGCGATAGTCCGTAGACCGCGGCGAACTCCAGCCGGATCTTGTCTGGCGAGAGCAGCGTGATGGATCCGAACGGCGCGCCCATGGCGCGGCTGGCCTTCTCCAGCGCGACATCCAGCACCTGGTTAAGCTCCAGAGGCGACAGCATGGCCGAAGCGATATCGGCCACCACCGTCAGTTCCTCGATGCGCTGTCGCAGGTTCCTGGCTGCCATTGCCCTCAGCTTGCGTGCTTCCAGTCTAGCGCGACTGCGCGGCTCCGGGCGATGACCGATTGCGGCGCAGGCTTAACGCTACCCAGGTCGCGGTTGCAGGCAACGATGTGGCATTGGCGCTTTCACGACGCCGGCTGCACGAGCCGGCCTTCGAACAGAATCGCGCCGCTGCTGGTATCGCGGATGAAAAAGGCGAAGGGGTGGTCCGCGCGAAAGACGGTCTGTTCCTGCCGCCGCATCGCCATCGGCCGCATGGTTATGCCTGTCGCGGCCGCGGCCTCCGTCCCTTCTTCCGACACTTCCACGAATGCCTTGTGTACTACATTGGCGACCAGCAGATCGCGGCGTCCGTCGATGCCGGAGAAATCGGCCGTTGTGCCGAAAGCGTCCGCCATGCCCATGCGCGACAGCGTATCGCGCAGCGAGAAGGCCGATTCCGCGCGGAATTTCGGAATCGCGGTCTCGACTTTGTGGCTGGTCAAAGCGCCGAACCAGCCGGAGAGCGTCTCGGCCTTGATGGACTGTTCCAGCTCCGCCAGGCCGCCGTTCGCTTTAGGCAACAGGATGTCGAACGCCAGGGGGGTGCCTTGGTATTTCATCTCCAGAATCTGGGCGGAGGGCGTTTCGCCATATAGGAAATCGGCCTTCAGGTGCATGAACTTGGCGTCCACCGTGCGGCCTCCGCTAAGTTGGAAGGGCTCCGCGCGTGTATTTTTGGGATCGAACGGCAGGCGCCACTTTCCGAGGAAATAGATCGCGCTGGTCAGGACCAGGCGAGTGGCGGCATCGATGGAACCGCGCGCGAACAACTCCGCGATCCGCCCGTTGGTATGCTCGGCGGTCCAGGAATTGATTTCCTGGCGGGCTTGCTCCGCATTGGCATGGAAATCCAGCAGGGTCAGCGGGGCCTGGTAAAGCGTCCGGACGGTCCGCTCAAAGTCGGATTCGAGGGGGAAGCCTGGTTGCACCCACAGCCCATTCGCGATGGCCAATTGGTTGCCGTTCAGGTTGGCCTGTTTGGCGAGTTCCGCCGCCAGCGCCGCGACGGCGGCGTGGTAAGCGGGGCCGGATTGGGGTTGGTCGAGCGTAGCGGCGATGCCGGCAGCGGTATGTCCGCGCGCGCCGTCCAGCAGCATGGAGAGCGCCGTCGAAATGCTGAAGGGCGACAGGATCAGGTTGTGGTCGTCTTGGGTGAGCTGCCGGTAAGCGGAAGCGGCAAACCGATTCATGCCCGGCGCTACGTCGCCGGAGGCGAGCAGCACGCCCGCCAGGAAAAAAGGCACGATCAGGGTAAGGTGGTGTGTCATGGATGTTCCTTATTCCCATGATGCCGCAAAGCGAGTACCCAATTACCGTGCGCTAGGATTCCAGCCCCATCTGCGTCAGCCGGTAGCGCAGCGCATTGCGCGTCAGCCCCAACAGCCGCGCCGCCTGGCTTTTGTTGCCGTCGGCCCGCCGCAACGACTCGCGGATAATCTCCTGCTCGTATTGATCCAGCGTCAGCCCATCCGGCAGAAAGTGGTCCGCTTGCGCGCGGCTGCGCGGCGCCATTTCCAGCTTGATATCGGCGGCGTCCAGCCGCTCGCCGGAGCACATGACCAGACTGCGCTCGATCACGTTCTCCAACTCCCGCACATTGCCCGGCCAGTGATACGACATCAGCTTGGCGATCCCGGCATCCGTCACGTCGCGCACGCGGTTGCCCGTATCCGGCCCCAACTTGGTGACGAAGTGCAGCGCCAGGAACGGAATATCCTCCTTGCGCTCGCGCAGCGGCGGAATATTCATGGGCACCACGTTCAGGCGGTAATAAAGATCCTCGCGAAAGGTGCCCTGCTCCAGCGCGGCGCGCAAATCCTGATTGGTGGCGGCCACTATGCGTACGTCGATATGCCGGGTGACGTTGCTGCCCAGCCGCTCGAACTCGCGCTCCTGCAGCACGCGTAGCAGTTTCACCTGAATCGAAGCGGGCACGTCGCCGATTTCATCCAGAAAGACGGTGCCCGTATCGGCCTGCTCGAACTTGCCCGGCTTGGAGGTCATGGCGCCGGTGAAAGCGCCCTTCTCGTAGCCGAACAGCTCGCTCTCCATCAGGTTTTCGGGGAGCGCGGTGCAGTTGATCTTCACCAGCGGCCGGTCGCGGCGGGGCGAGTGGAAGTGGATGGCGCGCGCGATCAGGTCCTTGCCCACGCCGCTTTCGCCCGCCAGCAATACGGTCGCGCGCGTGGGCGCCACCCGCGTGACGATGGCGAAGACTTCCTGCATGGCGGCGCTGCGCCCGACGATGTTGTCGAAGGCATAACGCCGACCCAACTCTTCGCGGAGCTGCAGGTTCTCGTCGCGCAGCGCTCGCATCTCGAGCGCCTTCCGCACCACCGTCATCAGGTGATCGAGCGAGAAGGGCTTCAGCAGGAAATCGGTGGCCCCGGACTTCATGGCCGCGACGGCGGTCTCGATGCTGCCGAAAGCCGTCATCACGATAACCGGCGTCTGGGAGTTCTGGCGGCGGATGGCCGACAGCAACTCGAGGCCGTCCATTTGCGGCAGGCGCAAGTCGGTCAGCACCAGGTCGGCGCGGTCGGCCACTTTCAAGGCTTCTTCGGCCGTGCGCGCCTTCTCCACTTCAAAGCCGGCGGAGGTGAGTTGGAGTTCCAGGACGCGGCGCAGCTTCTCTTCGTCCTCGACCACCAGGATGCGTCTCTTCATGGGAGCGGATCTTTTGTTTTAAACCATCTTAGCGCGGTAGAATAAAACTTTGGCCCGCCGACCCCGCCAGGAACCCTCATGACTAACGAGCAACTCGACCAGCTTACTATCAACACCATTCGCACTCTCGCCATGGATGCGGTGCAGCAAGCCAATTCCGGACATCCAGGCGCACCCATGGCGCTGGCGCCGGTTGCCTACACGGTGTGGCAGCATTTCCTGCGATTCGATCCCGAAGATCCCATTTGGCCCAACCGCGATCGCTTCGTGCTTTCCAACGGCCACGCTTCCATGCTGCTTTATTCGCTGCTGCACCTGTGCGGCGTGAAAGCCGTGAACCCGCAATACGAAACATTGGGCGAGCTGTCCGTCAAGCTGGAGGACATCAAGCGGTTCCGGCAGCTCGATAGCCGCTGTCCCGGGCACCCCGAATACCGCTGGACCTCGGGGGTCGAAACCACCACCGGGCCGCTGGGCCAAGGCGTCGGCAATAGCGTGGGCATGGCCATGGCGCGCTGGTGGATGGCGAACCATTTCAATCGCCCCGGATTCGATATGTTCGATTACGACGTCTACGTGATCTGCGGCGATGGCGACATGATGGAGGGCATCACCGGGGAAGCCGCGTCACTGGCCGGCCACCACCGCCTTTCCAATCTCTGCTGGATTTACGACAACAACAAGATCACCATCGAGGGCCATACCGCGCTGGCGTTTAGCGAGGACGTAGCCACCCGCTTCATCGGGTATGGATGGAATGTCACGCGGGTCGGCAATGCCAACGATCTGGAGATGCTGGAACGCGCGCTGCAGGTGTTCAAAAGCGAAAACGACCGGCCCACGCTGATCGTCGTGGACAGCCATATCGCCTACGGGGCGCCCCACAAACAGGACACCAGCGGAGCGCACGGTGAGCCGTTGGGCGAGGAAGAGGTGCGCCTTACCAAGCGCGCATACGGGTGGCCCGAGGAAGCCAAGTTTCTGATCCCCGAAGGAGTGCGCGAGCACTTCCGCGCGGGGATGGGCGAGCGTGGCCACCAGTTGCGCGACGCCTGGATGGCGCGCTTCGAGGAATTCAAAGCCGAACACGCGGACCTGGCCGATCAACTCGACCGCATGCTGCACCGGCAACTCCCGGAAGGCTGGGATAAGGACCTGCCCACGTTTCCGGCCGACGCCAAGGGCCTGGCCACGCGGGACTCGTCCGGCCGGGTGCTGAACAAGCTGGCCTGGAACATTCCGTGGCTGATGGGCGGCGCGGCGGATCTGTTCCCTTCCACCAAGACCAGGCTGACTTTCGATGGCGCAGGCGATTTCGAATTCGACGATCGTGGCGGGCGCAACATGCACTTCGGCATCCGCGAGCACGCCATGGGAGCTATCGTGAACGGGTTGTCGCTTTCGAAGATCCGGCCCTACGGCTCCACCTTCCTGATTTTCAGCGATTACATGAAGCCGCCCATCCGGCTGGCCGCCATCATGGATCTGCCGGTGATTCACATCTTCACGCACGATTCGATCGGTGTGGGCGAAGACGGCCCCACGCATCAGCCCATCGAGCAGCTTGCCTCGCTGCGCGCGGTGCCGGGCCTTGTTACGCTGCGGCCGGCGGACGCCAACGAAGTGGTGGAGTGCTGGAAATTCACCATGATGCAGCGCCATCAGCCGGTGGCTCTGATCCTCACGCGGCAGGCGCTGCCTACGCTGGACCGCACGAAATACGCGGCGGCATCGGGGGTGGAGAAAGGCGCATATATTCTGGCCGATGCGCCGGACGGCAAGCCGGACGTCCTGCTGCTGGCGACCGGCAGCGAAGTGTCTTTGTGCGTGCTGGCCTATGAACAGCTCGCGACGGAGGGCGTGAAGGTGCGGGTGGTGAGCATGCCGAGTTGGGAACTGTTCGAGCGGCAGCCGGCTGAGTATCGCGACACTGTTCTGCCGCCGGCCGTGACGGCGCGCGTTGCCGTGGAGCAGGCATCGGTTCTGGGATGGGACCGATACGTGGGTCCGCGCGGGCGCACCATCGGCATGCACACTTTCGGCGCGTCCGCGCCGTTGAAAGAGGTGCAGAAGAAATTCGGGTTCCTGCCCGCCACCGTGGTGGCCGCCGCGCGTGACGTGCTGGCCAAGACTTAGCCCAAAACGCTGGTGCCGCCGGAATTCGTACTGCCCGGCGCGCTTTGCGTCTGATATGCTCCCAATACTTGCTCCAGCATATTGTTGATCAGCGTGGTGGCAGGCGTGCCGCTGTTTACGCCATCGGCTGGCTGCAACAGCGTACTGACCATCGACTCATTGAAAAAAGCTTGAAAATCGCCCTGTTTCTGCATCGCCTGCAATTCTGCCGTCGCGCCGACCCCGGCGCTCGCGCCAGCCGCGCTGGCGGAAGACGACACCGGGGGCAGACTCTGATAAGCGCTCGCATCCAAATAACTCAGCGGACTTATGGAACTGGCCATAATGCGCCTCCTGCCATCCATATCGGCCAGTCAGGCCGCAATCTGCGTCAGTGCGCCGAGTACTGCTCCTGCGGTGAGTTCAGCTTAATATCGACGGTCTTCTCGAGTTGATTCACCTCGTACGTCTGGCCAAACGTCTGATAACCCGTGGCGATCACCTGGATTAGTATGGTGCCCTGCGGGACCTCCGGCACTTTAGCGACGCCCTCTTGATTTGTGCGCATCTCCCAGCTCGCGTGGATGGCTTTGCCGAGCAGAATCGCGGAGTGGCCACTCACGAACTTGACCACCACATCGGCGTGCTCGATGGGCCTGCCGCCCTGCGTGGTGACGTGCACATTGAGCTTGGTCATCCCCGAGGTCATCTTCACCTCGATGGTCTTCCTGTCCTCGTGCACCTCGAACGTTTGGCTGAAGGGCGCATACTCCGCGGCGGTCACCTCAACGAGAATGGCGCCCTGCGGGATCTGCATCTCGGCCGGCGTTTTGGCGATGCCGTCGTCATGCGTGTGCAGCCTCCAAAGCGTGCGGGGCTTATCGCCCTTCACCAGCCTGACCGCCACCTCGGCATGTTCGATGGGCACACCCTGCATGGAAGTAACCAACACATCGATCTTGGTCGTCGGTGTGCGAGCTCCGGCCGTGAACGCGCACAGCAGCACTGCCGTCGGAAGCGCAAAACGGGAACGCATTACCCGATTATGACATGGCGCATCAAGCGATATCCGGCAGCAGGAAGCGCGCTGGCCGGCCACTCGAGCGCGCTACCGCTTCGGCGGCCAGGTATCCGCTGCGGACCGCGCCTTCCATAGTGGCGGGCCAGCCGGAGTTCGTCCAATCGCCGGCCAGAAACAGATCCGGACGGTTGGTTTCCGCCGGCGGACGCAGCTCTTCGGCGCCGGGCGCGGGAGAAAAAGTCGCGCGCAATTCCTTGATCACGTGCGCCTTCTCCAGGCGCGCTTCGCGCACGCGGGGGAAGAATTCGCCTAGTTCGGCGAGTGCCAGCGCCACGATGTCCGCGCGGCTGGTGGCCGCCAATCCGCGCGCCGCGCTCACCACAAGCTGCAGATAACGGCCTTCGGACTTGTTGAACATCCATTGCACGGTGCGGTCGAGCAGCGTGGCGTGCGGCAGATCGGTGACCGAGCGATTGAACCACAGATGAATGCCGGTGATCGGCGAATGCTCGAAAGCGGGCGCGGGCAGTCCCAGCGCCGGTAGACGCTCAAAGGGCAGCGCGCAAACATAATAATCGGCCGTGTGGCGCTCACCGCCGGCCACGATGCCACCCGGATCGATGCGCTCCACGGGCGCGCGCAACCGCAGCGAGACATCGCCGGCGGCGTGCCAAAGCTCCGCGCGGTAGAGTTCCCCCAGCTTGATACGGGGCACTCCCATTTCGTACGCATCGGCGCGCGCCAGGAAGCCCAGCCAAAAGACCTGAAATCCGTGGCGCGCGGCCATGCGCTCGATATCCTCGTTGATGGCGCTCACCAGCACCTGGCGCCAGAAACGCTCGATGGCGCGCTGCGTCTGACGTTTCTCGCGCAGCCAGTCGAGCATGGTGATGCGATCAAGATCGTCGCGCCGGTTGCGCTCGCGCCGCAGCGCCATCAGCCCGCGCGCAATGGCCAGCTTGTCGCCGGCATCTAGAAAGCGAAGGCGTAGGAACGATTCGGTGAAATGCAGCGGGGCGGGCAGTACGCCGCGTCGCAGCGTAGAGACGCGGCCGCCGGGCTCGATGAAGTAAAATTCGCGATAGAAGCGGATGCTCTCGCGCACACCCAGCCGGCCGTAGAAATCCAGCAGATTGACGCAACAGCGCAACAGCACATGCTGGCAATTGTCGATGAGTTCGGAAGCCTCGTCCGACGGCGCCAGCGGAAACGACGTTGCGCGGCCGCCCAGAAACGGGCGCGCTTCGAATACCTCTATCCGGAACCCCGCGCTGCCCAGGGCGGCCGCCGCCGAGAGACCGGCCAATCCTCCGCCTATGACGATCACGCTAGGCATCTGATACATAATCGGTTGGCTGAGCCGCTAGCCTGGAATGACGGCCTTCGCCGTATGCCTGTTGAAAATCCCGGAGATTCTATTGAATATCCGCGCCAAGGCCAAGTTGGAAAATGTGTTTTAGAGGTTAACCAAATCGCACGGATGCGAGCCGGATCGGCGTTTAGGGGATGTCGCCGTTCGAGGTTTCCGAAACCTGTCGGAACCAGATTAAGTCCACCTTCCGGTCGCTTTCCTAGTGACTCCGATTTCGTCATATAGCCCTCACTATCGAAACTCTTAATACATCAAGCACGATTGAGGTACTGCTCCATTGGGTGGTCGCCCACCGCATCAGTTGCGTCACTGAACGGTGCTGCCCGCTGGAGGCCTCGGCCAGTGGACTGTTTTGACGTTGGACATCCGCCGGGTAGCTCGTGGTATGATAGCAGCAGATTAAGCGAACTCGGAGGTAAGTCTTCCGAGCTGGCGGAGGGCCGCGAAAAGCGGCCCTTTTCTTTTTGCATCTCGTGTTCATCGGTCGAGAATTCGCGCATAAAACAGTTCGTATCGCCTGACCATGGCCGCGGCGCTGTGTCGTCCTGAACCGATCGCCTCTGCGCCGCCTTTTCGCAGATGCGTTCTCAGGGCGCGGTCCACCACAACTCGACGAACTTGCGCGGCGAGGTCGCGGGCATCGCCATCGGTAAACAACAGGCCGTTCATTCCGTTGGTGACCGTTTCCCGTAGGGCGCTGGTGTTCGCGGCAACCACGGGTACGCCCCAGAGAAAGGCCTCCAGAACTGTAAGGCCAAACGACTCGTGGCGCGAGCGTATAACACAAACCGTCGCACGCCGGTACACCGTAGGCATGTGTTTGTAAGGGAAAGTCTTAAAAAGGATGTCGTGTCCCTCGCTCAGACCCGAATCCTTCGCGATCTGCCTGACCTTGCGGTAGTTTACGTCAGTCTCTTGGGCACCCAGAAGAAAGTGTAGGTTCTGGGATGGAAGGTCTCTCTTGAGCAATCCAGCAGCCTCTACGAAAGTTTCGACATCCTTGTGCTCGTCAGCACGGGACGGGCAAATGATGAGGTATCCGGGAGCGAACTTCTTGATCTCTTGGACGACGTCTTGGTCGTCGGCGATGCTGCTCGGGTACGATCTCACTCCGTGCGGAATCACCTCAACCTGAGTTTGGTCTGTCCCGGTGCCAAAGCCCTGTTCGCGCAGAACCTGTGCGCTAGACTGGCTCGGCACGGCGATTCCGCCCATGAGACCGGCAGTTCGAGCAGTCTCCATGAAGCAGTCCTTGGCACTCTCGCGAAAGCGGCCTTCTCTCCACGGGCTTGGCGCGCGATGAACGGTCATCATCACCGGCCGGCCGAAGGCGGTTTTCAGCATCCACGCCAGGAAAAGCGAATCGGGATCATGAGCGTGGACGATGTCCGGCTTGATCTGGTGCCAATTCTCAAATACGAAGGACAAAATGTCCTCACAGAAGACGCGCCGGCCATCGAATTCGGGAACCGATTTCCGCGGGCGTTTCCAGATAAGGAGCCTCCCATAGCCGGCTTTTCGCGGGGTCTCGTCCTTGTGGCGAGTAACAACAAATACCGTATGGCCCGCCCGAAGGAGGCCCTGTGCCAAGTCATTCACGTGAGTGGCCACACCTCCGGGGTCCGGAGTGAAAGCGGCGCTGAGGAGGAGAATCCGCATCTGAAACAGTAACCCCGGTTTCAGGCTGACCTTGATAACGCCAGCCCTGATCGGCCTAAGACGAAACCGCCGACGCGCGCCAGGCGGACTGCCTAGGGCGAGAAGTTCCGGCATGCACTTCTTCTCCGATTGTTGCATTTCTTGGGAGCGTCGGTCGCAAGTGTCTGCTTTTGGGACGGCCTGTTGCGTGGCCGGGACAGGGGCCGCATCGCCAGAGGTTATTTTCGATTGAGGGCATTGGAGTTAGGCCCCCCTCGGCGATTGGCCCGCTAACTGTTCTATCGGGATACCGTCATACCCATAGAGGCACGCAATGCTCCGGTCCGAATTGAGCGCACCCCGAACGTTAATCGCAGACGACCAGCCCGATGTGCTGGAAGCTCTGCGCCTCCTTCTGAAACGGGAAGGCTACCAGATCGAAGCCGTGAATTCGCCCAAGGCTGTTCTGGAGCGGCTGCACAACCGCGAGTACGACGTGCTGCTGATGGATCTGAACTACGCTCTCGACACTACTTCCGGCCAAGAGGGGCTGGACCTGCTGGCCAGCGTCCAAAAACTCGACCGCACCCTGCCCGTAATCGTGATGACGGCTTGGGGCAGCATCAAGCTGGCGGTGGAAGCCATGCAGCGCGGCGCGGCCGATTTCGTGGAGAAGCCTTGGGACAATTCGAAGCTGCTATCGACCTTGCGCACGCAGATCGAATCGCGCAACGAGCGGCGCAACGGCGCGGCCCGCGAATCGGGCGAGATCGAGGAAGCCAGCGCCACGCAGCGGGGGTTATTGCCGCGCTCGATTCCGCACTTTCCGGGATACGGCATTTCGGCCGCCTGGCGTCCGGCGGGAGCGGTAAGCGGCGATTATCTGGACGTGCTGCGGCTGGACGCGAACCATTTAGCGCTGTGCGTGGCCGACGTGATCGGCAAAGGCGTCCCCGCGGCGCTGTTGATGTCCAACGTGCAGGCGGCGGTGCACGCGCTGGCTGGCGAGATGCTCCCCACCGGCGAACTTTGCGGGCGGATCAACCGGATTGTCGCGGCGAACGTGGGCAGCGGCAAGTTCATCACTTTCTTCTATGGCGTGCTGGATAGCTCGCGCCGGCGCTTCAGCTACACCAATGCCGGCCACTGCGAGCCCATCCTGGTGCGCCGGTCGGGCGAGTGCGCGCGCGTGAACCATGGCGGAGTGGTCCTGGGCGTGTTCCCGGATTGGGACTACTGTGAAGAACACGTGGACTTGGAATCTGGCGACCGGCTGGTGCTGTTCAGCGACGGCATCACTGAGATCGCCAATGCGGATAACGAAGAGTTCGGCGAGGAGCGGCTGATGGACGTGCTGCAAACCAATCGCGCGCTGGATGCGGAAGCCATGCAAAAGCGCGTGATGGCGGCCATTGCCGACTTCAGCGGCGGCAACTTCCAGGACGATGCCACGCTGATCGTCACGGCCGTGGAGTAATGCCCCGACGTTGGGCGGACGCCCGCGCGCGCCCCTCCGTTCGCGCGCTTGACTTGGCAATTTGCCAACCGCCACGCCTGTGATACGCTGAAAATCGCCAGAGGGGTGGAGCACGGGCCCAAGTACCAGGGATTGGCGGATGAAAAAACCTGGGGCGTCAGGGCTTTGCCCTTTTGAGGGTCTTTGCAATCCGGCAAACCGGAGCGCCTTCCCCTTTGTGACATATCCACTCTGGCCTTGCCAACCAGCCGGGAGCCTATATGCAGACGCACGAGAAGGCCGCCATCCTGCACGAACTTGCTACAGGCAGGGATGCCTTACTGGAAGCTGTGCGCGGACTTCCCGAAGACCTGGCGGGCGTCGGCCCCGGGCCGGGCCGCTGGTCGGTCGTCGAATGCGTGGAGCATCTGGCTGTCTCCGAGGACTTTCTGCTTGCGCAAATTACGCAAGCAAAGCATTCCGGCACTCCCATCGTGAACCCAAAGCCTGAGGCCGCGATCCTGGCGCGGGGCGCGAATCGGACGACTCCCCTTATTTCGCCGAAAGAGGGCAGACCCTCAGGCCGTATCGCCTCGCTGGCAAAAGCGGTGGAGAGCTTTCTGGCCACGCGCGAGCGGACCGTCGGGCTGGTCGAAACCTACGGCGACGATCTGCGCTGCATGCCGATGAGACATCCGCTGCTGGGAACCATCAACTGCTATGAGGCTCTGCTGTTGATCGCAGTCCATCCGCTGCGCCATGCCGGCCAGATTCGGGAGATCGGAGGAGAGTTATGAAGATAGCGATCATCGGTTCCGGCAACGTCGGAGGCACGCTCGGCGCCCGCTGGGCGCAAGCGGGTCATGACGTTATATTCGGATCGCGCAATCCCGCTTCGGACGCGATGCGGCAACTGACTGCCAAGGCAGGTGCGACCACGCGCGCGGCGTCGTTCGCAGAAGCGCCGGCGGCCGCGGAACTGCTGCTGTTGGCCACGCCATGGCCGGCAACCAAGGCCGTGCTGGAAGGGTTGGGAGATCTGGCGGGCAAGGTGCTAATCGATGCCACTAATCCGCTCTTACCCGACCTAAGCGCTGTGGAGTATGGCACGATCACATCGGGCGCCGAACACGTTGCGGAGTGGGCGCGCGGCGCAAAGGTGGTGAAGGCCTTTAATACAGTGGGTTACAACATCATGGCGAATCCGGTATTTGGCGGCGACCGGCCCGTAATGTTCTACTGCGGCGACAACGGCGCCGCGAAGCAAACGGTGCGGCCGCTCATCGAGCAACTCGGTTTTGAAGCGGTAGATGCCGGACCGCTCTCCAGAGCGCGCCTGCTGGAGCCGTTCGCTCTGCTATGGATCTCGCTGGCGTACGCCCAGGGACAAGGGCGCGAGATCGGGTTCAAGCTGCTGCGGCGCTAACCCGCGCATCGAATGCCGGTTACCGCGGATCGAAGCTCTGATCCACATACATCCAAACTACCCGTGCGAAACGCGCCACCACCGGCGCGAAAGGTAGATACACTACAAACGCCGCACCGATCGACCAATCGAGCGGCCAACCGCTCAACGTCCGGATCAGCAGTATCAGCAGCAGCACGGGCGGGATCGACAACCCGTAGCTCACATACATCGCGCCCAGAAAGTAGCCTTGCTCCCGCTCGAATTTCAGCCTGCAAACCGGGCAATCGTCCCACATCGCCAGCGGCCCCCGATACACCGGACCGCGGAAAATCGCTCCAGCCCGGCATCTTGGGCAAACCTGCCGCCGGATGCCTTCCGCCGCCGAAATCGTCTGCGTTCGCGTGGCCACCTTCTGATACTATCCGGTTTATGCGGAAAACGTCGTTCCTGCCGCTGGCGCTCCTGGCGCTGGCCGGCGCGCTCCCCGCCCAGTGGATTCCGCCGAACCCAGTCACCGGCGTCCAACAGTTGTCCAATGGCGTGGAACTCACTATGCAATCCGGCGTCGTGCGAATCGAGGTTGCAACCGATTCCATCATCCACGTCCTGTATTCGCCGACGTCTTCGTTTCCAAACCAGACCGAATATGTTGTGACGAAAACCGGCTGGCCCGCGGCCCAGTGGAAGCTGGAATCTACCGGCGGTGAAATCGTCCTTGTCACTCCGAGGTTGAAGGCGACTGTCACGCGCCGCGACGGCCTCATCGCATACAGCGACCTGTCGGGCAAGAAACTGGTGACGGAAGGTCCCAAAACCATGACTCCCGCGAAGGTCAACGGCGAGAATACGTATCATGCGGAAGACAATATTTCCATATACGGCTCCGAGGAGGCTTTCTACGGTCTCGGCCAACACCAGGCGGGCGTGTGGAATTATCGCGGCGACTCGGTGGATGTATCCCAGGACAACACCAGCATCGCGGTGCCTCTGCTGGTATCCAGCAACGGCTATGCCCTGTTCTGGAACAACGCGTCCAGATGCCGCTTCAACAACCGTTTCGTGCATTCGCTGTACATCGGTTCGGAAGTGGCCGATACCATCGACTACTATTTCCTTTACGGCCCGGACTTCGATAAAATCGTCGCCGGATACCGGGAACTTACCGGCGCGGTTCCAATGTTTGGCAAGTGGGCTTACGGTTTCTGGCAATGCAAGAACAAGTATCAGTCGCAGCAGGAAATCCTCGACGTGGCGCACAAGTACCGTGAGCTGCACATTCCGGTCGATAACATCGTGCAGGATTGGTTCTGGTGGACCACCAAAGGTGAGTTCGTCTTCAACAAGAACTATCCCGATGCCAAGGGCATGATCGACGACCTGCATCGCAACAATTTCCATCTCATGATCTCCGTGTGGCCATACTTCGATCCAGGCACAGCCACCTATACCGACATGGACAAGCGCGGGTACTTCATCGACCGCACCAAGGCGCGCGCGTACCATCCCGCGGGCATGGCCGTCTACGACGCCACCAACCCGGACGCCCGCGCCTATTATTGGAACCTGATGGATAAGGCGCTGTTCCAAATCGGAGCGGACGCCTGGTGGCTCGACACCACCGAACCGGAGACCGAGGGCCGCGAGGAAAACCTGATGCTGAATAATAAGCTCTCGATCGGCAGCGGCGCGCGGTATGCGAACATCTTCCCGCTAATGACTACCGCCGCGGTCTACGACGGGCAGCGCAAGGCCGGCGACCGCAAACGGGTATTCATTCTCTCCCGTTCCGCCTTCGCGGGTGCGCAACGCAACGCGGTAACCGCGTGGTCCGGCGATATACTCTCGGATTTCGAGACGTACAAACGTCAGATACCCGCCGGGCTCAATTTCTCTTTGTCCGGCATTCCCTACTGGACCACCGATATCGGCGGCTTCTTCATCGGCAACCCGAACGACCCGGCTTACCGCGAGCTATTCGTGCGCTGGTTTCAGTACGGCACGTTTTGTCCCATCTTTCGCGTCCATGGAACCCGCACCACGAATGAGAACGAGCTATGGTCCTACGGACCGGAAGCTCAGTCGATCCTGGCTAAGTTCGACCGCCTGCGCTATGAGTTAATGCCATACATCTATTCCGTTGCTTGGATGACCACCAGCCAGAGTTACACACCGATGCGCCCGCTGGTCATGGATTTCCGGCCGGATGTCCGCGCCCAAAACATCGGCGATCAGTTCCTCTATGGGCCGGCGATCCTGGTAAATCCTGTCACCGAACCGAGTGCCACCACCCGCCACCTGTATCTGCCAAAGACCAAATGGTGCGACTTTTGGAGCGGACACGCCGTGGATGGCGGGCAATCCATCGACGCGCCCGCTACGCTCGACCGCTTGCCGCTGTACGTTCGCGCCGGCTCCATCCTGCCCATGGGACCTGACCTCGAGTATGCCGCGGAGAAGCCCGCGGACCCCATCGAGCTGCGCATCTATCGCGGCGCCGACGGCAGCTTTACGCTCTACGAAGACGAGAACGATAATTACGATTACGAGAGAGGCGCATACGCCACCATCCCTATCCATTGGGACGATGCCGCCCGTAGCCTGACCATTGGCGAGCGTAAGGGTCAGTTCCCAGGAATGCTGGAAACCCGCACCTTCCGGGTGGTTTTCGTGGGTGAAGGACACGGCGTGGGAATCGGTCAGGCCACCCAGCCGGACAAAGTTGTGCAGTACTCCGGAAAACCAGTCGCAATCACTCAATAGCTGGCACAAATAGAGCGACGTTGACGGCACAGATTTCCTCGGTTGATCCGCTGTACAGTTGGGGGGCACCGAACGGAAGATTTGGCCGATTCATGCGGCGGATGAAGTTCTGGAAATAGCTTCCGAAATGGCGGCCTACGCCTTAGCAAAGCTGAGCCGATTTTCAGTTCGCTTTCGAATCCCGATGGGGCTCCCGGCATTCTGTCGGCAGACGATCAACGCTCGCGGTCCTATTCCGGGCCAGACGAAGCGCGCGCAAGGAAAGCAACAGCCCTAGCGTTTCTGTCGCACGGAGAAGCTGCCGCGAGGCAACGAGCGAACGCGAAATTGGCGCGCCTCAAGGGGGAGGGCAGATCAGAAGTCGCGAAGTGGATGGATAGATCCCTCCGGCCGGAGCGAAGAATGGAGCGACAAAGACCGGACCGGCCTGACGCGCAGAGCCCATCGAATGCGTGACACTTACTAAATAACAGTTGGTTTCTTATCCGCGTTTGTTTGCGTTTATCGGCGGCTACTGCTGTTCCCGAGCCTTCGGCAATTCCTTGCGCGGCAGCATCTCCGCACGATTGGCCGCCTGATAAACCACCGCCGCGATCACCGCCGAAGCCTCCATTAAATCGGACGGCGCCGCGTGATCGTAAGTGTCCATGCTGGAATGATGCGTCACCGTGCCGTAATCGAGCGGGTCTTGAATGAACTGGAATCCCGGCAGACCCACGGCATCGAACGACAGATGGTCCGTGCCGCCAGTGTCCTTGATGGTGACGGTCGTCGCGTTCTCATCCCGGAACGGCTCCAGCCAGGCTTCAAACAGCGGACGCATCGCATCGTTCCCCTGCAAATACACGCCGCGAATCTTGCCGCTGCCGTTGTCCAGGTTGAAATAGCCGGAGAGCTTGGCGTGGTCCGGCAGAAGCTTCAGGGTTTTGGCGTCGCCGAAATGCTGCTTCACATAAGCCTCCGATCCGTATAGCCCTTCCTCCTCGCCGCTCCACAGCCCGATCCGCACCGTACGGTCCATACTCACGTTCAGAGTTTTCAAAATGCGCATGACTTCGATCATCACTGCGCTGCCCGCGCCGTTGTCGGTGGCGCCAGTTCCCGCGTGCCAGGAATCGAAGTGCGCGCCGATCATGACCACCTGGTCGGCCTTCTTGCCGCCTGGGATTTCGCCTATGATGTTGGCGGAGTTCACATCCGCGTCCGAGGCTTTCACCTTCAGCGATACGCGCACCCGCACCGTCGTCTTCTTCTCCATCACGCGCGCCATGCGGTTGTATTGCTCCGCTGTGATCACAAACGTGGGAGGCGCCAACGGATCGGCGCTCTTGTGAGATCCCGCCGCTTCGGCGTTGGTTGTGCCGTCGTGTGAACGGTCGTCCCGCATCAGCAAACCCAACACGCCCTCGTCCAAAAAAAATCGGTTCCGCTCGGTCGCCAACTGTACTATTGCATCGAACAATTCATCGAATACGGTTTCTGGCAGGCGCTGGAAGAATTTGCCGAGTTCCGCCGGGTCGTCCGGCCACGTCAAGTCCGCCAATTTCGCGTAGTTCTTCGCGGCATGCTCCGGCGCGGCCGCAATCTCCGCGAGTTCGGCATCCGTATAACGGTGGAACTGCGCCTTGGTCTGTTCGTCCGGAATCTTGGCATCCCGCAGCATTACGAACTTGCCGCGCAGTTTGCCGGTCCATTCTTTCCGGTAGACCGCGAACTCTTCGCGCGCCTTCTTCGGATCGAAGGTTCGTTTCAGCGGCGCCAGGATCGTTTCACCAGTAATCGGGCCGTTGGTGCTCGCGCTCCAGGCAAGCGGAGCAGAGTTCAACGGAGCGTAACGCGGCTCCAACATCTCGACCGACCACTGCTCGGCCGACCAACTGCGGCCGAACGGTCCCCAGGATTCCAGGTGCACGTTGCTGAGACCGATCTCGCGCAGCCTTCCGGCGGCCCATTCCGCAGCCTGGAAGAACTCCGGCGAGGCGGTCAGCCGCGGGCCATAGACGTCGCTCAGCCAGGAGAGATGATCCATGACTTTGGAATGATCGAAGGCTTCGGTCTTGATGCGAGAGACCAAGCCGAGGTCCAGCTTCGGCTGGCCCCAGGCGGCCGGCAACAAGAACATCGGCAACAGCAATTGTTTACGAAATCCGGATGTAAGCATGTTTGTGTCAGTCTAATGTAGCAGTTAATGTGGCAGGCGGCCGTGCGCATCGCGTATTAGGACGCCCAGCAGCACTTTACGCACGGAGCTGCGGATAACGGCGTCCGGGGCTTGGCCGAAGGCCGTTCCGCAGATCGGCATTGCCCCTGTCAGCAAGGGCATAGCGACGCATAAGCAGGACTAAGGTACAAAGAATGGCGCTTCCGGCTATTTAGTGGCTGCCGGAGCAAGATCCAGGCCGCCGCAATGGAAGTAGATCGTGTTGATGAAGTTCTCTTTGTTGCGGAAGCCGCGTGCCTATACGTCACTCCATTGGATCTTGGCGCTGATGGACTCACTGGTGACGTTGGTGCTGCGGTGCTTGAGATAGGCGATGATGTTTTCGAAGCGGCGTTGAGCCATGCCGGCCACTTCCTTGATCGGAGGCGGACGGCTGCGCACCGCCCAGCCGCGGTCTCCTTCAAGGCCCAACCGTCTTCAGTTCGCCGTGGCGTAAGGCGGTAAAGGCCCGGCGGTCTTCGGGGTCGATCGTCGCCGGTTGCGCCGCCAGTCGTAGCGCGTTCCTTGAGCCGGTAATCGCCTTCGGCCCGCAGGGCTTTGTTCTCCTTGCGGCGCACATCCGCTTTGCCCAGATGCTGCGCGACATGGAACTTGTCGAAAACGATCTTGTTGTCGGCGCGCCCAGGATGCCGGACGTGCGTCGGGCGTGACCCAGCAGCAGGTCCAAGCGCTGCTCGACCGGCTGGCTGCCCAGGAAATCCGCATTCAACAACTGGAATCGAAGGTGTAACAGCTTAGCGGGGCCAGTCCGGCAGCGGTCGGCGCTCCCGCAGCGTCGCCGGCCGCACCGCAGGATGCCGTGGCTGCCGCCCCTCCGGAGCCGGTTCCCGCCGCGGAAGAATCGCACGACCACTCGATGTCGATACCGCATGGCCCCGTCCTCCATATGCGCGGCTTTTTCGATTTCAACTATGGCGTGGGATCGATCGCCAACCCGCTGGCTTTTTCCAATCTCCGCCAACGGCTGCGGAACCTGCGGGAACCCCGCCACGCCGCCGCATAACGCATTTCAGGCGGGCGAGTTCGATCTGTTCATCACCTCCAAGCTGTCCGATCAACTGAGCTTTCTCGCGGAGGTGGTACTCGGTCCCGACGACACCAACGTATTTGGCCCGGACATTGAGTGGTATGAGCTCACCTACAGGGCGAACCGCTATTTCTCCGCGAAGGCCGGCCGCTTCCACACATCCCTCGGATACTACAACACGGCCTACCATCATGGGAACTGGTTTTCAACAGCCGAGGGACGGCCCATCATGTACCTGTTCGAGGATAGCGGTGGAATCCTGCCGATGCATATGGTCGGCGTCAGCCTTACCGGGGAAGTTCCGCATGCCCCCGAATCCTTGGGGTTGCACTGGGTCGCCGAACTCGGCAACGGCAACAGCTCCAACCCCGGCCCAGAGGCTAACTCGGTACAGAATTTCTACTCCGACCGCAACTACAAGGCGACCAACTTCGCCGCATATATCAGGCCGCAATTCCATTCCGGACTGCAGATCGGCGGGTCGTGGTATCACGACGGTCTGAATCCGTCCCAGGCCCAGACGCCCCTGCCCCTCCCCGAACTGAGGCAGAACATCGAGAGTGCGTATGTCGTATTCTCCTCCGACTGGGAGTTCATGACCGAAGCGGTTATGCTGAGCAACCATCCCTTCGGAACGCCTGAGCCGTTCCGGAGCCCCATGGCTTACACCCAGATCGCCCGGAAGTTCGGAATCTACAAGCCTTACATCCGCTATCAATACGTGAGAGACAACGTCAACGACCCCATCAATCTCCTGCGGGGAACTATTACGGTCCATCGATCGGCATGCGCGTCGATATGTTCGATTACGCCGCCCTTAAGGCCCAGTTTAATCATCTGTATCAAAGCGGCCAGTCGGCCGGAAATGCTTCGATACGCAACTTGCTTTTACCTTCTGATTCCTGGAGAGCGGACATGCTCAGCTTACGCACAATTTCCCTCGCCCTGATTGCCTGTGCAGGTCTTCATGCGCAGTGTGTACCGGGTGGACTGGCGGTGGTCGTCCCCAAGACCAACCCGGCCAATAGTCTCTCCATGGCCCAGCTTCGCAAGCTGGTGATGGGCGACGTTCACACTTGGCCCGACAAGAACAAGGTTATGCTGGTCAGCACGGATTCCGAGGGAGCGGTGTTTAAGTGCGTGCTTACCTCGGTGGTCCGCATGACACCTCCGGAATACAAGAAGTACGTGATGAGCGCCGAATTTCGCGGGGATGAACCCGCGCACGTTAGGGTAGTGGATTCGTCCGCGGCCGCGGTGCGTACGGTAGCCGTCTCCGCCGGATCCTTTTCCGTAGTGGAAGCAAGGTCTCTGGGCGCCCTCGCGGGATTCGTAAAGGTGCTCAGCATCAACGGGAAGCAGACTGGCGAACCGGGATATCCCTTGTAGGAACAATTCGGGAAGAAAATCCGGAGATACGGATGAAACCAACCATACGAAACAAACTGCTGGCCGGTTTTAGCGGTGTACTTATGCTCATGGCGGCGGTCGCCGGGATAGGCATTTACTCCGTATTCAGGCTGCGGAAATCCAGGTGCACAATCTTGAGGCGCAGAAGCGCATAAAAGGATACCTGACGGATGTGAAAAGAGTCGGCGCCCAAACCGCGCGGGAGACTTACCTGGATGAAGCCACCTTCGAGATCCACGAAATCGAGAGTCTGGCGGACCGCGCCGTGCGCATTGCGCCGGATGCGGAGAAGCGCGCGAAGTCCCGGAAAATTGTGTCCAGCGTCGGCGCATACGAGACAGCGCTACGCCAAGCCGTGGAGGCCGCGGAAAAGGGCAAGCCGGATGCGGAGGTGTCCGCCGCCAATGCCGCTTACGACGCGTCCGCCGAGCAATTGAGCGAAAACGCCGAGGATGGCGAGGCTGCGGGACGGGATGCGGCGCAGACTTCACAGGACGATATCGTGAGCACCAGCCGGCGGGCCGTTTGGCTTTCCGTGGGTTTCTCGCTGTTAGGTCTGCTGCTGGGAATCACCATGAGCTACGCCCTGGCGAAGGCCATCCTGACGCCAGTCGATCATCTGAGGGAAGTGGCCGAGAACGTCAGCATGGGCAACTTGGATATCAGCGTGCGCCGGTATTCGGAGGACGAGATTGGGGATCTGGCGGATTCCTTCTCCCGCATGGTGGCAGCGGTGAAGTACTTCCGCCTGGAGACGATCGAAGCTGTCGAGGCGAACGCGCCGAAGAACCCGCTATGAAACCTTACGAGTCTCTATTGGCCGTGGCGAAATTCTATCTGGGGCCGGCTGCCGAGTCCTTTCTGGCGCGGCAGTGCCAGTTGGTGCTGAAAATAGAGGCGCCACTGATCGCCAAAGCTCAATTCAAAGATCTGGCCCACGCCGTGGAGGTTTCCGCGGTTCGTTTCCTGGACCGGGCCAAGGCCGATGAGATGGCCAAACGCATCGCGGCGCTATCAATCCGTTCCCGGATGATAGAATTGCGGCAGGCACAACCATGCGCTTGGACCGCCGCTTGAGCGTACTCTTTCATCACTTCGTTCCCGCTTCCCTTTATGGCGGCGAGACTGCCATTCCTACTTTGGGAAGGATCGATGAGGAACTCCGGGAGTGCCAGGGCAACGCTGCCGCGGCCACTGTTGCCGAGAAGTTCAAGGTGGTCCTGTACGCTCGTCTGCGCTCACGTTTCGAGCCACCCCAGGCACAGGCTCTGACGCTCAAGATTCTCAACATCTGCCTCGCCCGGTATCACTTTCACGCGCGCAGCGCATCGGTGTTGTCGCGGCCGTACGGCCTGGTGGTGGATCCCTCGGATATGTGCCAGTTGGCGTGCCCGGGTTGCGTCCATTCGGAACGCTCCGAATTGCTCAAGATATTCGATTGGCACAAGGGCACGCTGCCGGAAGACCGGTTTGCCGCGTTGCTGAAACGATACGGGCCTTATGCGATCGGAGTCTATTTCTGCAATTATGGCGAGCCGCTGCTCAATCTCAACACGCCGAAGCTGATCCGGTTGGCGAAGAATTATTTGATGGGGACGGCGTTATCGACGAGCCTCTCAGTGAAGCGGCTGGACGCGGATGCGTACGTGGAATCCGGGCTCGATTTCATGGTGTTGTCGATCGATGGCGCCACGCAGCCGGTCTACGAGCGCTTCCGCCGCAACGGCAGACTCGAACTGGTTTTCGACAACGTCCGCAAACTGGTGGAGGCCAGGCGCAGACTTGGAAAGCGTACACCGGTGCTGTCCTGGAACTTCCTCGCGTTTGAGCACAATGCGCATGAAATTCCGCTGGCTTCGCGCATGGCGCGCAAGCTCGGCGTCGATCAGTTCCGGGTGGTGAATCCGTTTGATGTCACGTGGGACGATCCCGAGATTCGCCCCGCGGCGGTGGATGGCGGCGTGCGGCGTTTGGACTGGCTGGCCCTCAGCAATCAGCCCGAAAACTGGAACCCGTTCCCGGAGGGCGTGGACGCCGATGCCATCGCGCGGGCCTTCGAGAGACCGTGGAACCCGCACGCCGCCAGCGACACACCGCCGAGCGAAGGCCACACTTGCCACTGGTTATACAAGAATATGGTGATGGACGCCACGGGCAGGATCATGCCCTGCTGTGGGGCGCCGCGGCCGGATGCAAACCTGGTATTCGCCACATTCGACGGTAATGGCGGCGATCCGTTCAACTCGGAGAAGTATCGCCAGGCAAGGTCGTTCTTTTCGGGTGCGGCCCCAGCAGGCGAGGGCGATCCGTACTGCGCGCGGTGCGAGTGGGACCAGACCACCGTGAGCATCGGCGGCCCGGAGATCCGCCGCTATTTCCGCGCGGCGGACGCGGCATTCTTCGATCGGCGGAGCTTGCGGCTGCTGTCGGGGTGGTGAGGGCGGCCCCGCCACCGATTTCGACAAGGCCTTTGCCAGGCGCCCAGTGAATTGGGATCTAGATAGCGGTCTGTGGCAGACGTCACTCCCTGACGGTCGTGGCTCCGTAACGCACTGAATCTACTGAGCCGCGCACGTCAGTAAGCGGTGTTTTGCCACTTCTGCCACGGGCTGCTAGGTGTGGGCTTCCTACGCAGTCGGATCGCGCCGCACGACGCTTGTGCAAGAACCTCCACCGATGCGCCCGTGATCCGTCGCCAAGATACGGCCGATGCCGACAGCCAGTCCCCTCAGAAGCCCGCAAGGGACAGCCGGAATGCGGCCATCTCCTGGCCGTTGCGCACCAGCAGGACGTCGCCGGCCAGCACTGGATGGTTCCAGGTCTTGCCGTCCAGAGCCGGAAACCGCGCCAACTCCGTGAACTGATCGGGGGTCGCCCGGACCAGCGCCAGCTCACCCTCTTCCGACAAGACCAGCAGCAAGTCTTGATCGGACAGCAGGAGCAGTTGGCCATTGCCATAGCGTCCGCCCTTCCACTTGCGCTTGCCGTCCTTGAGGTCGATGCACGCGAGGATGCTGCCGTCGAAGCCGAAGGCATAGCCCTTGTGCAGCACGAAGTCGTTGAAGTAGGGCTTCAGCCCGATCGAGGTCCAGCGCTCGGCGACGGTCCACCCAGCGGGTCCATGCGCCGGCGCGAGGCGCCGAGTGCCGCTGCTGTCGCTGACGCTGATCAGGATGTCGCCATCCCCGGTCAGGGCGGGCTGCACGATGGGATAGCCTGGCCATGGATGCTCCCACAGCAGCGCGCCATCGGCGAGCGCGACGCTGGTCAGGCCGGCTTCGCTCAAAAGCAGAACCTGCCGGACCCCGTCGATGGCCGCCAGATGCGGCGAACTGTAGCTCACGCCGTGGGCCGGGCCGGTCCAGCGGCGGGATCCGGTGAGGCGGTCGTAGGCGATGAGCTGGCCCGCAGTGGCGACGATGACGACATCGTCAACCACCAACGGCGAACTCGCGAAGCCCCATTGGGGAGTCTTCATGCCAGTGTCGGACGCGGCATTACGGGACCACACCACGGCGCCCGTAGTGGCGTTGAGAGCGTTCACGATTCCGGTGGCGCCGAATGTGTACACGCCACCATTGCCGAGGGTCGGCGTCGCGCGCGGACCGGGGCCGCCATTCGACTCCCAGAACCGGACCGGGTCGGCGTGTGCCCACACGGGCTGGCCGGTGGTTAGTTTGTAGCACGCGACCACCTCGTCGGGTCCGCGCTGCTCTTGAGTGTAGATGAGGCCGCCGCGGACCGCGAAGGACGACCAGCCGGGTCCGACCGGCCGCCGCCATAGTTGGACCGGCGGTGACGCTGTCCAGTCGGTCTTGATCCGTACGCCGGTGACGATGTCGTCGCGATGGGCTCCGCGAAAGCCGGGCCAGTCGGGTCCCGCCTCCGCTGCCGCTGGAGCCGCCGGGAGTGCGGCCGGCTCACTGCCGGATCGGGCCACCAGCCGTTTCTCAGGAGCCGCCGCGGCTGCCGGAACCGGGGGCTGCGCGGCCGGCTCGTTGGCGGGTTGAGACGAGGGCAGTTTCTCCCGAGTCTCGACGGCTACCGGAACCAGCGGAAGCGCCCCCGGCGCGTTGCCGGATTGCCCCAAGAGCTTTTCCTCGGGAGTTTTCGACCAGCGCCAATGCAAATCGCTCCGGAAGCTGCTGGCGGTGAAGCCACCGGTACGGACCAGGGCCCACCCTCCGGAGGCGAGCAGGATGGTGGCGACCATCGACACGCGCCGGGGCCCGTCCGGGAGACGGTGGGTGGCTACCGCCCACGCGACCAGGGCGAGGCTCACAGTTGGGATCGCCAAGATGGGGAAAAGCATCCCCATGGCCCCCGTCGCAATCGACACGTCAACGATGCGCTTCGTCGCGAACAGCGCAACGATCATCAGTCCGACGGCGCCCAAGCGTTCGGACCAATGCGCCCGGCTAAAGAACAGCCACCAAAGGATGACCGCCACTCCGCCGATGGGTACCGCCATCACCCCGACGAGCAATGCGCCGGGTGCGACCGCAGGAACGGCAAACCGAAGCAGAAACTGCAGTATCACGATGACCACGCCCGGCCACAACCGGAGCGGCTTCCTAGCCGAATTTGTCATTTTGGGGCCCCTAGGTCCTATTTAACGCGCACGAGAGCATCGGCCGGTCTGGTATATGCTCATGGGCAATTATACGAAAGATAACGCAGGACCGTTCCGCAAGAATCGATGCGCCGCCACGCGCGCTCACTGCGCATGGTAGTTAGGATACGCCGGCCGCTTAGGATGCGGCACGGGGTTCTTCTCCAATTCCTGCAGGACCACAGCGACAGCCCTCTCCAGTTGCGGATCGTGTCCGGCGCGCACGGCCTCCGGGTCGAGTTCGACCTCGATATCCGGCTGGATGCCGCGGTTCTCCACCTCCCACTCGCCCTTGTCCGGATTCCACACGCCGGAACTTGGGGCGGAAACAAATCCGCCATCCATCAGTTCGGGAGCGAAGGCCCGGCCCACCAGCCCTCCCCAAGTCCGCTTCCCGATCAGCTTGCCAACGCCCGCGCGGTGAAAATACCAGGGCATGGCGTCGCCGCCCGAGCCGGCGAATTCGTTGACGATCATTACTTTCGGACCGAAAATGGCGCCCTGCGGCTGCATCTCGTCGGCGCCGTCCCGCGTGCTCACCACGCTCATCAACCGGCGGTTGAGGTATTCGATGATGTCGGTGGCCAGCGCGCCGCCGCCATTGAAACGTTCGTCGATGATGACTGCTTGCTTGCCCACCTGGGCGAAGAAGTATCGATTGAAATTCGTCAGCCCCGCCATGGACGTATTCGGCATATAAACGTAGGCCACCCGGCCGGCCGTCAACCGGTCCACCTTGCGCCGGTTATCTTCAATCCACGCCAGGTTGCGCAAGCCGCCTTCATCGGCCACCGGGACGACGGTCACTTCGCGGGCGTTTACGCCGGATGCGTCCGGCCCCACCTTGAGCACCACGGATTTGCCTGCCGTGCCTTCAAAGAAGCTGTAGACGTTGTCGGTGGCGCGCACCTCGCGGCCTCCCACGGCTAGCAAATAGTCGCCGGCCGCCACGTTGACGCCAGGCTGAGTGAGCGGGGCTTTCATTTCCGGGTTCCAGTTCTCGCCGTTGTAAACCCGCTCGAAACGATAGCGGCCATTCTCGATCTTGTAGTCCGCGCCGAGCAGTCCAGTCTCCACATGCTTCACGTCCGGAAAATCGCCGCCGGCCACAAACAGATGTCCGATAGTCAGTTCGCCCAGCATCTCGGAAAACAGATAATTCAGGTCCGCTCTCGATTGCACGTTCTCAAGATACGGCGCGTAGCGTTTTTCCGTGGCCGCCAGGTCCAGACCGTGATATTTGGGATCGTAGAAAAAATCGCGCTCGATCCTCCAGGCCTCGCGATACATCTGTCTCCACTCCTGGCGCGGGTTCACGCGGACTTCGATTCCGCCGGTGTTGAGCGTTTTGTCGCTATCGCTCGCCGGCGGGGGCGGAGGCGGCGCGCCGGAACCCGTAGCCATGGGCTTGGGCGCGCTAATCACCCATTTGTCGCCCTGTTGGTACAGCATTTTTTCGCCGTTTAACGAGATCTCGAAAGAGCGTACGCCGCCGATGGCTACATCCGATTTGCGCGTCTTCAAATCGAAGCGGTGTACGGTCAGAGCGCCATTTTCGCCCGCGCCGGGCGGCTGCGCCTCGAGCGCAAACAAAACGCCGGTCTTGCCCACCTGCAAATCGACGTACCGGCGAGGCGGGAGGGGAAGCGCCAGGATGCGCTGGCCGATGTTATCGAAGTCGATCTTGACCTCAACTTTGGGCTGCGCGTCCTCTTTCCTGGCGTCGTCCGTCTTGTCATCCGATTTCTTTTCGCCAGCGGCCTTCTCGTCATCGCTTTCGGGCGCCAACGGCGAAGGCGCGTCCTTGGCCAGCACCGCCAGATACACGCTGCGCGACACCGGGCGGATGGCGCTGTGGATATCGGGCTCCAGGGACGCTCCGGAATCCGTGCTGGCGGTAAAGTACAGGTATTTGCCATCTTTGTCCCACACCGGATCGCGCGCGTCGCTCATTCCATCGGTAAGCTGCGTGCTCCGGCCCGTATCGATGGAATAGAGACAGACCGCGCTCAAGTGACTCTCGAGCCTCTTGGAATACGCCAGCCACTTGCTGTCCGGCGACCAGGATGGAGCGAGCGCCGCGACGCCCCAATAACGGTCCTTGTCCACCTTCACCGGCTTTTGCGCCGGCTTTTGCGCCGGCTTTTGCGCGTTGATGTCCACATACCAGAGCGCCAGATGGCTGTCCAGGTAGGCGATTTTCGCGCTATCGGGCGACCAGCGCGGCGCAAAATAAAAGCCCTGTCCCAGGTCGATCTTCTTGACCTCGCCCAGACCGTTCTGCGGACGCAGGTGCAAGGCGTACTCGCCGGACTCATCGGAGAAATACGCAATGGCCTTACCGTCGGGCGACCAGGCCGGGTCGCGCTCCATCACCGCCGTCGTGTTGGTCACGTCCCGCGCATCGCCCTTTTCAGCCGGAACGGTGACGATGTCGCCGCGCGCTTCAAAGACCGCGCGCGCCCCGGTGGGCGAGATATGCGCGTTTTGGAGTTTCTTGCCCACGTTGACGAAATGCTCCCGCACTTCCGGCATATCGCCGCTGATGTGCACAATGATGGCCTTGGTCTTGCCGGATTTCAGGTCGTACAAATGCAGCGATCCGAACTGCTCGTAAACGATGGCGCCGGGCCCCACGGAGGCGGATTTCAGATCGAGCGAATCGTTATCGAGCAGGCGCTTGACCTGCTTCGAACGGGTGTCATAACCGTATAAGGCGACCGGACCGTCACGGTCGGAAAGGAAGTAGACCTGGTCGCCGGCCCACATCGGGTTGAAATCGTTGGAGCCGTCGCGCGGCACTTTTTCAATATGGCCCGTGGCCAGCGTGGCGATCCAGATAGGCGTGGCCTGCCCGCCCCGATACCGTTTCCAGGTGGTGAATGCCCGCGAGATCGGGACGTAAGCCAGTTGCTTGCCGTCCGGCGAGTAGGCGCCCTCGAAGCCCATAGGCAGATCGATCTTCTCTGCCATACCGCCGTCGAGACCCACGGTGAACAGCTCGCGAAAGCGGGAATAGCTGGCGCGGGGCGAACTGAATAGGATGCGCTTGCCGTCCGGCGTCCAGCCTAGCGTGATGTCCGGGGCGGGATGCCAGGTCAGACGCTTGGGCACGCCGCCCGCGGCAGGCATGACGAACACATCCACGTTGCCGTCGTACTCGCCGGTGAACGCGATTTGCGACCCATCCGGCGAGAAGGCCGGATTCGTTTCGATACCCGCGCCAACCGTAAGCCGCTTGCCTTCACCCCCCTCGCGCGGCGCCGTCCACAAGTCGCCGGCATACACGAAGACGATCTGCGTTCGGCTGAGCGCCGGCTTTTGCAAGAGCAAGGGTGAGTTGCCCTGAGCCAGACAGACCGCGGAAGCAAATAAAGGTAAGGCGCAAACGAGGCGGATCATAGGGTAGATGGTATCACCCGCGGCAGGATTCCCGCCCTCCATTAAATTCAGGATCGCGTCACTGCGGAAGGTCTGGTATCGAAGACCCGGAAGACGGAGCTAAAATTGCTGCATGACCCAAGCAGATCTGGCCCGTTTATGGGAAGAACACACCAACCATGAATTCGCAACGCGCGACACGGAGGCGACGCTGGCCACCATGGTCGATGACGCCTACGTCAACCATGTCCCGGTGCTGACCGGCGGAGCGGGAAAAAGCGCCTTGCGCACTTTCTATTCGGTGGACTTCATTCCGAGGATGCCGCCCGATACGAAGCTCACGCCTATTTCCCGCACGGTGGGAAACGATCGGCTTGTCGATGAAATGATCTTTTCATTCACGCATACTCAGGAAATGCCATGGATGTTACCGGGCGTTGCCCCTACCAATCGCTATGTGGAAGTTGCGTTGGTCGCGATCGTGCGCTTCCGCGATGGCAAGCTCGCGCATGAACACATCTATTGGGATCAGGCTTCGGTACTCAAGCAGATTGGGTTGTTGACCGATCCGGGGCTGCCGGTGTTTGGGGCGGAATCAGCCCGGAAGGTGCGGGGTGGCGCATGACGTGTTCGGCGGCGGAAGGGCCGATTGACAATCGGCCCGCAGGTTGCCAACCTACCCCACAAGAGATTTTGGAGTTGAGATCGCATTTTCCGATTCTTCGGGAAAAAACTTACCTGTATAACTGCTCCCAAGGGGCTCTATGCGACGCCGTGGAAGGCGGTATGCAGAAATATTTGGCAAGCTGGCGGGCTTCGGCGGCGCCGTGGGACGAATGGATGGAAGCCTACGAAGCGCTCCGCGGCGCCTTTGCGCGCTTCATCAATGCACAACCGGACGAGGTCGCGATTGTCACCAGCGCTTCCGCTGGAATCAATCCGATCGCGAATGCGCTGCAGTTCGACGGCCGCAACGATGCCCGCAACAAAGTGGTGATGAGCGAGTACGAATTTCCGACCATGGCGCACATCTGGCTGGCCCAGCGCCCGCGTGGGGCCGAGGTCCACTTTCTGGACGGCGTCGACAACACCATTCCCACCGAATACTATCAACGCGCCATCGACCAGAAGACGCGCATCGTGCCGCTGACTCAGGTCTCCTTCGTCAACGGGTTCCGGCCGGACGTGGCGGCGATCGGGAAGATTACCCACGCCCAAGGCGCTCTTCTTTTTCTGGATGGCTATCAGGATTGCGGTACTCGCCCGGTCGACGTGAAAGCGCTGGATGTCGACTTCTTCGTCACCGGCACGCTGAAGTATTTGCTGGGGCCGCCGGGGCTGGGTTTCCTCTACGTGCGGCGCGAGCTTATCGAGACGCTGACGCCGTCCATTACCAGTTGGATGGCCCAACGCGACGTGTTCGCGTTCAATACGAAGCGCCTGGATCCTTCGCCAGATGCGCGGCGCTTCGAGGGTGGCTCGCCTCCGATTCCCAATATTTATCTCGCGCGGCCGGCGATCGATCTGCTGTCCGGCATCGGAATGGAGCATGTGGCCTCGCAGATCGAGCGGTTGACGGATGCATTCCTCAAGGGCGTGCGCGATTTGCGCATCGATTCCAAAACCCCGCAGTCGAGCGTGGGGCCGCTGGTGGTGCTGCGCGCCACCGATGCCGCAGCGATGCTCGCCAAACTCACCGCGCGAGGAATCGCCGTTTCGACGCGTCGCGACGGGGTACGCTTTGCGTTTCACGTATACAATACCCTGGAGGATGTCAACGTGGCGCTGACGGCCCTCGAAGACAACCTGGACCTCATGGTGCGCGCATGAAAATTCTTACTGGCGGCTGCCGGGTATATTCCTCCGAAGACGGGCAGCTTTCCACGCGCGGCAACTGGACGGCCCGGACCGTCATTTCCCAAAACAGCGGCGCACAGCTCATCACCCAGACCGTAAGCGGCTACGCTCCGGGATCGTCGCCGGCGTTGGTCAATCCGACGGCCGAAGAGGTGCTCTACGTCGCCGGCGGCGAAGGAAAATGCCGTGTCGATGGATTCGAATACGCGCTCAGTCCCGGGGCTGCGATTTTTGTTCCGCCGGGGGCGGTCTACAACATAGAGAACATCGGCCCGGAGACAATTCGCCTGATCGGCTCGTGTTGCCCCGAGGACCCGCACCGTCACATCGTCGACGGTCCGCTGCCGGCGGGGTCCGGTAAGCCGCCGCGGTTGCTGGTGCATGAGACGCTGCGCGAAGACATTCGCGCCGGCCAGGACCGTCTGTTCCGCTACCTGGTCTATACCGACCTCGGCTGCAAACAGATCACCCAGTTCGCGGGATGGATTCCGCCCAGCAAAGCCCCGGTCCACTACCACACCTATGAGGAAGGCATTTTCATCCTGGAAGGCCACGGGATTGTGCATACCGACGACGAATCGTGTGAATTCGGGACTGGCAGCAGCATTTACTTTCCCATAGGCGTACGCCATTGCGTTGAGAATCCGGGGACGTCCACGATCAAGCTGCTGGGCGCGTTCTATCCGTCAGGGAGTCCGGCCGAAGCCTATGAACCGGGCCGAGCCTAAACCGACTCCCTCACGGTCGCGGCTCGGTGCTCCCGGCGGCATCGAAAGGGGCGAGCAGCTATCGCGTCAGCTCACCTCAG
>DATNMW010000418.1:0-7829 GCA_035602155.1 Bryobacteraceae bacterium | reverse complement strand
TGTAGCCACCACCCCCACGACTGGGCCGCCCGCCGGTGCCGGCGCTACAAGGGGAGTAGCAACCGGCGTTGGGTTCGCGACCACAACCCTTCCGCCTCCGCAAGCCGTAATCGACAGGACCGCGGCCGCGAACATACCACCCAAGACACTATGTCGAATATGATTCTCCATCTTTGCCTCCTGCTTATGTTGAGGCAAGCTTGGCGGGAAAAGTTTCCGAATAATCCGAGTGACTGCCTAAGTGGCGCAGCTACAATGATTTCATCGATACGTTCCGCAAATTGGCCCCGGCGGAGAGTGAAGTTACTCACTTACAAATGGCGAGATGGGTTAGCCTTCAGTTCGCCCGCAGCGCGATTGACGGATCGATCCGCGAAGCGCGGCGGGCAGGGATGAAACCGGCGATCGCCGCCACCAATCCAAGCACGAGCGGCATTCCCAGCAGCGTCGGCGCATCGTTCGCCGTCACACCGAATAGCAGCCCGCTGAGCGCTCCCGCAAGCACCCGCGATGCCACCGTTCCTATCAGCATGCCCATCGCTGCCAGTCCCAGCGTTTGCGCGATAATCCCGGCCTGAAGCCTGGACGCGGAAGCCCCCAACGCCATGCGAATTCCGATTTCCTGCGTGCGCTGGTTCACTCCGTACGAAACTACTCCGTAAATTCCGAGCGAAGCCAGCAGCAGCGCGAACAACGCGAACCCGCCCAACAGCAGCACCACGAAACGTCTGGGCGAGACTGCTTTGTCCACCAGTTGCTGCAGCGTCCGGAAGTCTTTTCCAGGCAGGTTCGGAGCGATGGGCTTGAGGGCCGCGCGCACGCTTGCGGCGAGTTCCGCCGGAGGCAGCGAGGTTCGCACCACCAAATCCACTGAAGAGATATCCGCGCATTGCCGCATCGGCAGATACATCTCCAGACCGGAGGCCTGCTCGAGCGCCAGGTGCCGCACATCCCCAACCACACCCACCACCCGCCGCTCGCCGCAAGCGAGCATGATCTGACCCACCGCATTCTTTCCCGGCCACAGCGTGCGCGCCATGGTTTCGTTGATCGCTATTACAGGTTCGGTCGCGGGCGTATCCCGTTCGGAGATGTCCCGCCCGGCGATCAGTGCGATACCCATGGCTTTCAGGTAGCCGTCGCTGACGATGCGAACAAACGCGTCGGGGAATTTTCCCGGTGGGTACACCTGGCCCTTCGCGGGCGCTCCCCAACTCCGGTTGCGGCCCAGCGGGAGCGCATCTGTCAATCCGGCGGCCTGGATCCCCGGTATCTCGCGCGTCCGCCGCAGCACTTCGTCGAAGTACGCATTCTGTTTCGCCTGCGTGGAGTAACGCGCATCGGGATCCACCCGAACGGTAGCGGCGCGTTCCGGCTGGAAACCTAGGTTCACGTCCAGTACCCGCAGAAAGCTTCGCACCAGCAGTCCCGCGCTCACCAGTAGCACACAGGCAAATGCGATCTCCGAAACGACCAGGGCGCCGCGAATCCAGTTCCGGCTTTTGCCCGCCGTGGAACCGCGTGCCGTGTCCTTCAGCACGTCGTGCAAGGTGTTGGCCGGAACCTGAAGGGCGGGCGCCAGACCGAAAACCACGCCTGTCAGCATGGCCGCTAACAGACAGAAGGCCAGAACCGTGCCATCCGTGCGTATGTTCACCAGAAGAGGAATACTGAGAGTATCCAGGTGCGCCAGAATATGCGTTCCGCCGGCAGCCAGAATCGCGCCCAACAGCGCGCCACAGCACGAAAGGGCTGCTCCTTCGGTCAGCATCTGGCGAATCAGTCGCCCCTTTCCGGCCCCCAGCGCCGCGCGAATGGCAATCTCCTTCTGCCTCGTCGCGGTCCTTGCCAGCAACAGGTTGGAAAGATTCGCGCACACAATCAGCATCACCACGCCGACGGCGAACGTCAGCACCAGCAATGCCGGCCGGATCCGCCCGCTCACGTGCTCCGCCAGCGGGACGAGTGCACCTTCAAAATCGTTGCGTTCCGGATGGGCGTGCGTCATCTGCGCCGCCAGGATCTTCAACTCCGCCCGCGCGCTGCTCACCGCCACGCCCGGCTTCAACCGGCCCACGATAGCCATGGTGTTTCCCCACCGGTTGGTCTCGGGGCTGAGCGGGAAAGGAAAATACAGATCGAAGTGGCTGCCAGGGGCAAAGACCGAAGCAAGGTCGAACGAGGCCGGCAGCACACCGGCTACGGTGACCGGCGCATCGTCGATCGTCAACGTGCGGCCCACGATTCCGGGATCGGAGCCGAACCTCCTGGTCCACAGACCATGGCTCAGCAGCACGGCCTTGGGACCGTTCCATTTGCATTCCGCGGCCGTAAACAGCCGCCCGATCTGCGGTTGTATCCCAAGCAACTGGAAGAAATTCCCCGACACCGGCACTCCGCTCAGGCGCTCCGGCTCTCCCTTGCCGCTCAGCAGGTTGTCCCCGACTCCGTAGAAAGCGAAGTAGCCGGCCAGATCGGCGAAGGACCGGTTGTGCGCCCGCAGGTCCAGCAGGTAGTCCACCTGCGTAGTCTGGCCCGAAAGGCCGCCGGTATCGTGATTGGTGATCCAGACCAGCCGCTCGGGTTCGTGAAACGGAAGCGGCCGAAGAAGCAGGGCGTCGACCACGCTGAATACCGTGGCGCTGGCGCCGATGCCAAGTCCCACGATCAGCACGGCAAAGGCCGTGAATCCAGGGTCCCGGCGCAGCGTTCGAAACGCATAGCGTAAGTCCTGCATGATACTGTCGAGCACGGACAGACTACGGCTGTCGGGCATTATAGCTCCTAATCCTTATACTGCCGCGCGGCAATTTGGTTACTACGCGCGGCTGGAATTTTCAAGTGTGGGGCAGGTTGGCAACCTGCGGGCCGATTGTCAATCGGCCAGTCCGCGGCAGATTCCCTATTGCCGCGCTCGGAGGGCGGCCAATCTTGGCCGCAGCCGGTTTCTTAGCCGGCTCTGGATGAACCACACCCATGAGTCTGGCGACCGGGAGCGATTCTCCAACGCCGCGTTTGCCGTCGGCCCCTCGCCAGTCCGGGGGCGTGAGACACGAACGCCGTGGAAACCTTTTTCCACGCGAACCGTATCTTGCTGCCGGTTTTGACGTTCCTTCCGAGCTTTCCTGGCCGAATTACCGAACTGATGTTCAATAATAGAGACAGGTCCACCGATGCCTGAGTCTTTAGACGCCGTTCGCCAGATTCTGGCCGCTGCCCGTTTCGCAGCCGAGCGCCACGCCGCCCAACGTCGCAAAGGCCGCACCGCCGAGCCTTACGTGAACCACCTCCTCGAAGTCGCCGAACTGCTCGCCCGCACCGCGGACGATCTCGATACCAACCTGATTGTGGCCGCGCTGCTGCATGACACCATCGAAGACGTAGGCGTCTCGCGCGAAGAAATCGCGGAGCGCTTCGGCGAAGACGTGGCCTCCCTGGTCGCCGAAGTGACCGACGACAAATCGCTTCCCCAGGAAACCCGCAAAGCGCTGCAGGTCGCGAACGCGTCCCACAAATCGCCCCGCGCGCAGGCCCTCAGCGCCGCCGACAAGATCGCCAACGTGCGCAGCATCGTCACCAGTCCGCCGGCCAATTGGACCTTCGAGCGCCAAGTCGAGTACGTGCGCTGGGCGCGGCAGGTGGTGGGGCGGTACAGCAAACTCAACGGCCGCCTCGCCGCCGAGTTCGCGAAAGCCAGCGCAGAGCTTCAGGAGTGGGAAAAGTCCGGCGGTACGAACGATTTCTTCTGAGGCGCGGCCAGCGCTTCCTGCAGCAGCTCTTGCAATAGTTCGTCGTAGATGCGCGCGTACCGTTCCGCGCCTTCATCCAGATGCAGCGCGAACTCGCGCGTCAGCCGCACCTTCTCCCGGATGTACGGCCGCGCCACGCGCGTGAAATGATCGAACCAGTCGTCGGGCACCGCATCGTCGTATCTCAGCCGCAAATATTCGCGCAGCGCTTGCCAGGCCTGCGTGTGCGCACGCAGCATTTCGCCGGTATTCTCGACGCCGCACTCGGCAATGGTCTCCAGATATAGCGCGGCCACCGCATTCTCGATCGCCGCGCGCCGGAACGCCACCCTGGGATCGTCCGTGGCCAGGCACGCCCGCTCGATCTCCAGCAATGCAGGTGTGTCGCTAACCTCGCGCATGGCGATATCCGGCCGTGGCGGAGCGATTTGCATCCTGCGCCGGCGCTGCTCCCGCATCGCGTATACCACCGCGGCCGCCGTAAGCGCCGTCAACAGCGGAAACAATTCGCGCAGCACGTTATCAGCGTACATCACCGTTCGGGTAGTATTCTAAAGTCACCTTGAACGCCGCTCGCCCTGTCGGAGTAGAATCCAGGAGGATCGTGGTTTATGATAAGCGACATGGCACGCGAGAAGCAGTTGAGCCTTTTTCACGTTGAACCAGATCGCCCGAGTTTCGAAGATCTGGGCAACGAAAACGGCGGCAAGTTTCTGGTACGGCCGCGATTTCATGCGGATGATGGGCTATGAGTCCTTCGCGGCGTTCCAAAAGCCGATCAACAAAGCGACTGCAACCTACATTGCGCTCAACATTCCTATTCAGGAACACTTCCGGCAGGTACTACGCGATATCGATGGCGAGACGGTTCCCGATTTCAAGCTCACCCGTTACGCCTGTTACTTGGTCGCCATCAATGGCGCTGTGCGCAAGCCCGAAGTCGCGGCGGCTCAGGCCTACTTCGTCACGATGGCGGAGGCATTCAGGCACTACATATTGGATGCGGAGAATGTGGAGCGCGTCCAAATTCGGGAAGAGGTATCGGAACAGGAAAAGACGTTAAGTACGGTGGCCTTTGCGGCGGGCGTGACGCAGTATGCGTTTTTCCAGAATGAGGGCTACCGCGGAATGTATTGCATGGATCTATCAGAATTACGGCAGCGCCGAGGAATCGTGAGCGGTCGCTCCGTGCTGGATTTTATGAGCGGGGAGGAGTTGGCGGCGAATCTCTTTCGCATTACGCAGACGCACGCCAAAATCAGAAACGAAAAACTTCAGGGCAGTTGCGCTTGGAGCAAGCAGCGCACGATGTAGGCCATACGGTTCGGGAGACGATGATTGGGATCAGCGGCAAAGCCCCAGAGAGCCTGCCCCCTGCCGAAGACATCAAATCGGTCAAAGGGAAGCTGAAGCACGCGCGGCGTGAATTTGGGAAGCTCGACAAGCCGGATCATTAGGCCAGCATCTCCGCCAGTTTCCAAATCCGGGTTACTCCCGCTTCAATGGTAGGCGTGACCCGCAAGGCTTGATGTGCCCGGCAGAAGTTTTAGCAGCGCGGCCCCGTGGTTCTCCCACTTCTTTGAGAAGCCATTCGCCACCCGCTCCTTGTTAGGATTGTCCATGACTCGGACCTTGTCCGAACCGACGACCTCCATGAAGATGTGGATGGCCTGCTGATTCCGCCGTCCGAGGGTAAAGTTTGACAACGATCTGATCGGCCGGGAATTCCGTTCAACGCGACTTTAGGACACTGCCACCGTTCAGCCGGGCGGCCTGCGTTACCATAGACGGCATGAGTCCGAATCAGCCGGGGCAGCCGCCCAAGTTACCCATTCCTGGTGTGAAGAACCTCATCGCGGTAGGCTCCGGCAAAGGCGGTGTTGGAAAAACCACCGTAGCCGTGAATCTGGCCGTCAGCCTGGCCAAACTGGGCCACCCCACAGGCCTGATGGACGCCGACGTCTACGGCCCCAACGTGCCGCTAATGATGGGTATCAATCGCACCCCCATGGCTTACGGCGAGCGCATCCAGCCGCTCGATCAATTCGGCGTGAAGCTGATGTCCATGGGCTTCCTGAATCCCGGCGACAAGCCTCTGGTGTGGCGCGGCCCCATGCTGCACAGCGTCATTCAGCAGTTTCTGCGTGGCGTGGATTGGGGCGATCTCGACTACCTGGTGATCGACCTGCCGCCGGGCACTGGCGACGTGCAACTCACTCTCATCCAGACCGCGCCCATCACCGGCGCCATCGTGGTCACCACGCCATCCGACGTTTCGCTCGAAGACGCGCGTAAGGCCGTCCATATGTTCCACCAGGTGCGCGTGCCGATCCTGGGCATCGTCGAGAACATGAGCTATCTCATCTGCCCGCATTGCAACGAGCGGATCGACGTATTCAGCCATGGCGGCGGACGCCGCACCGCCGCCGAGATGAAAGTGCATTTCCTGGCCGAATTGCCGCTGAATCCGGCAGTGCGGGTGGGCGGCGATAGCGGCAAGCCCATCGCATTGGACGACGACCCGCGCGGGGCGGGCGCGGGCTTCATCGCACTGGCCCGCAACACCATCGCCCGCATCGTGGAGATCGGCCCGCAGGAAGGCCCCCGCATCGAAATCACGGACTGACCGGATCGATCTATGGACCTCACCCGACGCACAATGATAAGCTCCGCCGCACTGGCTGCCGGCGCGCTGGCCGCTCCACCCGCTTTCGAATTGGAAGAAGCCACCGTCGCCGATCTGCGGAAGCGCATGACCGCGGGTAGCCTTACATCGTCCGCACTAACTCAGGGCTACCTTGACCGTATCGCCGCCATCGACAAGCGCGGCCCTGCGATCAACGCGGTGATCGAACTCAACCCCGATGCCCTGTCCATCGCCGCCGCTCTGGATGCCGAGCGCAAAGCCAAGGGCCCGCGCGGCCCCCTGCACGGCATTCCCGTCCTGATCAAGGACAACATCGACACCGCCGACCGCATGATGACCACCGCCGGGTCGCTGGCCCTGCTGGGTTCCATCGCCGCGCGGGATTCCGTCGTAGTTGAGCGATTGCGCGCCGCCGGCGCCGTGATTCTAGGCAAGACCAACCTCAGCGAATGGGCCAACTTCCGGTCCAGCCACTCCACCAGCGGCTGGAGCGGACGCGGCGGCCTCACCCGCAACCCTTACGCGCTCGATCGCAATGCCTGCGGCTCAAGCTCCGGATCGGGCGCGGCGGTCTCCGCCAACCTCTGCGCGCTGGCCATCGGCACGGAAACCGATGGCTCCATCGTGTGCCCTTCTTCGACCAACGGCGTCGTCGGCATCAAGCCCACGCTGGGCCTGATTCCGGCCACCGGCATCATCCCCATCGCTCATTCCCAGGACACCGCCGGACCCATGGCGCGCACGGTCGCCGATGCGGCCCTCCTGTTGGGCGCGCTCACTGGCGCGGACTACACGAAGTCGCTCGACCCCAACGGCCTGCGCGGTGCGCGCATCGGCGTGGCCCGCGACAAATTCTTCGGCTTCAGCGAAGAAACCGACCGCGTCATCGAAGCGGCCATCGCGGCGATGAAGGGCCTTGGCGCGGAGATCGTGGACCCCGCCGATATTCCCACCGCCGGTAAGTTCGACGATTCCGAAGGGGTGGTCCTGAGCTACGAATTCAAGCACGATCTGAACCTGTATCTGGGTGCGCTCGGGCCCAAATCGCCAGTGCATTCGCTCGCCGATGTCATCGCTTTCAACGAAAGCCATCGCGAGCGGGAGATGCCCTACTTCGGCCAGGATTTGATGATTAAGGCGCAAACCAAAGGCCCGCTGACGAGCCCGGAATATCTCGACGCGCTCGAAAAGGACCATAGGCTCTCACGCACCGAAGGCATCGACGCGGTGATGGGCAAGTTCCGTCTGGACGCCCTGGTCGCGCCTACCGGCGGGCCGGCTTGGTGTACGGATTTGATCAATGGAGACCACGACCCGGGCGGCAGTTCCACGCCCGCCGCCGTCGCCGGCTACCCGCACATCACCGTCCCCGCCGGTTTCTATCGCGGCCTGCCCATCGGCCTCTCGTTCTTCGCCTCCGCCTGGAGCGAGAC
>DATNMW010000417.1:0-3654 GCA_035602155.1 Bryobacteraceae bacterium | reverse complement strand
GGCTTCGCGCAGCTCGATCTCGTACTCGCGAGTGAGGAAGGCGGCGAAACTGCTCTCGTTGGTGCCGTAATTAAGGATCACCAGATCGGGGTTGCGATGGCGCAATTCCTCGGCCCAATGGCTCTCGTTGAAGATCAGGGCAGGCACGGAGACGGACGCGCCGTTCAGGCCGATGCTGTCGTAGACCACGCCGGTTTTTTGCTTCTCCAAAGTAATGCGATGACGGCCGGGCGAGGTGGCATACGCGAGGAAGCCAGGCGCCAGGGAACCTTCGGTGGAGCTTTCGTTGACCGTCGCGCCGTTGTCGGAAAGGGCCACGCGGCCGCCGCCGGGCTGCTGCAGATAGTCGAGCTCGACCGAGGCGCAGTCGGCATCCAGGTAGATCGTCTGTCCGATGCGGTCGGTGGAAATGCTGACGCCGCCGAGGCCGAACAGGCCGTCGCCTTCGCCGGTGCGCAAGCCGGCCGGATCCCAAGCTTTGCTGGCGCCGCCATGCACGTCGAAGCGGCGATAGCCCTTGAACGGAATGCCGGCGAGCGAGAAGCCGGCGCCGCCGTTACCGAAGCGGTTCTGGAAGAGATCGCGGAGCACGCCGGTCCAATCGTCGGACGCGGTGTGGGAATCGCCGAAGTGCAGGATGTGCACGGTGGGATTGTCGCCGATGGAGAGGCGATAGAGGCGCTCGAAGAATGGCACCAGCGTGCCGGGGCGATCGATGACAGGGTCGGGGCGCTCATCCAATTGGAGCGCCACCTTCTGCAACGATGCGGTGCGCACTTTCGCGCTCACGCGGGGCTGGGCATAGTGGTGGACGCGGGGCGCGCGGACCTTCTTCTTGGATTTCTTGGCGGGCTTCTTCTTGGTCGTTGGTTTCGGGTTAGGGCTGGCTTGGGCGCTGGTCTGGGGAGTTGATGGGAGCGCGGTACAGAGGCACAGCAGCACGATGGCGGCGCAGCGCGGCATGTAGTCAGCGCACCTCGGCCGTAGCGCCGCGAATGGTGGGCAGCGTTTCAATCTCGCCGCCCTTCTTCTGGCCGCGGTCCATGGGGCTCATCACCAGTATAGAAGCATTGGGCAGCGCGGCGCGACGCCTCAGCCGCGACCGGACTTGCGCACAAGTTCGCGCGTCTGGGCGAACAAATCCGGGGTCCTGCGGAAGCTCGTTTGGGTGAGGCGCGCCAACGCTTCGTCGATGGAAATGAGACCGGATCGGGCGGCTTCAACCAGAACGCCCAGAGTGCCAGTCACACTGAACCCTTGCGCGCGAGCGACCCGTACACCGGCACGCTCGTCGATAAGCAGCAAGTTGGCCAGGATGCTCTTGGCAAGCTCAATCGCCTCCCACTCTCCGCGGTCCAGGCCCGCCAGTTCATGCGCGGCAGGAGGTCCCTCGACCTGCCGCACTTCAATCCAAGAGGGGATTTGCTCTGCCCACCGACGAACGACGGTCGGAGTCCGTGCATGGCGCAACTCGGAGGCGACAGTTCCGGGAATCCACACCTTGTCGAACAGCCGCGGCAGCAGGAACTCGTAGCCGATTTCTACCAAATAGCGCAGCGGCGAGGTATCGGCCACAACCAGGATCATTTGCCGAAAAGGCCTTGCGCGCGCAGCTTTTCGAGATCCGCCAAGTCCTGTTGGAGGTCCATGATCGAGTACGCCTGATCGTAGATCCCGCGCTCAATCAGGAAATCGTCGAACTCGAAACGAGACAAACCGAGAAGTTGACCGGCTTGGAAGTGGGTGAGCGTTCCGGACCGGTAGCCTTCAATGGCCAATCGTTCCAGCGCTTCCCGGCCCGGATCGGGGCGCCCAGCGATGTCATCGGGCAGCTCGACGGTGATCTGCATAACTTCAGGGTAGCAGGTTCGTCGGAGGTCGGGCCGCCGCCGGTTCGGAGGCGATGGCTCTGGCAGAGAGGTGCGCCTTCAATAAAGAATGCAGCGGAAAGACTGGCGATGGATGTAGAATAAGGTCGTACCGGGAAGCTAAAAACGGAAATACCCGTTCATATACGTTCATATGAGCAAAAGCCCTCCCACGCTGGCCTTGTCTGTGCTATCGGCGCTCCTTCCGGGTATGCCGGTAGCGCTCGCTCAGTATCAGTGTGCATCTTACTATTTCCTCTCGCCTGTTGCCGCCCAGCCCAACCCCGCCTGCGGCAAATATGTCGCGTTGGCGGGTGGCTCCTGCGCCTTTGCGGGGGACTTCCCCCTGTTCCTCGCCGGCCAAGGCAATACCTCGACGGTCGTAATGACAAACAGGGCGACGAGAGACGTAACGTTCAGGTTGGGTTTCAATTGCCCGGCCGGTTCAAATGGCCCCAACAATGGGAACTGCCCGGTCTACATTTCGTCGTTCGGCGGGCCTCCAGGGGTGGGGGATGGAATCGACGGAACCATTGTTCCAGGATCCCCATTTGTCTTTTCTTTGGTGTACCCAGGGCAGAACATCGACTCGCTCAATCCGCCGCCCGAGCCGAACCAGCTTGGGGTGGGCACGATCTCTATGATTGCTGGCCGGAGGAGTGCTGCTCCCCCCGACGAACGACGAAGGGCCCGGGATGTCCAGGGTTTGGGAAGCGGTGGCGCCCAGTTCCTGGACGAACGGAACTGCCATACCCAGCGGCAAACCCTCGTAGCTGGTGCCTGGGGGAGGTGAAATCACTTCAGATATCCGTTGGGCACCCAGTGTTGCCTCGCTGTCGCCGTAGAAACCGAGAGCACCATCGCGGACGCGTTTGGCATCTCTCCAACCGCCGATGAGCTTTCCACCGGCACGATCACGTTTGAAGGTCTCGCCGGACAACCGATTATCCCGGCGATACTTCAGATGTATGTGGCAGGGCCAAGTCGGCCTCCCATTCATAATCCGCGAGACCCACATCGGTAGTTGTGACCGTGGCGCCTTATGCCTCGTCTTCGAGGCCGTGTTTCAAGAGCTTCAGAATCCTTGGGTCCAGGTCCTTTCCGTTCTTGTCCGACCGCGTGCGGGACGACTTTGAGGACATCCCCTTATTTCGATTCATAATCCGGCCCTTAGATCGGCGCGAAGGCGCAAACATGTCATCGAGCCAAATGAGGCGATCCGTACTTGGATGCGTTCGTTCGTCGTCCTATTCTTAGCCGCGAAAACCAAGACGGATCTTCCATTTGCCGATCCCTCAATTTCGCCCCGCTCATCTAGCTATCCGCTATGCATTTGGGCGATTTTTCTTCCGCCATCTGAGCGCCCTGCGGCCATCCACAGAGTAGTCTCGCACGCCGGCGCGATGCGGCATGCATTCAACGCACATCGGCCGTAGCATTGCGGGCGAGTACCTGGCGCAATTTGTAGCGGTTCAACCCGGCGGTCAATTCTTTGACGAACGCCTGGGCGACGAGGCGCGCGCCGGCTGGGGTGGGGTGAATGAAGTCGGCGGAGACCAGGCGGGGCTGGCTGTCATACCAGCGCGCCATGGTACCGGCGCCTCCCATGACTTCGAACGTGTTGAAGAATCCGCAATGCAGCTCGGCGGCGACGCGGCGCTGAATGTCGACGATGCGGGGTATGGTCGGCAGCGTTTCGATTTCGCCGCCATTCTTCTGGCCGCGGTCCATGGGGCTCATCACCAGTATAGAGGCGTTGGGCAGCGCGGCGCGCAGGCGGCGAATG
>DATNMW010000416.1:0-4884 GCA_035602155.1 Bryobacteraceae bacterium | reverse complement strand
TGCTGGCGGGCGCGGGCCTGCTGCTGCGTAGTTACGCACGCCTGTGGCAGACGAATCCGGGTTTCGTGCCAGACCACTTGCTGACCGCACGCATCAGCCTGCCGCCGCTGCAGTATCGCGATCCGGCGCGCATCGCTTCGTTTTATGCGGAGTTGCTGACAGATGTCCGGGCGCTTCCCGGCGTAGTTACTGCGGGAGCCGTGGACGGCCTGCCGCTTGACGGGAGCGACCATGGCGGCGATTTCCAAATTGCCGGCCGTCCCTGGCCAAAATCCGAAGCCGTGCCCGACGTACAGAACCGTCGCGCTACGCCCGGATACTTCCGGACGATGGGGATTCCATTGAAACAGGGCCGCCTTTTAACGGAGCAGGACCGCGCCAATGCGCCCAGGGTCGCGTTGATCGATGTAACGCTGGCGAAGGCGTTCTTCCCGAAGGGTGACGCCATTGGCCAGTTTCTGATCGACGACTCGATCGGAGAGAAGTCCGGCGGCGGCTGGCAGATTGTGGGAATCGTGGGCGCGGTGAAGGATCGCAGCCTGACGAAGGATCCGCAACCGGTCATTTATTATCCGGCCTGGCAGGCGCCGCGTCCGTACATGAAGCTGGCCGTGCGCACGGCGGGCGACCCTTTGGTGCTGGTCTCCGCGGTCCAGCGGCGCGTGCGCGATCTGGACCGCAACTTGCCCGTGTACAAAATCGCCACCATGGAGCAAAACCTGAGCGATTCGCTGATGCGCCGGCGCTTCTCGATGCTGCTGTTGGCGGCCCTGGCAGGCTTCGCCTTGTGTTTGGCGGCAGTGGGAGTCTACAGCGTGATTTCATACTCCGTGAGTCAGCGCACGCGTGAAATCGGTATCCGCATGGCGCTGGGCGCGCAGCCGGGCAGCGTACACAAACTGATTCTGCGGCAAGGCCTGAGCCCGGTGCTGGCCGGCCTGGCAGCGGGACTGCTGGGTTCACTGGTGGCCATGCGCGCGCTGGCCAGCCTGCTCTACGGAGTCACTGCCACCGATCCACCGACGTTTCTGGCGGCGGCGGCCATGTTGCTCGCGATATCCGCGCTGGCCAGCGCGATCCCGGCGCGCCGCGCGTCGCACGTCGATCCCATGTCCGCTCTCCGCCACGAATGAATTTGGGGGGCGGCCAATCGTGGCCGCAGCCGGCCTTCGGGCCGGCCAGGCCCGCTGGAAAGCGGGTCTGCACGGGGAGAGCAGACCTCCAGGACCCGCTCTTCCTCCCGTAAACCGCACTGTCTGCGGGTCTGGAGACCCGTCGCAGGCGTGGACGCCCGCGCACTTGGGCCGCCAGATCGATGTATGCTATTAACTGAATCTTGGCGCACTGGAGGAATGAACAATGAGACGCTACCTGCTGGCTTTGCCCTTGGTCTTGGAGCTCTTGGGCATGGCATTTGCGCAAGGGAATGTCACCCCGGTTTCAATTCCGATCCTGAATCCAACTTTTGACGGAGATGGATTGTCGTGTGGGGCAGGGGCCAATTGCTGTGAAAATGGGGCCACCGGATGGTTGTGCGGTCCGAACAGTGGCGTGGCAAAGTTCTCGACGGTGCAATATCCGGCGGCGCCACCAGACGGAATATTCGTTGCGGCCATTGGGGATTCATCCGTTACCGGCTCCATTTTACAGACGCTCGGAGCCAATGTTGAGGCCAATACAACCTACATCCTGACGCTGAGCGTGGGCGCACGCGCGGATTACCCCTTTACCGGTTATCAGGCGGTGCTCCTGGCCGGCAACGTGCCCCTGGCCTCCCGCAACGCTGCAACTCCAGTGGGGGGCACCTTCGTTACTGATGCAGTCGCTTACGAATCCGGCGCCAACCCTCCCCAGTTGGGCCAGCCTCTGCAGATTCTTGTAAGGAGTATGGGGACCGGACAGGTGAACATTGCGGCTGTAAAACTGACAGCCACGCCAGTAACGGAGAATCAGCAATGAGACGATATTTGCTCCTATCGCCGATCGCCCTGGCGCTGGTAGGAACCGTATTTGCCCAAAAGACTGCCACCACAATCCCGATCGTGAATCCGGGGTTTGAAGACGACGTATTGGCGTGCGGGGCGGGCGTCGATTGCGATGCCTCTCCGCTCACCGGCTGGCTGTGCGGACCGGACGCCGGCGTTTTCAAACCTTCAACGGCGCAATTCCCGAACGGGATCCCTGGGGGAACGAATGTTGCGTACCTCGGCAGGGGTCTCAATACCATCCAAACCGGATCGATTTTGCAGGTGGTTGGGGCTACCGTCCAGGCCAACACAACCTACACGCTGAAGTTGAGCGTCGGGGCACGCGCGGATGTAGGGTTCACCGGTTACTCCGCGGCGCTCCTTGCAGGAAACGTGACCCTGGCTTACGACAACAGCCTGGCTCCGGCGCCTGGCACCTTCCTCACAGATGCAATTGTGTACAACTCGGGTGCGGCGCCTCCTCAGTTGGGACAGCGTCTGCAAATTCTGGTAAGGAGTGTTGGCACTGGACAGGTCGACATCGACAATGTGTCGCTGACCGCCGCTCCCGAATAGGCCCGCATGGCCAGCCGGGCTGAGGCCACCGATCGGCCGTTCCGGTTTCTCGATTTCGATTTCCGGCCGAACGCTCTCAATTGACGTAAGGCTTTCCTTCGGCGAGAGACTGTGCCATGGCTTCCAGGTTCTTCTTGTTCGCGGCGTCGGGAGCCTGCGCCGCCGCCTTCTGGGCGTAGTCCGCCGCTTTCTTGTATTCGCCCACCGCCATGTAACCGCGCGCCAGCCCGACATTTACGGGCCATGCGTCGCCGTTCCGCTCGGCATTCAGCTTGAAGACTTCCAAGGCTTCCCTATTCTTCTTTGCGGCGAGCAACTGGCGGCCGTACTGATGAATCTGCTGGCTCGTCGCGGTGGGGTGGTGGATCGCCGCTTGCATGATCGTCTGGGACTCCGCATCGCGCCCCATTTTCGACAATACCAGCGCCTTAGTGCTGAGCGTGTCGAAGTTAGTCTGGCCCACACTTGGCATTTTGATCGCAAGGTCCGCCCAGTTTAGGGCGTCCTCCAGGTGTGTCCCGGCTTGCGCGCAAAACTGCGCGGCTGCGTCATACGCTTCCGAGTTGAACCCGCCCGCGCCGGTAAGTTCCTGGCGCAGCTTAGCGACATAGATCTCGTCGACGTTGTCCACTTTGATGTTGAAGGGCACGGCAAGGTCTTCCCATTGCAGCTCGGCCGTGGCTTCCGCGGGACGCCGCGCGGTGAACTCATAAGTCAGCCACTCACGGTATTCGTGCTTGGCTGGTTTGACCTTTACGCGCAGCGCGTCCTGGCTTTCGTCGTAAAAGAAGCTGCCCCAGGCAGAGGAATTCTTCGAGAAGATGACGGTCCATTCGTCGGATCCTGCAATGAGATGCAGTCCGTACCGGCCGGCGGCCAGCGGCTGGCCTTCAACGGTAACCGGATCGGAAACCGCGAAAACGGTGTTTTCGTTCGCGCCGCCGCGCCACGGGCTTAGCTTGCCGCCGTCGAAGCCCAGGTCCGTCATGCCGTAGGGGACCAGTTTGCCCCAGATCTGGCCTCGTCTGTCGTTGGCGCCGCCGGGGCCATGGACGGAAGGGCTGGAATAGTCGATGGTGACTTTCACCGGTCCGATGAACTGAGTCACCGATGCCTTCTGATTGTCTCCGCTGGGTGGAAGCGTCAGCCCCGGAAATTGGGCAAACAGCGATCCGGCCAGGGATATGGTTAGAGTGAGCTGAAGCAGAGTACGCATACGACAGCAGACGCGCCAGGCCCGGAATCGTTTGGGGGGCGGGCAGGATAAAGCCGGCGCCGGACGGCGGTGGGTGCATACCTGCCTCGAATCTGTCTGCGCTATAATGACAATTACGTTTCCCCGCTCTCGGGTATTCCTATGTTCCTCAGCATCAAAGAGATGGAGTTGCGGAAGGTTCGTTTCGACGAAACTTACGCGCCCGGGGAGTTGGATTTGCAGCAGGATGAAATCTGGCAGGCGGGTCCGCTGCACGCGCAGGGCACGGCCGAATTGCTGGCCAATACCGAGGGGGAAGTCCGCATCCGAGGCCGCCTTGAGGTGCGGATGGAGGCGGAATGCGACCGCTGCCTGGGCCGCGCGCAATTTCCGCTGGACACCAGTTTCGATCTCTTCTACCGGCCGGCGTCTTTCATCGCGCGGGACGAAGAGGTGGAGATCGACGAAGGCGAAGCCGAACTGGGCTTCTATCAGGGCGGCGGGATGGAGTTGGAAGACATTTTACGCGAACAAATTCTGCTGGTCATGCCCATGCGGCGGGTCTGCGGCGAGGATTGCAAGGGGATCTGTCCAACGTGCGGCAGAAACCGCAATGAAACGCCGTGCGACTGCAAGGAAGACCGCGCCGGTAACCGCTGGGGCGCTCTGCAAGGTTTGAAAGACCTGAAAACATTTTGAAAGCCCCGCAGTTCCGGGGTAAAACTCTTTGAGGTACCGAAATGCCGAATCCGAAACGACGCCACTCTTCGCGGCGGACGCAAAATCGCCGCGCGCACGATGCGCTGAAAACGCCCGGGATGTCCGAATGCCCCAACTGCCATGAGCCCAAACTGCCGCACCGCGTGTGCCCGCACTGCGGACAATACAAAGGCCGCGAAGTAGTGGAAGTCGAGCAGGAGTAGCCACCTGCCCAACATGGTCACCATTGCCGTCGACGCAATGGGCGGAGATAACGCCCCGAAAGCGGAAGTCGAAGGGGCCGTCGAGGCGGCTAGAACGTTGGGGATTAGGGTAATCCTGGTCGGGCGGCAGGACGTGCTGCGCGAGGAGTTGAAGCAGTACGACGACTATCGCGGCTTGCCTATCGAGGTGGTCCACGCCAGGGAGCAGATCACCATGGAGGAC
>DATNMW010000415.1:0-5881 GCA_035602155.1 Bryobacteraceae bacterium | reverse complement strand
GGCTGGGCATCCCGCCACGACATCGCCACCGCCATGATCTTCGGCAGCGAGACCGCTTCCGTCATCGGAATGCGTTTGGCGCCTTCGACCGAGGCCCAGCCGGGGGTCAGCGGATCGCCGGGAACCAGGAAATCGTAAGTGATGGAGCCGCGCTGGATGTGGCTTTCCGGTCCCCATGGCCCGTCGGGAAACACCTTGCCGCGCTGGTAACCGTCCTCAGCCGGATCGGAATAGATCAGCAGGCCGGCGGCGCCCTCCTTCTGCGCGGTGAGGGCTTTGAACCCACGGTAACTGTAAGGGTTGGAGTAGCGCACCAGCACGATCTTTCCTTTTACGCCGATGTGTTGGCGCCGCAGCACTTCGTAGTCCTCGGGATTGCCGCTGTGCGCGTAGACCAGCGGCGCGGTCGCTTCGCCGGATGCCGACATCGAAAGATACCCGCCGCGAATCGCTGGGTTTTTGGTGTCCGGATCGGCATCGTAGGGATCTTCGCGGAGCGTGGCGCGGTACGCGGTGGGCGCGACCATTTCCACGGTGATCGAGCGGGGTAGGGAAGTGAGCACGTCGTAGCGATCGACGCGGACATTTTCAAAGCCCTGCTCCTTCCAGAGGCGCGCTACATAAAGCGCCAGTTCGTGGTTGCGCTCGGAGCCCGCGGGATGCGGCTCGGCGGTGAAATAGCGATGCTGCTTTTTCTCCTCCTCGGGCGAAGGGATGGCGCGGAACTGCCGCTCGATGGCTTGCTCCTCGCGGGCGCGGACGGCGGAGTAGCCGGTCATGTGCGGGGCGGCGTCTTGCGCGCGTAGCGCTGTAATGAATAGAGCCGGGAAGATGGCGCGGTACCGCATGGCTAATCGTACCGCGGGCAAGGCGGGCTAATTTCGCAACGCGCTCAGCGGATCGATTCGCGTGGCGCGGTGCGCCGGAACCATGCTGGCAAGCACCGCGACCGCAAACAGGCCCGCGGCGGCCACGGCAAAGGTAAAGGTGTCCTGCACGGAAGTGTCGAACAACAGCGCCCGCATCAGGCGTGTGAATATTAAGGCTCCGCCCAGCCCCACCGCAATCCCCATGGCGGCGAGCCGCGCGCCCTGCCGCAGCACCAGATTCAGCACATCCGCGCGGCGCGCGCCCAGAGCCATGCGGACGCCGATTTCGTGCGTGCGCTGGGCCACCGCGTAGGCGATCACGCCGTAGATGCCGATGACCGCCAACAGCAGGGCCACGCCGGCGAAGAGCATCAAGAGGATAGCGTCGAAGCGCGGGCGCGCGACCGAATCGCGCATAGCCTGTTGCAGCGTGCTGACATAGGCGACGACGACATCCTTATCGACGGCCTGAATTTCGCGGCGCAGCATGGGCGCCAGATTGGCGGCATCCCTCGCTGCATCTAATGACGATTGCACTACCAGAAACGTGCGGCGCGTATAGTTCTGCGTGTAGGGAAGATAGTAAGCGGCTAGGCGATTGGCATCCAACCCGGTGTATTTGACATCGGCGACCACCCCCACGATTTCGCGGAACGGCAGGAAGGTCAACTCGGGACCGCTTTCCTTGATGCGCTTGCCCAGAGGGTCTTCGCCGGGCAAGAAGCGGCGCGCGAAGCTTTCGCTGACCATTGCCACGGGTGGAGATTCGCGCCCGTCGCGCGCCTCGAAGGCGCGGCCCCGCAGCAGCCCGATACCCATGGCGCGGAAATAATCCGGGCTTACGGTATCCACCGTCACCACGGGATTGCCGGTCGTGCGGGGCGCTGCGCCCTGAATCACGAATGTGTCGGCGTCGCCTTCCTGGTCCGGCGGCAGGCCGTCGGAGAGGGAAGCGTACCGGATGCCGGGCAACTGCCGCACGCGGTCCAGCAGACGGCCATAGAACGCGATGCCGGTAGCCTCGTCGGTGTAGCGCCGGTTGGCGGGCGAGATGGTCATGGCGAGAATGCGCTCGGGCGCGCTATGATAACCGGCATCCACGCGCTGCAAGCGCAGCAGACTGCGCAGCAGCAGGCCCGCTCCCACAAGCAGCATCAGGGAAAGCGCGATCTCGGAGACCACCAGCACCGCGCGCGTGCGCTGCCTTGACCCGCCCGTAGTGCCGCGCCCGCCCTCCTTCAGCGTGGAACTGAGATCGGCGCGCGCGCTCTGCAGCGCCGGCGCCAGGCCGAACAGAATGCCGGTCAGAAACGAAATCAGTAGGAGGAACGCGAGCACCGCGCCATCCACGTGGATATCGGCAATGCGGGGCAGGTTACCGGGATTGGCGGCGCGCAAGAACACGATCGCCAGATATGCCAGGGCCAGACCGCCGATGCCGCCCAAGCCGGAGAGCAGCACACTTTCGGTCAGCAACTGGCGGATCAGCCGGCCACGGCCCGCGCCCAGGCTCAGCCGCAGCGCCATCTCGCGTTCGCGCACGGTGGCGCGCGCCAGCATCAGGTTCGCCACGTTGACCACCGCGATAAGCAGCACCAGGGACACGGCGCAGATCATGACGATGAGCGGCGTGCCGATATTTCCTACCATGGCATCGCGGATGGAAATCACCGGCAGGTCCAGGTGCGAATAGACGGTGGGATTGGCCTGTTCGATGCGCCGGCCGATGGCGTTGGCTTCCGCCTGCGCCTGCTGCATGGTAACGCCCGGCTTGAGGCGGCCGAAGGCGCGGTAGAAGAAAGGTCCGCGGCGCTTAGGCGGGACCACCGCCAGATTGGTCCAGACCTCGCTGTTGGTGAGAGGGAAATGGAAGTCCTCCGGCATCACCCCCACCACGGTGCAAGCAACTCCATTCAGGACGATGGGCTGCCCCAGCGCGTCGGCACGCCCGGCGAAGCGGCGCTTCCATAACGATGCGCCGATCACAGCCACCCGTGCGCTCGCGGGCTGGTCATCCCCCGCCAGGAATGTGCGGCCCACAATAGGACGCGCGCGCAGTACGGTGAAGAAACCCGATGTGGCCGAGGCGCCCGAAACCTGTTCGGGATCGCCGGCGCCGGTGAGGTCGAAACGGCGACCCACGGAAGCGTACAGCGAGGGATTCTCGAAGGATGTGGTCTGGCTCTTCCAATCCAGGAAGTCGGCCATGGACATGTTGGCGCGCGGATTATCCCAGGGCAGCCAGTGCATGAAGACCACGGCAATGCGGTCGGCATCGGGATACGGGAGCGGGCGCAGCAGGATTCCGTACACCACGCTGAACATGGCCGTGTTGGCGCCCACCCCCAGTGCCAGGGCCAGTATGGCTACGGCGGTAAAGCCGGGATTCTTGCGCAGGGTGCGCGCGGCGTAGCGAATGTCTTGCAGCAATTGTTCCAGCATGTGGCCTCGTCTGACGTCTCGAACCGCTTCTTTCACCTGCTCGACGCCGCCCAGTTCGATCGCGGCGGCGCGGCTGGCCTCCTCGTAGCGCATGCCGGATCGCACTTTCTCGCCGGTCAATTCCCGGACGTAAGCGTGGACTTCTTCATCCAGTTCGCGCTCCGTACCGGATTTGCGAAAGACGTTGCGGAACAAGCTGGAGAGGTGCGCTGGCAGGGGCATTCGGCGGTTCCTCTTAACTGGCTTGCAAGGCGGCGGCCATGGCTAGCGAGATTTTTTCCCACTCGCGGGTCTCCGTCTGAAACCGGCGCCTGCCGGCCGCGGTCAACGTGTAGTACTTTGCGCGCCGGTTGTTGTCCGATTCGCCCCAGGAGGAAGCCAGCCATCCCGCCTCTTGCATGCGGTGCAGCGCCGGGAACAGCGATCCCGCTTTCACCTGAAACGTGCCGTTGGTGATCTGGCCGATGCGGTTGGCGATTCCCAGACCGTGCATTTGCCCCAGCGCCAGGGCTTTGAAGATCAAGAGGTCCAGTGTGCCCTGCAGAAGATTGGTTTGCTTGGCGGACATATAGGGATTCTATATGAGAATGGCGTGGAATGTCAACATGCGAGGCGGGCAGGGCAATAGACCCGCGCGCGCAAACGGCGGCGCCCCGCGGCTGCGCTACACTCTTGGGATTGATGTTGCGCACCGTACAAGCCACGCGTTACGTGACGCCCCTCCGCGAAGGCGGATCGCTGCCCGCGCTGGTGGAAGCCGACGATCTCGGCCTCTACGTGTTGAAGTTCACCGGCGCGGGACAAGGCCCGCTCGCATTGGTCGCCGAGATCGTCGCCGGCGGCATCGGCCGCGTGCTGGGACTCAACGTTCCCGAATTGGTGCTCGTGGAGGTGGATGCCGCGCTGGGACGCAACGAGCCCGACGCCGAGATCCGCGAGTTGCTGCGCCTCAGCGTGGGATTGAATCTGGGCATGGATTTTCTGCCCGGCTCGGTGATGTTCGATCCGGCGGCGGGCGACACCGCGGGGCCCGAGCTAGCATCCATCGCAGTGTGGTTCGATGCGTTCGTAACCAATGTGGACCGCACGGCACGCAATCCCAATCTGCTCTGCTGGCACAAGTCGCTGTACTTCATCGATCATGGCGCGGCGCTCTATTTTCATCACGACTGGAAGGACCCCGTGGCGCGCGCGCGATCCCCATTCCCGGCGATTCGCGAACATGTCCTGCTGCCGCGCGCGGACCGCATTGCGGCTGTTGACGGTTCGTTGCGCGCGCGGCTGGGCAAGGCCGTATTTTCCGGCGTGCTCGAAGATGTTCCGGACGCCTGGCTATTGCCCGAATCGGGGGCGGCCACTCCGGCGGCCAAGCGCGCAGGCTATATCGATTACCTGGTTGAGCGGCTGAGCGCCGCATCGTCATTCGTGGAGGAGGCCGTGCGTGCGCGCAATGCTCTCGTATGATTACGCCATCCTGCGCATAGTCCCGTCCGTGGAGCGCGACGAGTTCGTGAACGCGGGTGCGGTCCTGCACTGCCCGGAACGCGCGTATCTCGATTGCCGCGTGCACGTCGACGAAGCCCGGCTGCGGGCGCTCTGGCCCGCGTTGGATCTCGACGTGGTCCGGCAGCATCTGGAAGCCTTCCCCAAGATCTGCGCCGGCGACCCCGATGCCGGACCCATCGCCAAGCTGTCGCGCCGGGAGCGCTTCCAATGGCTGGTGGCCCCGCGCAGCACCATCATTCAGGTGTCGCCCGTCCACAGCGGAGTGTGCGCATCGCCGGAGACGGCGCTGGATGAACTCTTTCATCGGTTGGTCCTCACGTGACCGGCGCGGCGGACGCTCCCGAACAGCAAGCCGGCCTGCGCAAGCAACTGGGTCTGAGCGACCTGGTGCTGGCGCAAGTGCTGTGCGTGGTGGGATCGTCGTGGGTGGGGATCGCGGCCAGGTTGGGACGCGCGCATGTGGCGTTCTGGGTGGGCGCGATGCTGCTGTTCTATTTGCCGCTGGCGGCGGTGGTGATCTGGCTCAATCGCCTGATGCCGCTGGAGGGCGGCCTTTATCAATGGGCCAAGCTCGGTTTCGGCGAACTGGCCGGCTTCCTGACCGCTTGGAATTTATGGGTGTATGCGGTGATCGTGGCCGGAGCGATTATCTTCGTAGTGCCCACGGACATCGCCTATATGATCGGTCCCGCCGCGGCGTGGCTGCCCGCCAGCAAATTGGGCACTCTGCTGCTGACCGGGACGGTGATGGCTGCTATCGCGCTGGCGGCCGTGCACGGACTGGACGTCAGCAAGTGGCTGCACAACGTGGGCAGCGTGCTGATCATGCTGGCCTACGCCATCCTGCTGACGCTGCCGCTGTGGGCGCCGGTGCGGCCCGCGGTGCGCTACCAAGCCATTCCATGGTCGCCGCCGAAGCTCGATTGGTTCAGTCTCGCGGTATTTGGTCAAATGACCGTGGGTGCGCTCAGCGGGTTCGAATATGTTGCGATCTTGGCGGGTGAGTGCCGCAATGCGGCGCGCACCATCGGACAATCGGTGACGATCTCGGCGCCGGTAATCTG
>DATNMW010000414.1:0-15973 GCA_035602155.1 Bryobacteraceae bacterium | reverse complement strand
AAGCCGAAGAAACCCTGTCATTCACAGCCCGAGCCAAAATAAACTCCGTCCTGTTTTCAATGACTTGAGAGAATTGCGTCCGAATCCCCCAAATCCACCCCCCTAACATGAAAACGGAGAGAACCACATGGCAGCTACGGATCACCCACCCGCACCCACGGAAGCGCGAATCGACGCCAACCGCGAGAACGCCAAGAAATCCACCGGTCCACGCACAGCTCAAGGCAACGCCGCATACACCCGCAACGGCCTTAAAGCCACCGCGCCAGAGCTGGCGGTTCCGCCTGCCGATCCCGTCCCCGCCCCCCCCCGCAAAGATCCCGGCCATGGAGATGAAAATGGATGCCAAAGCGACGCGGGAACCCATTTGGCAGTTTTGCAACTCTGTACGTTCAATGAGTTGCGGCAAATGAATTTTCGGAAGAAGAACCCATTGTACGGCGCGCCTGCCGCCATGCGCAATTCCGCACAAACCGGCACAACCCACAACCCGGCGCCCATCGCTCACCACCTGTGAACCCACCCATGAAGCAGCCATCTATCGTCGCCCCGATCGAGCCTTCGCTCGAATGCTCCCACCCCGGCCCGCGGTGTCTGCCCGTGGACCCTTTCTTCGCCCTTTCGCAGGACCTTTTCGCCATCATCACTCTCGATGGCCATTTCCGCCGCGTAAATCCGGCCTTCGTCGCCACCCTCGGCCATGCCGAAGCGGACCTGCTGGGCGCCAATATCCTCGATCTGCTGCATCCCGGCGACCGCCCCGCCGCCGCCGCCGCCATCGCCGGACTGGCTCGCGGAAATCCCATCGCCGGACTGGAGAGCCGCTTTCGCTGCGCCGCAGGTCCCTGCAAGTCTCTGGCATGGAACAGCACGCCCTTTCCCGCGGGATTGGCATATACCGTCGCCCAGGACCGAACCGGCCTGAAACTGCGCGAGGAAGCGCTCCGGCAATCCGAAGCCCGCGGCGTTTCCGCACTCGAAGGCACCACCGACGCCTTCTTCGGGGTGGACCCCGGTTGGCGCTTGATCCGCGTAAACCGGCAAGCCGAGCGCCTGTGGGGCCGGCGTCGCGAGGACGTTCTTGGCCGCGGCCTATGGGAAGTGTTCCCCGAGGCCGCCGACGGTCCCTTTTTCCGGTTATTCGAGCAGGCCCTGCGCACCGGCGCGCCCGCGCATTTCGAAGAATTCTATCCGCATTCGCCGTGCGAGCGGTGGTTCGAGGTCCACGCCTACCCGTCGCCCGACGGCCTAGCCGTATACTTCCGCGATGTCACCGCGCGCCGCCGCGCCGACGAAAAGCTCGAACGCGCTTTGCAGGAAAAAGAGGTCCTCTTGCGCGAAGTCCATCACCGGGTCAAAAACAATCTCCAGGTGATCTGCAGCATGCTCCACCTCCAGGAGCGCACCTTCCGCGACGATACGCTGATACACGCCCTAAAAGACTGCCGCGAGCGCGTTCATGCCATGGCCATGCTTCACGATCAACTGCACCGCGCCAAGGATTTCTCGAACATCAACCTGGGCGAGTATATCCGCAATCTCGCGGCCGCCCTGTTCAGTTCCTACGGCGTGAATTCGGCGGACGTGGACCTGCGCCTAGATGTCGAAGACATCCCTGTGCTCATCGATACCGCCGTCCCTTGCGGGCTCATTGTAAATGAGCTGGTTTGCAACTCCCTGCGGCATGCCTTTCCGGAGGGCCGCAAGGGCCGTGTATCGCTGGGGTTGCACGCGCGCCCCGGGGGCGGTGTCGAACTCACTATCGCCGACGACGGCCGGGGCTTCCCCGAAAGCGCGCATCCCGCCGATACACGGTCCCTGGGACTGTGGCTGGTGGAACTTCTGGCCGGCCAGATTGGCGCGGCCGTGGAGCGTTCCAGTAAGGCCGGCGCCCATTACCGGCTTCTTTTCACTGGACAGGCAACCCTGCCTGTCCACTAACAAACTGAAGGAGAAATCGAATGAATAGACCTAGGATCATGTTGGTCGAGGATGAAAACGTGGTAGCCGCCGACATAGAAGAGTGTGTCAAAGGATTGGGATACGAAGTGGTGGGAGCCGTCGCCACCGGCGCGGAGGCTCTCCGGCTAGCGGTCAATGCGACGCCGGACCTGGTCCTGATGGATATCAAGCTCCAGGGCGCTGTGGATGGCATCGATGTGGCCGGCGCCATGTACGACCAACTCAAGATCCCGGTGGTCTACCTCACCGCCCACGCCGATGCGGAAATTCTGGAACGCGCCAGGCAGACCGCGCCTTGCGGCTATGTCCTGAAACCGTTCGACGACCGCGCCCTGCGCACCGCCATCGAGTTGGCCTTCGACCGCCACCGGCGCGAGAGCCAACTGATCGACGGCGGACACCGCATGGCCGCCGCTATCGGCAGTATCGATGAAGCCGTCATCGTTACCGGTGCGAACGGGCAGGTCGCGCTGATGAACCGCATGGCCGAAGTCCTCACGGGTTGGACGCAGGTAGAGGCCCTCGGCAAACCTGCCGGTGAAGTCTTCACCCTTCTCAATGCCCACACCGGAGCGCCGCAGGCGTCCCCCGTCGGCAGAGTGTTTCGGGAAGGCGCAGCCGTCTGCTTGGGCGACGCCTTGGGCAATGACGTGGTGCTGCTCGGCCGTCGCGGCGCCCGCCAAGTGATTCAAGGCAGCGCCGCGCCCGTGCGCGATGGCGATACGCGCGTCGTAGGCGCATGCCTGTTGTTCCGCGCGGCGAACCAACGCGCCGCCGACGAGCCCTGGGGATCGCCGGATCATGCTTCGGCGGACCGCCTGCAGATCCTCGGCCGCCTCACCGCCGCCGTCGCCCAAAAACTTGCCGGCATGCTGGAAGCCGGCTGCGGACGCACCCACGCCGCGCGCCTGGCCGGCCGCCTCCTGGAGTTTGGCCGTCGCCAGCCCGCCCTTCCTTCTTATCTGGATCTCAACGAGCTGATCGCCGGTCTGGACGATTTGCTGCAGTGCGCCCTCGGCGACGGCATCGAACTGCAACTGCTGCTGGGATCCGCGGTCGCCGGCGCCAAGGCCGACCCCGGCCGCATAGAGTTGATCTTGATGCAACTGGCCCTCTCCGCCCGCGACGCGGCCTTCTCCGGCCAGTTCCGCATCGAGACTTCCGTGGTTTCCAGCCACGATGCCGGCGACGATGCCGGCGACGCCTATGCGATCGTCGCCGTGACCTCGCCCGCCGCCGGGAACGATTTCCCTGCTCTCGACGAAATCGTCCGCCAGTCAGCGGGAGAAATTCGCCTCGCCTTCGAAGACGGCTCCGTCAAAATCTGCCTGCCCGCCAGCCGGTAAGGCTTTATACTTGTAAGAGCCTCGGAGGGCTTCCTGAAATGCAACCACTACAACCTGAACAAGCCGCGTTCCTTCTGCAAATGGCCTTGCCATCGCTCAAGAACGAGCACCGTGTCACCCGCAAGATTATCGAAGCCGTTCCCGCGGATCAAGGCGATTACCGCCCCGACGAGATCTCGAAAACCGCCCTCGAACTGGCCTGGCACATCGCTTCGGCGGAGAACTTCTTCATGGACGCGGTCGCCGCCGGTGAATTCAACTATACCGGCGGCAAAAAGCCGGATTCCATCCGCACCGCGGCGGACGTGGCCGCCTGGTATGCCGATGCCTTCCAAACCAACTTCGACCGCCTCACGCAATTGTCCAGCGAGCAGCTTCTGAAAATACTCGATTTCCGGGGCATGTTTCAATATCCCGCGGTCACGTATCTTCAGTTTGCGCTCAACCACTCGATTCATCATCGCGGACAGTTATCCGTCTACTTGCGGCCCATGGGCGCGAAGGTCCCATCGATCTACGGCGAGAGTTATGACGATGGTCAGGCGCGCAAGGCCGCTTCCGCCCAAGCGGGCGCCGCTTAGGAGAAGATGACTGAGCAACAACTCCGGGAGCAGTTGCGCAAAATCTCCGCGCTCTACGAAGGCGCCACCACTCCCGGAGAGCGCAGCGCCGCCGCCGCCGCTATCGAGCGGGTGAAGAAAGCCATCGCTGCCATCGCGTTCACCGAGCCGCCCTCCGAATTCCAGTTCATGCTGCCCGATCTTTGGCAGAGGCGGCTATTCTCCGCCCTTTGCCGCCGCTATGGCCTGGAACCGTTTCGGTACAAGCGCCAGCGCTATACGACAGTCGTGGTGCGGGCTCCCAAGTCATTCGTGGACCGTACGCTCTGGCCGGAGTATCAACAGCTCCGGGAAGCGTTGAATCGTTACCTGAACGATGCCACCGACCGGATCATCCGCGACGAAGTTTATGGCGACATCCATGAGGGCGTAGCGCGTTGAGTGGCGCGCCCCCGCCGCATGATACAACGAGTCATCGCGCTCCCGCCGCCTCGCCATGAACTACGGCTTCATCATCGACAACCGCAAATGCATCGGCTGCCATGCCTGCACGGTCGCCTGCAAGACTGAAAATCACGTCCCTCTTGGCGTCAATCGCACCTGGGTGAAGTATGTCGAGAAGGGCCGCTTCCCCAACACCCGGCGCTACTTCCAAGTCACCCGCTGCAACCACTGCGCGGAGCCGCCCTGCGTCGAAATCTGCCCCGTCAGCGCCATGTTCAAACGCAAGGACGGCATCGTGGATTTCGATTCCGACGCCTGCATCGGTTGCAAGGCGTGCATGCAGGCATGCCCTTACGACGCCATCTACATCGATCCCGAACGCCACACCGCCGCCAAGTGCAATTATTGTGCGCATCGCACCGAAGTGGGCCTCGAGCCGGCCTGTGTCACCGTGTGCCCCGAACAGGCCATCGTGGCCGGCGATCTGGACCTGCCCGAAGGCAACCTCGCGCAACTCCTGGAGCGCAACACGGTCCGCGTCCGCCGCCCCGAACAGGGCACCAAGCCCAAGCTCTACTACATTGAAGCCGAAGAGAGCGCCATCGTCCCCACCGCCGCCCGCCACGAGCCTTTCTATATGTGGTCGGAGCGCAACAACCAGGTCCCCGGAGGCGGCGCAGCCTACCCGTCCGACAGTCCTCTCTTGCAAAAAGACGTCCTCGCCGCTTACGATGTCGCGCACGCGCGTCCCTGGGCCTGGCAGGTGCCCGTGTATCTCTGGCTGAAGTCCATCGCCTCCGCCCCGCTGGCGTTGCCCGCGCTGGCTGTAGCGCTCGGCAAGCTCGCGCCAAGCCGCCAGCGCGACGTGACCCTGGCGATTGTCGCGCTCCTGTTCACCGCCCTGACCTTCGTCATGCTGGTCTGGGATCTGGACCGCAAGGATCGTTTCCTCCGCATCATGCTGCGTCCGCAAATGCGCTCCTGGCTGGCGCGCGGAGCTTTCATCCTCACCGGCTACGGCGGACTCTGCGGGCTGATGCTGCTAGCCGGACTCGCCGACCTGCCGCGCCTCTCCGGCATTCTCGTTTGGCCCACGATCCTGGCCGGCTTCTTCGCCGCCGTCTACACCGCCTTCCTCTTCGGACAGTGCAAGGGACGCGATCTATGGCAAACGCCGCTGCTGCCGCTGCACCTGATCGTGCAGGCGTTGCTCTCGGGAGCGGTGGTCCTGGCATTTCTGCCGGAAGCTCGCTCCGTGGCCGTCGCCGGTCTCTCCGTCTGCCTCGGCCTGCACCTGCTCATCGTCTTTGGCGAATTCGCCATGCCTCACGCCACCGACAACGCCCGCTACGCCGCCCGATTGATCACCCACGGACCGTATCGCCTGCCATTCTGGCTGGGAGCCGTGGCCGCGGGAGGCGTACTGCCGGCCGTGCTGCTAGCGCTGGATGCGCCAAGACTCGCGGGCCTGTTAGCCCTGGCCGGTCTGCTGATCTTCGAATGGTGTTTCATCATGGCCGGCCAAAGCGTGCCAAACAGTTAGTAGGACAGGCCTCCTGGCCTGTCTCCGGAGTCTCCCAGGCGGATCATCCAACATGCTTATAAAGGCAATCAATTACTTGACTAACCGGGCGGCCTGCGCTATGCTTGAAGTATGGAAAGCGCCTACGAACCCCACACCCTTCAAGAGGCAATCGTCTATTTCGCCAAGCCTGGCAACTGTCTGAACTACCTCGCCAGCAAGCGCTGGCCCAATGGCGTCACCTGTCCTACTTGCGGATCGCAGAACGTGATTTTCTTGGCGAATCAACGGCGCTGGAAGTGCAAAGGTAACCACAAGCGGCCTCAGTTCTCCGTTAAGGTCGGGACCGTAATGGAAGACTCCCCTATCGGCCTAGACAAGTGGTTGATGGCCATGTGGCGGATTGTGAACTGCAAAAACGGAATCAGCTCCTATGAGGTTCACCGGGCCATCGGTATCACCCAGAAGTCTGCATGGTTCTTGGATCACCGGATTCGGTTCGCTTTGGGAATCGCTCCAGGTAACAAGCTGTCTGGGCAGGTTGACGCGGACGAAACCTTCATTGATGGAAAAGCCCGCAACATGCATAAGGACAAGCGGGCGAAAAAGATTACCGCCACGGGCGGGAAGGACAAGACCGCTGTTATGGGGATTCTGGAGCGTGGCCCCAAGACTACAGGTACCGAGGTCCGGGTTAAGGTTCTGGAAAACACGAAGAAAAAGTCTCTACAATCCGAGGTTTGCCAGCATGTTTTGGCTGGCTCCGCGATCTTCACCGATGCGCTTCAATCCCACGAAGGCTTAGAAGAGTTCCAGCATGAAGTGGCTGACCACGCCGTTGAGCACGTGTGCGGCGAAACCCACACGAATGGGCTGGAGAACTTCTGGAGTTTGGTAAAGCGCGGCCTGAAGGGAACGGACATTCCGGTCGAGCCGTTCCGACTGTTCCGCTTCCTTGACGAACAGGTTTCCGCTACAATAACCGAAAGACGAACGACGGCGAGCGATTCATTATCGTTGTGCGTAAGAGCTGGCACGCGGTTGACGTGGGATCAACTGACCAGCAAGTCTGAATTCGTCGGAGGATAGCCTAGACGACCGCTGAGAGGCCGGATGCCCACTGTTCGGGCCGAAGAAAGGTGCTATCATCGGCAACGTCGGAAATGAAAGTGCTTGAAACACCACAGAGGCGAACGTGAAGCGAACGGTGAGTACGAATCCGAAAAGGGTTTCTCGCCCCTCCAGGGCACTTCACAGTTCGGACATTTTTCGGAACTTTGGCTGTGTGGAAGTAGCGTATACAGTTGATGTTCCCCTGGCCGAGTTTGATTTGGAGGGTTTTTATAAGGCTACGGGCATATCGCCGAAGTACTCCAGCTGGTCAGCGATCCTTACGGCCAAGAAGCAGTCAAGTGGATATCACGTTCACTTTGACGGCAAGGTTAACACAAAAGAGAGACTCGTTCGGTTGCACTTCAAATATTACGACGGCGCTCTCAAACCGCGTGCTGGCGAGACCGAGCCGTATTCGGAATCGCTAATGCCTTGGATTGGAACTTTTTTTGATGAGAAGAATTGGCGAGCAGCCGTGAACGTTAGATTCGAGAAGTCAACCGAGAAGTGGAGAGGTAAATTTAATTTGCCGTTCAAGGTCACTATGGCTGATACCGAGGTCACAATCGATGGAGTATCTCTTTCCCTTCCAGCGAACTCTTTCGGCGCTGTGGCCGGTTGGCTGTCTAGGATAGGTAAGAACCTAACTGCTGCCGTGATGCTCTTCAGAAATATCGATTTTGAGAAATTTAGCATTGAGAACGATATCGTCGTTTTCAATAATGCAATCAAAGTCTATACGGAGGAAATAAGGCCGTGACGATGATTCAAGACAAGGTCGCATTTTGGCGCGGTCGCCCATGCCGAGAGAGGGCACGCAACAGGCACGACTATTCTAGCGGTCCCGATTGGCGGAACTTAGTTGACGCCCACCCGACTGCCACGCCTTCTGTCGATTGTCCGTCCGCTTTGCCATTCGATGAGGTGCTTGCGCATGCTTTGCGGCGATGCCCGTCGATCACGATGAGTCCCGAACGCATGGGAGGTCGTCCGTGCATCGCAGGAACGCGTATACCTGTTCATTTAGTGCTGTGGGCTATCGAGCACCGTGGCTCCATTGAAGGCGCAATAATGTCCTATCCAGATCTAACTACGCAGCAAGTTAAAGACGCTCTATACTTCGCTGAGACCATTATGGGTTCACAGAGTGCCCTCCAAGAAACTACGCTTATTGCTTGATGAGTCCGTGACTGACGCCTTGGCAAAAGACATTCTGGCGCTTTGCCCTTCTGCCATATACGTCAGAAACAGCGTTTCGATGAAGGAAAAGAAAGACCCGGAGATCGCCCGTTTTGCCAACGCGGATCGCCGCATCATTGTTGCCATCGACAACGACTTTAAGGGACTAGATGTTACCGAGGGGGTCATAAGGTTAGTCGCCGATCGATCCGATGAGGAATGCCTTTTCAAAATCTTCGTGGCATTCTGGCATTCAGGACATAGAGCAAAGAGTCATAGACGGCGTGCCTATCTCACTAACGACGGACTGCGGATAACGAATGGTGAAGTTTTCACTCACCAGTGGCACCCTAGACCATGCCCGCATCACGGAGAGGGCTAAATGAAACCATTACCGCCCCCGGCAGCACCGGGAAACACTGAATGGGAGCGCTTCGATAACGCCGTTGGGATGCTCCTGAATGCCCCAAAGATCGCCTTCGTGAAGCAAGAGAAAAAGCTGAGGAAACGGCGCGAAAAGAAGCGGACCGCACAGCATCCGAATTGACGGCGCGGCCCGGCCTGTCACGCCGACACCAGGCATAGCGGTCTTTAGGAACAACGGAAGCCAAACCCGGACGGGGTCATGCCCACGCTCTCCGGTAGCCACCGCCTATCTCAGCGGCGCCAACGCATCACAAGCCTGGGCGTGCCTGGATCTTCTTGAAAGCATGCATGAACTGCGAAATCAGCCAGGACTGCCAAACACGCGTGTTAGGCTGGTCTTCTAGGGCGAAGGCGGCATATCTGGTTCGCCGTCAGATTTGTAAACGATCCGTGCAACCTGAAACAAGCGCAACCCCCGGAATAACCTCATGAACGAATTCCAACGTGACGGAAGCCATCTCATGTCCTGCGCCCCCGTCGCCAAATGGGACGATTGGGTCGAGTACGATCCCGCCGCCTGGCCGCGCAAAGTCGCGCGCCATTACCAACTCATCCCCACCATCTGCTTCAATTGCGAATCCTCCTGCGGTCTGCTGGCCTACATCGACAAGGAAACCGGCAAAGTCGCCAAGTTCGAAGGCAATCCCATGCACACCTCCAGCCGCGGCCGCCTGTGCGCCAAAGGACCCGCCGTCATCAACCAGATCGACGACCCCGACCGCGTGCTCTATCCCATGAAGCGCTCCGGACCGCGCGGCGGCGGCCAATGGCAGCGCACCACTTGGGACGAAGTCCTCGCCACCTTCGCCGCGCGCATTCGAGAAGCCATCCAGGAAGGCCGCGGCGAAGAGGTCATGTACCACGTCGGCCGCCCCGGCCACGACCTCATCATGGAGCGCACCCTGCAAGCGTGGGGCATCGACGGCCACAATTCCCATACCAATATCTGCTCCACCTCCGCCCGCCTCGGCTACGCGCTGTGGCACTACGCCGACCGGCCCTCTCCCGACCACGCCAACGCGCGCTTCATCCTGCTCATGTCCGCGCACCTGGAGTCCGGCCACTACTTCAACCCGCACGCGCAACGCATCATCGACGGCAAAATGGCCGGCGCCAAAATCGCCGTGATGGACCCGCGCCTCTCCAACACCGCCAGCATGGCCGACTATTGGATGCCCACCTATCCCGGCACCGAAGCGGCCGTCCTGCTGGCCATGGCCAAGGTGATCCTCGACGAAAATCGTTACGACGCCGCCTTCGTCCGCAACTGGACCAACTGGGAGGAATTCGAAGCCGATGGCTTCCGCGCCCAGGGGCAGACATTCAAAGCCTTCATCGCCGCCCTGCAGCGCCACTACGCGAAGTACACGCCCGAGTTCGCCGCCAAGGAAAGCGGCGTGCGCGCCGATGTCATCGTCAAGATCGCGCGCGAAATCGCCGAAGCCGGCAGCCGCTTCGCGTCTCACTTGTGGCGCGGCGCGGCCTCCGGCAATCTGGGCGGCTGGCAATGCTCCCGCGCGCTGATCCTCCTGCATGTCCTTACCGGCTCCGTGGGCACCAAGGGCGGCCACAATCTGAACGCCTGGAACAAGTTCGTCCCCAAGCCCTTCAGCACGCCGCCCCAGCAGAAGCGCTGGAATGAGCTGCTCTATCCGCCCGAGTGGCCGCTCGCCTACCACGAGTTATCTTTCCTGCTGCCGCACTTCCTGAAGGAAGGCCGCGGCCGCCTGGAAGCCTACTTCACGCGCGTCTACAATCCGGTCTGGACCAACCCGGATGGCTTCTCCTGGATCGAAGTCCTGCGCAACGAAAAGCTGATCGGCCTGCACGCCGCCCTGACGCCCACCTGGAGCGAGACCGCCTGGTACGCCGACTATGTCCTGCCTATGGGCCTGAGTTCCGAACGCCACGACCTGATGAGTCAGGAATCCTACGCCGGCCAGTGGATCGGATTCCGCCAGCCCGTCTTGCGCGTCTATGGCGAGAAACTGGGCCGCAAAACGGAACACACCTACGAAACCAACCCCGGAGAAGTATGGGAGGAAGATGAGTTCTGGATCGAGTTGTCATGGGCCATCGATCCGGATGGCTCCATGGGCATTCGCGAGTGGTTCGAATCGCCTTACCAGCCGGGCCGCAAGATCACCGTCGACGAATACTACGGTTGGATGTTTGAGAACTCCGTTCCCGGCCTGCCCGAAGCCGCCGGCAAAGAAGGACTCACTCCGCTTGCCTACATGCGTAAGTATGGCGTGTTCGAAGTTACTAAGGGTCTATACAAATTGAATGAGAAGCCGGTGGCGGATGGCGGCGTGATAGTCGACGGCAAGCGCGTGGCCGGATATAACACCCCATCGCGTAAGTTGGAGATTTTCTCGCGCACCTTGGTCGATTGGAAATGGCCGGAGTTCGCCCTCCCGGAGTATTGCCGCAGTCACGTCCATCGCGTCGCGGATGAATTCGACCCTAAGTACATGCCGTCCGTCGATTGGCCCGCCGAAGCCCACGGCGACGTCTACACCCTGCTGCCCATCTTCCGTCTTCCCATTTTGATTCACACCCGCTCCGGCAATTCCAAGCCGCTCTATGAAATCGCCCACAAGAATCCGCTGTGGGTCAATCCGGTGGACGCCGTGAAGCTCGGAAACATCCGCACCGGCGACCTGCTCAAGGTGCACACCGAGATAGGTTATTTCGTGCTGCACGCGTGGGTCACCGAGGGACTCACGCCCGGCGTGGTCGCCTGCTCCCACCACCTGGGCCGTTGGCGCGTGAATAAAGAAAATCAGGTGGAGCGCCTCACCAGCGCCTGGGTCGACCTGCGGGAAACCGGCAATGGCCAATGGAAGATGCGCCAACTCGAGGGCGCCGGGCCTTTTGAAAGCCGCGACCCCGACTCCCAGCGTGTCTGGTGGAGCGACGCCGGCGTGCACCAAGACATCACCTTCCCGGTGCATCCCGACCCGGTCAGTGGCATGCATTGCTGGCACCAGGTGGTGCGCGTCGAGCCAGCCGCCGCCGGCGACCGCTACGGCGACATCTTCGTGGATACCAACCGCTCCCACGCCGTCTATCTGAAATGGAAAGCGCTGGCGCGCCCGGCGCCGGGTCCCGATAATTTGCGGCGCCCGTTGTGGCTGAATCGTGTGGTGCGGCCGGTAGAGTCCGCGTTTTATTTCCCGAAGAAGTAGCCGCTCGAAATTACTTTAATTAATTCCAATTGCCGACAATCTCGCGTATAGTCGGGTCGATTGGACTCTCGCCAGAGCCTGCGGCGAGATGCGGGCTGCGGCGCTACGAGGTATTCTGCCGAGGTGACCTAAATGGAAACGCCAAATCCGGAATCCCTATAGAAACCTTATTAGGAGAATACACCGCGATCCGACGCGTGACGCGGGATTGGAGCCGTGCGATTCGACTTGCATTACAACGCTTGGCGCCTCGAAGTCCCGAGGGGCGTCTATGTTTCGATCGCGAAATACGCCGCCGGACGGGAGAAGGATCTGGATTTTACAAAAGCATTGGCGCGGCATTCGATGGTGAAGCGCGCAGTCAGGCGGATTTCGGCACGGTGCAATCGTAACAGAATAGTTATCCACGGCCGAGCCGGTGCAGCGCCTTCTCCGCCGCCTCCACGCCGCGGAATTGAGCCTCTTCGAAAATCGAAATGCCGCTGACGTCGGAGTTTGCGAACAGGAGTATGCCTTGCCCCCGCGCCAGGTCGCGCCGTTGCGGATCGAAGATCGATCCCACCACCGGCCGCGCCATGGCGTGTCCCAGCCGCATGATATCGATGCGCGACACGCAACTGCGGATATCGGGGTGGACGCGTTCCAAGTCGTGCAGGATGGCTTCGCTCCAATAGCGCCAATCTTTTTGCAGAAGCAGTGCGCGATTCGAGGCCGGCGATCCCTCCGCCAGCGCCCAGTAGAACGTCCACACGGTACGATCCACTTGCGAGCGAAGAGTCTGGTGGGTGGCGTCCACGTAGCCCAGCGTGGGCGAATGCGCCACCACGTTGTCCCAGGCGCGTTCGACGGTGTCCGCTCCGCGCGGCGGCCGGTCCACGGTCAGGTTGGCCGTCAGCCATGGCGAGTATTCGAACTTTGGCAGCGAGGCGAAGCCTTCGATCAAATAGGGGGCTAGAAACGTAGGCGCCGCGTAAATTACCGCGTCCGTTAAGTAACGGACGCCGTCGGTCAGCACCAGATACCGAGTCGCCCGCCGCTGGATTCGCCGCACCATTTGTCCGGTGCGCACAAACGATCCGACGCGCTTCAATAACTGCGCGGTGATCCAACCGTTGCCCTCCGGCCACGTCAGCGGGCCTTTCTCTTCCGGCGCGCGCGATGCGAAGTAATGCACCCCTGCCCAGGCGGACGTATCGGCGGCCATGGCGCCATAATCGTCCCGGCAGCAATAATTCATGTACCACTGCACCAGCGGCGAGTCGATTCCGTGTTGGCGAAGCCAGTCCGCGAACGACAGACGGTCGAGATCCCGCGGGCTGCGGCTGAGCCCGAGTTCCATGGGGATGGTGAAACCGCCGCTCGCACGAAATGCGCCGAACAGATCTTCCAGCCGCTGAAACTGTTCGCGATCGCGGCGGGTGAGTCCGATGGCCGGCTCCATACCTTCCTGCCATTTACCGTACAGAAAGAGGCGCTCCTGCGGGCTGAAGCACAGGAAGCGCTCGTTCCAGACTCCGTCGCGCAACACCCCCAACTCCTCGAACAGTTCGCGGACGTAGACCGCCCGCGGCCCGGGCACGGGCACATAATGCGCCGCCCAGGGATACGCGCTGACTTCGTTCCGACCCGAACGCGCGTTGCCGCCGGCTTGGCTGTTCATCTCCAGCAGCACGAAGTCGCGAAACCCGCGCTTCTGCAATCGCCACGCGGCGCTCAGGCCGGCGATGCCGCCTCCCACGATCACCAGCGGGATGCGCTCTTCGCGTAGCGCGGCGGAGATTGGCGCGCGATCGCGGATCTGGTGGCCGCGCACGAAAGCGTCGTTCACAAACGATCCCGCAAGGGGCCGTTCGCCCTTGGCGGTCATCCGGGCCAGAGCGGCGCATCCGCCCGCGATGAACTGGCGCCGGGTTCCAGTCAATGGCTGATATCCTTCCAATCGCGATCGTAGGCGCGCACCAGCACCTGGTCGTTCAGCGTGTTGGGCGGCATCGGAATGGGCGCCATATCGGGTGGAAATTGGAAGAGGGTAGGCAGCGTCGCGACGCTGAGAAAACGCAGGCCTGGCGGCAGGCTCTTGGGCATGCTGTACTCCCTCCGCGACGCGATGATGAATCCCCATTCCCCGAACGATGGCACATAGACATGGTATGGATACGTCTTCAGTCCAGCTTGCCGGAGCGTGGCTTCGATGCACCAGAAAGAATCGCGCGCAAACATGGGCGAGGTGCTTTGCACCACCAGCAAACCTTGCGCGCTCAGGTGGCGCGCGGCGGCGCGATAGAAAGCCGTGGTGTAGAGCTTGCCCAGCGCATAGTTGGTCGGGTCTGGAAAGTCCACCACGATAAAATCGAAACTGCTCGTGTCGGAATCGACCCACGGGAAAGCGTCGGCGTTCACCACGTCTACCTTCGGTGAAAGGAAACTGCGCCGATTGAGCGCAGTCAGCATCGGGTTCGAGGAGAACAGCCGGGGCATCTCGGGATCGAGATCCACCAGCGTGACGCTTTCGACTTGTGGGTACTTGAGGATTTCGCGCACCGCCAACCCGTCGCCGCCGCCTAGCACGAGCACCCTCCGCGGTGCGGGAATGGCGGCGAGGCCGGGGTGAATCAGCGATTCGTGATAGCGGTATTCATCGCGTGAGCTGAATTGCAAGTGACTGTTGAGGAACAGCCGCAGATCGTCTTTAAACCGTGTCAGCACGATGTGCTGGTAGCGCGTATCCCGCGTGAAAATGATTTCATCGGCATAGATGTTATCTTCGGCGACCGCGGTGATCCGTTTGGCTTCCAGCATGCCGCCCAACAAAATAGCCAGCACGATGGCCGACACGGCGCGCAGCAACCGTCTGGCTCCCAACTGCGCAGCGAACAGGTAGGTGCTCCACAGCGCCACGCCGGCGTTGACGATACCGAACAGCATGGCCGACCGCACCAGGCCCAGCCGCGGCACCAGAATGATGGGAAACAGGAGCGAAGAGGCCAGCGCGCCGATGTAATCGAAGGTCAGCACGTGCGCTACGGCGTCGCGGAAATCGAAATGTCCGCGCACGATGCGCATCAGCAGAGGAATCTCCAGGCCCACCAGGATGCCGATTACCGTGACGACGAAATACATCAGAAAAGCGAAGGCTTGGGTGTAAGCGAAGGCCAGAAACAACAAGGCAGAGGAGAAGCCGCCGATCAGTCCGATCATCAGTTCGATCCAGATGAAGCGATGCACCAAGCCGCGCTCGATATACCGCGACATGGCGCTGCCGATGCCCATGGAGAAGAGGTAACACCCGATGATGGTGGAGAACTGGAAGACGCTGTCGCCGATCAGGTAGCTGGCCAGCGTGCCCGCGACCAGTTCGTAGATCAGGCCGCAGGCGGAGATCAGGAATACGGATATGAACAGAACTAATGCCACGCGTCTTAGTGAATTGCCGCGGCGATAATCAGGCAGAGGCCCAAGGAGAGGGCCCCGATCAGAATCGCCAGCGCGATGTTGTGCTGGTGCACTATCTCATTCCAAAGATGGTACGGGGTCAGCTTATCCAAAACGAAAAAAGCGACCACGAAGATCACAATGCCGATAAAGGCAAACACCAGCGCGTTGATAATGTTGGGAAACGTCACGATAGGCATTTCATTTTCCTCCTGTGTAATGGCGATAGCCGGCGTAGATGGCACGATAGGATCCGGGATTGTCTCGAATGGACATCGGCACGTTCTTGACTTCGTTGACCGATGTAAAGCTCCAGCCGCGGTAGGCGCCGACGCCGGCAAGCAATACCACCGCGATTCCGTAGAACAGATAAAGCCGGTTCCAGATCATTGGCCGCCCCCGACAGACTTCATGGGATGGTCGCTCTCCGCCCATCGCATTTGTTCGAAGTTATGGACACGCCACGATACCAGGAGCGCGGGCAGCAAGAGAGCGCCAAACGCCAGCAGATAGATTTCCAGCACGGGCACATCGCGGGTCACCGTCACCGTATAACCGATCGTGCCAAGGCTGGCGTCCGATTCCGGTTCGATGCGCAGGTAATATTTTCCAGGGGGAACGGATGGCAGCACGGCCCGATCATGCCGGCCGCCCTCCTGCCAAGCGCCGTCCGAATCGACGCCGGTATAGTAGCTGACTTCGCGTCCGAAGTCGAAAGCTTGTCCGGTGTCTTCGTCGATCAATGCATAGTTCAGATAAATCCAGGAATTACGAAGGTCCGCATCAGTCTGTACTTCG
>DATNMW010000413.1:0-15643 GCA_035602155.1 Bryobacteraceae bacterium | reverse complement strand
GCAGTTCCTGCTGAAGCCGCGGGTGGCCCAAGCTGCATTCCTTCTGGTCCCAGACCCGTCACAAGAGGCCGCTGCCGCCACCGTCGCTACGATACAGGTCGAAACCGCCCCCTTGCCTGGCGCTGGGCAGAGCATTCGGCTCCTGCTGAACAGACTCGGCGCCTCGGAAGGCTTCACGTTTGAGTCCCCGATGCGCTTCCCGATCGAGGACCCGGCGCGGGAAGGTCTGGAAAACGGCACGATTTCCGCGGCCTTGCGCGAGACGTTCGCAGCGAACTCGGTCCGCCTCTCAAGCAACGTCACACTGGCGGCCGCCGCGCCGGGCGTTTGGGAATTGACGGACTCGGACTGGCATCGAACCTACGCGATCCGGCGGGACGCGCAAGGGTTTACGGCTTATTACGGCCTGCCACCCGGTAAAGGGTTGTCGTGGATCGGGTTTCGCCTGCCTGCCCCCGCGTTCGTGCCACCCGGCGCATACCTGGTGCGGGTGCAGACCGGTCCCCCGCCGCTCGCGGAGAGCCCCTTGACGAAGGGCGTGCTGGTAACAGAGGTCCCCGAGCCCGCCATGCTTACGGAAGCGTCGATCGCGCAGAGCTCCGCCGGTTGGCTGCGGGCGGCGGGACGGAAGTTTGCTCCCAACCCGTCAATATCGACCGTGTCGCCAGGGCAGCAATGGCTTCTCACGTGTGCGGTAGACGGGGCGTGGTATCTTGTTCGCAAGAGTAGCGGCGGAAAGCTGCAATTGTTCGCCAGTGGCGCAGGCCCGGATGATTCGGCCAATAGTCCGTTCCTCGCGCCCCTGGTCGTGGTTCCGATTGAGGCAACCGGAAATGGGCGCGCATACCATAACTGACGGGCAACAGGCGAACCGGCGCTATCTTGCGGCTGCGCTCGCGGTCGTGCGCCGAACTCTGGAGCGCCACGCGTCGTCCGTCGAAAAACAGCCGTGCGAAGAGCAAACCCCCGACGAAGACCGCCAGGAACTGGAAACCGCCGCGGTGGAGTTGCAGGGGGAAACCCCGCTGCAAACGATCTGCACGGCCTTCAACCTGACGCCATTCGAGCGTGCCGTTTTACTCCTGTGCGCGGGCGTGGAGTTGGACAGCTCTTTCGCCGACCTCTGCGTCCGGCTTCAACCCGGCCGGCAGCCCGCCGAACCCACCTTCAGCCTGGCGCTGGCGGCGCTGCCGGACGCGCACTGGAGCGCCGTTTCGCCCGCTTCCCCACTCCGTTATTGGCGCCTGATCGAGGTAGGTAAAGGAACCGCCCTCACGCTCAGCCCGCTGCGGATCGATGAACGCATCCTGCATTACCTGACCGGCCTCCAGTATCCGGACGAAAGGTTGGCAGGCGTGGTGGAGCCGGCTGGGGAGAGCGACGAGCTGGTTCCTTCACAACTGGATTGCGCGGAGCGGATCGCGAGAATATGGGCGGCCCTGAAAGACGAGTCCGCGCCGGTGTTTCAGCTTTGCGGGGATTCTAGCGCCGCCAAACGCGATGTAGCGGCAGCGGTTTGCGCGGTGTTTGGCCTGGAGCTTTGGGTATTACCGGCCCGCAATCTGCCGGCGTCTCCGCAGGAATTGGATCTGTTCCGGCGATTGTGGGAACGCGAAGCGGCGCTGGCGCCGCGCGCCCTGCTGCTGGATTGCGACCAGATGGAGGCCGGCAATTCCACCGAGGAACGGAACGTCAACCATCTGATCGAACACTTGAGTGGACCCCTGCTGATCTCCACTGCACGGCGCCGGCCTCCGTTGCAGCGTTTCGTGCCGGCCTTCGATGTGGAGAAACCGCGCGTGCGGGAACAGCGGGCGGTGTGGCGTAATACCCTGGGGAGCGCGGCTGGGCAACTCGGCGGACACATCGAACGTCTGATCTTCCAATTCGATATGAACGCCGCTGCCATCCGCTCCGCGCATGCCGACGCCATCGGTCGCGCGGCCGGGTCCGTGCCCAACGGAACCACGCCGGAGGCCATCGGCGCGAGCCTTTGGGAGAGCTGCCGGGTCCAGGCGCGGCCGCGCCTGGACGATATCGTGCAGCGCATCGAGTCTGCGGCGGCATGGCGCGACCTGGTGCTTCCGGAGCGCCAGATCGAGACGCTCCACGACATGGCGTTGCAGGTGCGCGAGCGCGCCACGGTGTATGGCGCATGGGGATTCTCCGCGAAGGGGGAGCGCGGCCTGGGCATCGCCGCCTTGTTCGCCGGGCCCAGCGGAACGGGCAAGACGCTGGCGGCCGAGGTGCTGGCCGACGAGCTGCGGCTGGACCTCTACCGCATCGATCTCAGCACCGTGGTGAACAAGTACATCGGCGAAACGGAAAAGAATCTGCGGCGGGTGTTCGACAGCGCCGAAGCGGGGGGAGCGATCTTATTGTTCGATGAAGCCGACGCGCTGTTCGGAAAGCGCAGCGAGGTCCGCGACAGCCACGACCGCTACGCCAACATCGAAGTCGGATACCTGCTGCAGCGCATGGAGGCCTATCGCGGCTTGGCCATCCTCACCACGAACCTGAAAGACAACCTCGATCAGGCCTTTCTGCGGCGGCTCCGTTTCATCGTGCAGTTTCCTTTTCCCGACGCCGCGCTGCGCACCCGAATCTGGGAGCGGGTCTTCCCCGCGGAGACGCCTACCGAGGGGCTGGACGCCGGCAAACTGGCGCGGCTGAATGTGGCTGGAGGGGACATCCGCAATATCGCGTTGCACGCGGCTTTTCTAGCCGCGCGCGATGCCGGTCCGGTGACCATGGGACACCTCCGACGCGCCGCGCGCAGTGAATACGCCAAACTGGAAAGGCCGTTGACCGACGCCGAAATCAGAGGGTGGGAATGAAAAGACAATCCGGCATTGAACTGCGGATCGAAGAACTGGCGCTCTCCGCCATGCCTCCTGGCGGCGAGCGGCGGTTGCGCGAATCCATCGAGCGCGAATTGGGCCGCATGCTGGGACGGCCGGGGTCTGCGGCCCTGTTGCGGCGGGATAGCGTCCCAGCCTCCATCCCCGGCGGCAAAGCGGTCGCGCGGCGCCCGAGTCCGGAAACCGCGGGCGAGGATATCGCCGCGGGAATTCACAAGGGGTTGATGCGAACATGACAACTCACACACGAACGACGGTCCCACAGGCGACCGGACGTCCAGTGCGGTTCGGCGCCGCTCGCGATTTTGATGCACCGCCTGCTGCGGCCGGGCGGTCGAGTCTGGGATCTGGCCATCGCTACGCGGATGTCGCCACCCTGCCGGGCAATCTCCGTCCGACCACGGCCGGGAAGGCACTGCCATGGCCGGTGCGGCGGAAGATGGAGTCTCACTTCAGTCAGGATTTTTCGTCCGTGCGCGTGCACGAGGACAGCCGGCCGGAATCCATCGGCGCCCTGGCCTTTGCCCGCGGCGAGCACCTGCACTTTGCCCCGGGGCTGTTTCAGCCGCACACCAGCGGCGGACGGAAGATCCTTAGCCACGAGTTGGCGCACGTGGTACAGCAGCGTCTGCGGCGGGTACCCCGCGCGCCCGCATTCGGGACGCCGGTGAATGCCGACCCGGTGCTGGAGGCGGAAGCGGACCGAAGCGCTCGAGCGGCCTCCGCCCCGGTAGCCGCCCCCGAAGGCGCGCAATCCAGGACGGCTGCGGCTCCGGCCGATTGCGGCGCGATCCAGCCCATGCTGGCGTCGCGCGGTTTTGCGGCGCGGACCGCCGGATTCGGTTTAGGCGGCAAAGGGGGCGGTGGCGGACGCCCGCCTTGGCGGCCTTTTTTCCCATTGACACCAGGTCACTATATCGACACTCCGCGACAGAAAGTCCCCTACACCCAAAAGCGGAAGATACACATCGGCTTTCAGGGGAGCGGTGTGCCGAAGGAAGCGCGATCGAACGTGACGGCGATTAACGAAGCTTATGAGGGCCCGAACAAGTTAGTGATAGGAGGTCCCGGAAAGAGTGGGCACGATTGGAAGGAATGGCCTTCGTTTGGGGCGACGCAGACCGAGCAGGGGCAGGAGGAGCGCCTCCAGGAGGCGACGCGAGCTCTTATCGAGGCGCGCAAGTCCGGGGACGAACAAATCCACATCACCGGACATAGCCGCGGCGCCGGCAACGCCCTACTCTTGGCGCAGAGGCTACACGCGCGGGGTCTGGTAGATCCCGATACGGGGGAGCAAGTGGCGCCACCCGGTGTCCCCGTGCATAGCTTGAATTTACTGGATGCGGTTCCGCACATGGGATCGCGCCGGGCCACGGCCGTGTCTCCCATCGGCGGCACCGAGAATGTGCCGTACGAGGCCCTGCGTGTGCCTCCAAACGTTCAGTTGGCTCAGCACCTCTTGGCGGGAGGAGAGAAAAGGACCGAGTTTCAGCAAGCGGATATTCCGGCTGAGAGCCCAGGAACACACTCGACCCATACCATCGTTCCCAATGCGACGCATAGCGAGGTTGGAGGCAGACCGGGCGGGAACCCAGACGCCATCGCGCTTTCGCTTTCCGAGGCGCTACGCAACCTGCGCCAGGGCGGATTGCCCTTCAGCGGCGCTTCGGTCCTCGCCCTGGACGAGCATAACCGCCGTCTGGCACGGCTCCAAAGAACCGCTCCGCAGCCAGGAGCGGCGGAGCGGCTCATAGGGTTACTGACTGGGAACGCCGGCCGGGACTTCCCGCCCTACGCGCGCCCGCTGTCCCCCGGTCAGGGGCAGCTTGTGCCGGTGAATCCGGAGAGACCACTGGCGCCACCAAACGCCGGCCCGCCCGCCCGCCGGTTGGATGTCGGGCGGGAACGGCAGCACGACGCCAGGATCAAGCGGTTGCAGAGGAAGCTCCAAGAAATAAAAGAAAAGAAAGGGAAGGGGGAGGAATAAGGAATCATGGCAAGAACGGGAAGTCCCTACATTCTCCGCGGCGCGATCGTTTCGATCCCCGTATCCAACCCGACACCGAATGTGATCCCGTTCCAGTACAACCCGGCAACGTTGCGGCGGTCGATACAGCCGCAGCAAGTGGGCGGCGAGGAGAACGACCGCTCCGAAGCCATCCGCTTCACTGGCGCTCCGGTGCAGACCATCAGCGTGGACGTCGAAATCGACGCCACCGACCAATTGGACCAGGGCGACCCCACGGCGGAGGAGTTGGGGGTGCTGCCGCAGCTCTCGGCGCTGGAGCTGCTGGTATATCCCACGTCCCTGCAGATCAATCAGAACCAAGCCGAACTGGCGATCGGAATCATGGAAGTCGCGCCTCTCACCGCGCCGCGCACGCTGTTTGTGTGGGGAGCCAAGCGGGTGCTGCCCGTGCGTCTGAACAGCTACGAGATCACCGAAGAGATCTTCGACCGGTCGCTCCGTCCCATCCGGGCCACCGTCTCGCTCAGCATGCGCGTACTCAACTACTCGGACCTGGATACCAGCAACAAGGAATATTACGAGTTTATGGCCTATCAGCAGAACCTGACGACGATGGCAGCCAGCGCGCCGGAGCCGGGCGATCCCGACGCCACTATCGGCGTGCAGACCAGTTCCTTGTAGCCTATTGGAGACGATTGAAATGTTCGATCCCACGAGCCGCCACTATCGAATCGCAGACGCCACCTACGTCGATCCGGAGGGGAAACGGATCGCCTATAAGCGCCGGCGGCTGCCTCCCCTGGGCAATACTTTCCATGTGCAGGCGGTAGTCGCGGTGCAGCCCGCGGACCGCTTGGATCTGATTGCCGCGCGCACCCTCGGCGATCCGCAACAGTTCTGGCGCATCGCCGACGCCAATGATGCGCTCAACCCATTCGACCTGTTGCAGCGGCGCACGCTGAATATTCCCGCCCTGAAACTGTAGCCGTTGGCGATGACACCCTCAACCATCAATCTGCAACTATCGCTTGGGTCGGCTCCCGCGCCCGCCTATGTCACCGAGAAGCTGGAAAGCGTCGAGGTCACCCGTAAAGACAACGGGCCGTCGGGTTTTCAGTTGGAATTCCATGCCGACCGCACCGCGGGGCTCAGCCAGGACTTCGCTTTGCTCAGCAGCCCGCTCCTGCAGCCGGCCACGCGGGTGACGATCGCGGTCGCGATCAACAGTACGCCTACCGTGCTGATCGATGGATTCATCACCCGCCAGGAGCTGGCGCACAGCAAGCAGTTCGGCGCGTCCACTCTGACCATCACCGGTGAGGACGTGAGCGTCGCCATGGACCGCGTGGAGTTCTCCCTCGAGTATCCGGCGATGGGCGACGCGGCGATCGCACTGATGGTGCTCGCCAAATATGCGCTCTGGATAACTCCGGAAGTGATTCCGACGGCGGCCGACCTCATTCCGTTGTCGATAGAGCATGTTCCGCAGCAGAACTGCACCGACCGCTGCTACCTCACGCAGCTTGCCTCGCCTTACGGTTACATCTTCCATGTGAGACCCGGCCCGGTCGCCGGCACGAACACGGCATACTGGGGGCCGCCGCCCCGGACGGGCGCCGTCAACCGGGCGCTGACAGTGGACTTGGGACCTGCCACCAATGTGGAGTCCCTGAATTTTCAATTCGATTCGCTGGCGCCCACGCTGGTGTATGGCATGGTCCAAGACGACATCGTGGAAGACGACCTGCCGCTGTCCACTCTCACCAGCACGCGCCTGCCCGCCTTCGCCACGCAGCCGGCCCTAGCCCTGTTCGGCCTGCTGCAACGCCGCAACCTGTTCACCGATCCGCGCTACGGCTACTTGCGGGCGATGGTGGACGCCCAGGCAATCACCGACGTTTCGACGGATGGAGTGGTAACCGGCAAGGGTGAACTCGATACGATTCGTTACGGCGATATCCTAAATGTTCCCGGGCTGGTGGACGTGCGCGGCATCGGGCAGAGCTACGACGGACGCTACTACGTGCAGACGGTGACCCACACGCTGCGCCGGGGCGCGTATAAGCAATCGTTTACCTTGACCCGGGAAGGAATAGGGAGTACAGTTTCGATGGTGACCCCATGAGCGACGCCTGCGGCCGTCCGGCGCCGGCCGCGCCGCCCGGACAAAAATTCTATGGCAAGTACCGCGGGAAAGTGCTGGAGAACATCGACCCGCTATTCCAGGGGCGCATCATGGCGGAGGTTCCCGCGATCTCCGGCTCGCTTTTGAATTGGGCGCTGCCATGTACGCCCTACGCCGGCACCAACGTGGGCTTCTACGCCATTCCCCCCATCGGAGCCAACGTATGGATCGAGTTCGAGGCCGGAGACCCGAATTACCCCATATGGGCGGGGTGCTTCTGGGGTCCGGAAGACGTCCTGCACGTGCCCGAGCCGCCGCCGCCCGAGGTCAAGGTCTTCCAGACGGAATTCATCAGCATGGTTCTGAGCGATATCCCGGAAGAAGGGGGCTTCTCGCTGCAGTGCACGCCGGCGGCGGTGGACACGCCCCTAACCATGCTCTTCAACTCGGAAGGCATCACCATACTCTGCCCGGAATCCACCATCAAGATGACGCCCGGCAGTATTACTCTGACCATTCCGGAGGCCTCCGTTGCGATGGACCCGGAAAACATTACCATTACGGTCCCGGAATCGGTCGTCGAAATGACGGCGGAAGCGATTTCCATCGCGATTCCGGCGTCCTCAATCGACATGACGGCGGAGGCCATCGAGATCGAGACGCCCGATCTGAACGTCACGGCGGTGACCGAGATCGAAGGCGAAACCAACATCACTCCCGTGCTGACGGTCGAAGGCGAAGCCAATGTGGCGGGGCTGCTCACCGCGGAGGGCGACGTCAACGTGGCGCTCGGGCTGACGGTGGAGGGAGACGAAAATATTCTCGGAGGTTTGACGATCGAAGGCGCCGGCGAGATCGACGGCGCGCCGATCCTTTGACACTCGCCGCGGCAAACCGCCATGCAGATCGCCTTCCCATTCGCGGTTAGCGAGCTCGGCCTTACGGAGGAGGCTTCCTACACCGAGCACATTCGCCAGTTGATCGCCCAAGTGCTGTTCACCTCGCCCGGCGAGCGGGTTAATCGCCCGGGCTTCGGATGCGACCTGCGCAGACTGGTGTTCGCCGCGCGCCGCGACGAATTGGCCACCGCAGTCGAGGCCATGGTACACGGAGCTTTGCAGCAATGGCTGGGAGATGTGATTCAGGTACAGAACCTCGAAGTCAAAATGAACGAAGGCGGCGTCTCGGTGGATGTCCGCTATGTGGAAAACAGGACGCAGGAGAACCGGTTCGCCCGTTTCGTAAGCTGAGATGAAACGATGACTCCCGCCGACGGCCCACCGCCCACCCACATCGACTACCTGGCCAAAGACTATGCGAGCTTCCGGCAGCTTCTTCTCGACCACATGGCGCTGGCCGTTCCCGGCTGGGTGGAGCGGCATGCGGCAGACCTGGGCATCACGCTCATTGAACTGTTGGCCTATGCGGCCGATTACCTGAGCTACTACCAGGAAGCGGTGGCCGCTGAAGCATACTTGAGCACGGCGCGGCAGCGGATTTCCGTGCGCCGCCACGCGCGGTTGCTGGATTACGCGATCGTGGAAGGCTGTCACGCCCGCGTGTGGGTCCACCTGGAGACGTCGGCCGACGGCGTACCGGTGCCGGAGGGTACGCCTCTGCTGCCGCGTATCGCCGGACGTGCTCCGCGAGTGCCGCGGTCGTTCTTCGAGAGCTATGACGATGTGGTTTTCGAGACGATGCACGATGCCACGCTCTATGTCGCGCACAATCGGATGGTGGTGGATTCCGGCGGCGTTGCGGAATGCAGCCTGCCTGAAGGCGGCACGCAGGCATCGCTGGCCGGACATTTCCCAAACTTAGCCGAGGGCGATGTCCTGGTGTTCGAGCAACTGGCCGACCCCATTCTGGGCGGCCACGCGCGCCCGGGCCGGCCGCACGCGGTGCGGCTCGCTAAAGCGCCTACGCTGACCCAGTCGGCTTCCACCCGCCGCCCGATCACGATCCTGTTCTGGCATGACGAAGACGCATTGCCCGCGGCCTATCCGGTGGCTGGTCGGCTACCGGATGGCAGGCTCTGGGACAACCAGTGTGTGGCACTCGGCAATGTCGTGCTCGCGAGCCATGGACGCACGCGGCAGGAAGTTCTGCCGCCGGTTCCTGCGAGCCGCCGCTACACACCCAAGCTCAGTTATACCGGTCTTACGCACGGCGTTCCGTACGAGCTTAAGACGGCCTTGCGCGAGCCTGCCGTGAGCGCTCTCATCCAGGATCCTAGCAAGGCCGACGCGGCGATCTCTCTCGACGAGTTCCGTGCGGATCTCCCACCCGCCCTGCCACTGCCTGGGCAGCCGGTCTGGCATGCGCGGCGGGACCTGTTGAGCAGCAGCCGGTTTGCGCGCGATTTCGTGGCCGAAATCGACAACGGCGGCCAGGTCTCGCTTCGATTCGGCGACGGCGCGGCGGGGCGCACGCCGCCGCCGGGGTATATCTTCCACGCCACTTACCGGACTGGGCAGGGCAGCGCCGGAAACGTCGGGCCGCAATCGCTCCGGCACATTGTCAGCGACGACCCGCGCATCACGGGCATCCGCAATCCCATGGCAGCGGTAGGCGGAGCGGATCCGGAAACCCTGGATCAGGTGCGCGCCAATGCCCCCGCGGCCTTTCGGGACCCGCGGCGCTGCATCACCGAGGCCGACTACGCAACTATGGCAAACACTTATCCGGGTGTGCGCAGTTCGGTGGCCGTGCGCCAGTGGACGGGGGCACACGCCCAGGTAACCATCTACGCCGCCCGCGCGGCTGGGAAGCCGGTGACCCATGGCTTTGCCCACAAGCTTCGCGAGTTTCTGCGGACCTCTCAACTGATCGGCGATGAATTGCACGTGCTGGGACCCCGGTTTGCGCCGCTCTCGGTGGAAATCGCCGTGCGGGTCCTTCCCGGCCATTCGACGGCGCAGGTGCGCGGCAATATAGAGGCTGCCGTCGCCGCCGCCACTGGCCCCGACAGCTTCGATTTCGGCTCACCTCTGTATCCCAGCCAGGTGGTCGCCTGGGCAACGCATGTTCCCGGTGTGGCGGATCTCCAGGTGAAATTGATGCGTTTGCACGAGACCGCAGAGCCCATGCTCGAGGCGCAGGCAGTGCCGGTGGCGCCCACCGGGATGGTTCGTGTGGATCGCCTGAAGGTCAGCACGCAGGATTTGGCATGAACGGGACGCTCAACCATGGGGCCGGCGCTTACCTGGAATATCTGCGCCGCATGCTGGACGCCGCGCCCAAAGTGTCCTTCGAGCTAGACGGAGGTGTGGTCCGGCCGCTTGAGAATCTCAACACGGATGCCGGGAGTGACTGGGCGATCGGGTTGTTGAGCGGCTGGGCCGTGATTGCGGACGTGCTGAGCTTATATCGGGAACGCATAGAGGAAGAAGGATTCTTGAGCACGGCATCCGAACTCCAGTCCATCCTTTATCTGGCCGGAGAGGGAGGTTATCGGAGGCGCCCGGGCGTTGGCGCGGCGACGTGGCTGTCCCTCGGAGTCGTCAACGTGAAAGGCCAGCCCGGCACGGTCCGCGTACCGCGAGGCGCCAATCTGGTTGTACAGAACATACCCAAGCAGGGTGAGCTTCCCGTAGTGTTCGAAGCCCAGGACGAAGTCGAAGCGCGAGTGGAATGGAATGCGTTGAAGCCTTTAATCCGGACGCGCCCGTCGATCCAGGTATTGAACCCAGGCGCTACACAAATTCGCCTGGCCGGTGTGGTGACGGCCATCCGGCCGGGCAGCCCGCTGTTGATGGTTGCGGGCGCATTCCGGCACTTCCGGATCGCGGAGAAGGTAGTAGCCAACCGCGCCGCAGGCTACACGCTGGTGACGTGGAAGGAAGGCCTTAGCCAAGAATGCATGAACCAGCCGCCCAACTCCGAGATTGCCACCGGCTTCGTCACTGCCGTTTGCACGTTCCGCCAAAAGGGCGGCCTATTTGGGCGCAAAGCCGCCGCGTGGGACACGGTTTCCGACGCCGTCAAGAGCCAGTACGGCACGCGCAAAGGCGGCGTGGTGGGCTCGGCGGATCAAGCCGGCACATGGAAGTCCATCGGCGGGAACCTGCCGGCGGAAGACGTTCGGGCGTTGGCCGTGGATGCCGCGGGCAACCTCTTTGCCGCGTCCGGCGGCGGGATCTACAAATCCGCGGGCCCCGATTGGGGATCCGACTGGGTGGTGCTGCCCACTACGCCGGCGCGGCAGGACGCGCATTCGCTATTCCTCGACGATCGAGGTTACCTCTACGCCGGTTCCACGCGCGGCGCAATTTCCTTTTCCACCGACCAGGGAGAAAGCTGGCAATCGCTGCGCGCCCAGTTGGCCCCCAAAGTCGAGCACGCGTCCTGGTGGGTTCGTCTGCTGGAGTTTCTGCACTTGAGGAAACGGCCTCCCGCTTCGCCCGAGCCGAGTCCGCCCCCGGCCCTGGACGGCGTCGTCCGCGCTGTCGCAAGTTACAACACCGCCGCGGGACGATACATCTTCGCCGGCACCGATCAAGGGGTCTTTCGAATGCTGGAGGGGGGACTGGAATGGGAGCCATTCAGCGACGATCTTCCCGGCTTCAACGCCGGCACCGGTCTTGCCGGAACCGTGGTCTACGGGCTGGGGTTCAACACCGGGTTATTGTTCGCCGCAACGAGTGCGGGATTATTCAGCCGGAAGGCCGCCGACAAGGGATGGAAGAAGGAGAAATTCCCCGGTGGCGGCCAACCGGTGGCATATACATTCCTCCAGCAGAACGGCACGCGCTTCGTGGGCACAGCCGCGGGCATCTTCCGGTCATCTTCCAAAGGCGGCTGGCAAGCTGCCGGAAACGGTTTGCCCCAGCCTTGCGCCATTCGCGCGCTGGCGGTATCGGCCGGCACGCTGAATTATTTGATCGCAGCCACCGATCGCGGCGTCTATCGCTCCAGCGATCTCGGGGACAACTGGGCCGCCGTCAACAAGCAGGAACTTGCCCTCTTCGGAGTCCAGGATCTCTTTTCGGAAGCTCTCAATCGCCGCGATTTTCCGAAGCTGTTGGGACAGTTATTCGCAAGGAATGGAGCCGCGGTCCCTCCGGATGTCTCGGTGCAACCCGCGACGGACGGGCTCTCCTGGCAAGTGTCGCAGTTCTCGATCCGCAAGCAAGGCGACCGGCTGCAAGTCAGCACGCGCACGGATCTCACCAGCATGGACATCCTGGCAGTCGCAGCCGACGCCGCCGGACACGTCTTTGCCGCCTCTCCGTGCGGCGGCTTCATCGAAACCGACTGGCCGAATTTCAGCATTCAAGGCAACTGCATCGATCTGGATCGTGTCTTCGGCGGAATCGAAGCGCAGTCGTTAGTAGTGTTGGAGCAGGGCGCTCCGGAGGCGCTCTGGGCCTCCTACAGCGTGACGGCGGCGGAGCCTCTGCCGACATCGGCTTATGGCAAACAGGCGACCGTTACGCGGATTCGGACCGTCAACGACGGACGTCTGGGCCTTTTCGATCTGCGGACTACGACCGTCTACCTGCAAACTGCCGAGCTCCAACCGTTCATCGCCCAGGTACCGATTTTTCAGATGATGTCAGGCTCGCGGGTCGAACTGAGCGGCTGCGTCGCCGGGTTATGTCCGGGGAAAGCCATCGCCATCGTGGGTCTCCGCCCTTCCGCGGTGCTTCCGGAGTTGGGAGGAATCTTCGCCATGTCGGACGATCGCGTCACCGCCGAGGGTCTGGCGGAGCAGGACGTTTGCGCGCTGGCCTCGGAGGGCGGAACCATCTACGCCGGGACTGCAGGCTCCGGGGTCTTCCGGCGGACCGCCGGCGAGGCGTGGCAGGCCATCAATACAGACCTCTCCAACCTCGACGTGCGGGCATTGGCAGTCTCACCGTTTGGAGTCTATGCGGGCACGAATGGGGGCGGAGTCTTTCGATTGTTTACCACCGGGTGGAAGCCTTACAGCCCCGGGCTGACCTCGACACGGGTGCGGACGCTGGCGATGGATTCAGCCGGTGCCCTCTACGCGGGCACGCCCGATGCCGGCGTATTCCGGCGGGTCCTCGGAGCGGCCCAATGGGAAAGCCTCGCGGCCGGGCTCGCGGCTTCCGATGTGCGCGCACTGATGGTGGATCCTCAGGACGCGGTCTACGCAGGAACCAGCGGAGGCGTGTTCCGGTTGGACCCCGGCGAGCCGCGATGGAAGATCGTGTCCACCGGAATGGAAGCACTTGATGTGCTGTCGCTGGCGGCGGATCGCGGGGGAGCGCTCTACGCAGGCACTTCCGGCGGCGGCGTCTTTCGATTGGCCGGCTTCAACGGCTCATGCGAATGCTTGCAGCCGCACGCCATCGAGCACCCAGTTCGGGCCCTGGCCCTCGATCCCACGGGCGGCCTATATGCCGCCGCAAGGGGCCACGGTGTTTTGAAGTGGTCCATTGAGGAAGGCTGGACGCCGCTGCTGCCTGGGGTTTCGAACGATCCCGGCGCGTTGCTGTTCGACAGCCAAGAACGATTGCTCGCTGGCTGCGGCAACTCTGCCTATCTGGCGGACGAAGCCGGCCGCCTTACCGGAGTTGCGCACCGATTCCTATTTGCCGTGCCCGGCGACGTCGCGGTGGAACTCGACCAGGGAACCATTTCCGGCGCGTTGCGGGCCGCTTTCAGCGGCGCCGCCATCGTCCTGCCGGCCGAGGTTGCGGTCACGGTCTTCCGCAGGGGTTCCGTCTGGGTCCTGCGCGTTGCGAATCGGACATATTTAATTCGGGTGCGAGATGCCGAAGCGGATGTATACGAAACCCCGCGCCTGCAAGCGCTGGCATTTTCGGTCGCCGCCCAATCGGAAATCTGGACCCTCAAAGACGCCGCCGGGCAAGGCCGTCTCACCGCCCAGCCAGGCGAGGTGTTGGCGGATTCCGCCGCCGGCGACAGCGACTCCGTGAGCGAGGTGGCCACGCTGGAGGCGGCGGTCGTATCGGAAACGGAGAATGCCACCATCTGCATGCTGAGAGCCCCCCTCGCCAACGTCTATGATCCCGCAGGCACCGCGCTGTGCGCTAACCTGGCCTACGCCACGCAGGGCGAGACGGTGCCGGTGGAAGTGCTTGGCGGCGGCAACGCGTCTCAAAGCAACCAGACGTTCACCCTGGGCCGGCCTCCGCTCACTTATACGCACAATCGCGGCGATGCCGGCATTCGCAGCACTTTGAACGTCAGCGTGCAAGCGTCTATCAGCCAATCCTTGCGCCTCCCATCCACCATGGCGCCGCCAGCTTCGACGGGCGAGCCCTGGGCGGAGGTGTCTTCACTGTATCGCGCCGGTCCGGACGCCGCGGTGTACGCCCTTTCTACCGATAGCCGTGGCGCGGTCACTCTCCGCTTTGGCGATGGAATCCACGGTGCGCGCCTGCCCACTGGCCGCGAGAATGTGTCGGCCGAGTATCGCACGGGAGCCGGCTCCCAGGGGAATATGGGACCGGACAGCCTGACCGTATTCCGCAAGCGGCCCTTGGGCCTGCGTTCGGTCAGCAACCCGGTCCCCGCCGCTGGCGGCATGGACCCGGAGCCCCTGGAGTGCATTCGGCAGCGGTTTCCGGTCACGTTAAAGTCTCTCGGGCGTATCGTCTCGCTCGCGGACTACCAGGACTTCGCCAGTGCATTCGAGGGAGTCGTCAAGGCGCAGGCATGCGCGCTGCTGGATGGGCGCGAGCGCGTGGTCCACCTCACGGCGGCTATCGCCGGTGGACTTCCGATCGAGCAATCTCCTTCGATTGCGGAAGCGCTGGCGGCCGCCATCGAAAGATCCCGCGCGGGCCGCGACCGGCTCTCGATCGCCGGTTTCGACCAGGCATTCTTCAACCTGGCGGCCACCATATCGGTCGCGCCGGGCAGCGATCCGCTCAAGGTGGAAAGCGCCGTACGGGACGCAATTGTGCAAGCGTTCTCCTTTAATAGACGTGCATTCGGACAGGATGTGTGGGCATCCGAAATTGTCGCAGCGATGCAGCGAGTGCCGGGAATACGCAGTGTCCGCGTCGAGTCCCTCTACCGCCGGGGCTTCGCGATGCGGAACGCGGAAGTCCTCACAGCGGCGCGAGCCCGTTGGGACCCTGCCCGCCAGCGCATCGAAAGGGCGGAGATGTTGCTCGTCAATATCGGCGGAGTGCAATTGCAGGCAGGGGCGGAAACGTGAAGGACGAACTCTTATACAGCCTGCTACCCGAGTTTCACCGCCAACTGGACGAGCGCGGCGGAATGCCTTTGCGTGCGCTACTGGCCGCTATAGAAGAGCAACGCGCCGCGCTGGAACAGGACATCGCCGTCCTCTATGACAACTGGTTTATCGAGACCTGCGAGGATTGGGCGCTGCCTCGGTTAGCCGCTCTGCTGGGAGTTGAGGAGGGCCTTGCAGGCCGTTCCGCGATTGCCAACACGCTGGCCTGCCGGCGGCGCAAAGGTACGTTCGCCGCGCTGGAACGCCGCTTGGCCGATTTGAGCGGCTGGACCGCCATGGCCGGAATGATCCGCAATCCCTCACACGACAGGCCGGCGTTGCGCATCGGCGTCTGGCGGCAGACCGCCTATCCGGTCCGGCAGGCGACGGCGCGCCGTATCGGCCCGGGCCGTTATACGTTTCACCCCATGGGGATCGACATCCCGCTCTTTCAGGTCCCGGTCGCAAACTACGACGTCGAGAGGCCGCTAGGCATCTGGAACGTG
>DATNMW010000412.1:0-9872 GCA_035602155.1 Bryobacteraceae bacterium | reverse complement strand
CGGATAGCGCCGTTCCCGAAACAGGTCCTGGACGTTGGATATAAGGTTTTGAGCCTCCGCCAGGCGTTCGATTCCCTGGCTCGCCAGCTTCTCTAATTCCGCCAGTTCGGAGTCCTCGGGAAACTCGACTCGCGCGCGTTGCAGAAGTTCCGAGGCTTGCGCGTAATCGCCCGCATCCAACTGCCGGTCAATCTGCTCGACCCAGCGGCCCTTAGCCTCGGCGCGCGCCTGCTGGTCGCGGCGTTTCCGGACTCGCTCAACCTCAAAATCCAGCCCCGGATACCGGTTATAGACGCTCTGCAGGATCTCCCATTGTCCCAGCGCCTCGTTGAATTGGCCGCGTTCTTCGAAACCGCGGGCCCGGCCCACGATGGAGTTGACCAAGTCCCGCTTGTCGCGCATGAGTCTGAGAGCGCGCTCAAAATGCGCCTCTCCAGGGTGGATGTCCAGCGCTTCTTTTAAGATGTTGACGCGCCGGTCGAGGTCGGGTTCAGCCTCAACGGCGCGATCGATTTCGGCAATTCGGGCGGACCATTCCTGCCTTTGCCTTTCGTCAACATCGTATTTGAGCGCCTGAAATAGGGCATGACCGGGATACTTCGATAGGTATTGATCGCAAATTGCCAGCGCCATCGGAAAATTGCGGTCTGCGATATGCTTCCTCGCTTCTTCGTACGCCTTCTTGATGGAATCGTGCTCGGAGCGGACCTGGTTATAGAAGGATTGGATCGACATGCCCCGCTCCGGCGTGGCAGTGTCGGGCGCCCGGCGGTCCAGCTCTATAAGGCGCTCGAGCTTGGTCAAGGCCTGGCTTACTTCACCGCCCTGCCACGCTTCCAGGGCGGCCCGGTAAAGCTGCTCTTTCTCGGTGCGGACCCGCAGATAATCCTGTTCGCGCCGGTCGATCTCGGCCAGCATTTGGAGGGCGCGGGCGTCGTTGCCCTTGAGTTGAAGCGCGTTCTGCATGGCGCTGCGGGCATGCCCGAAGGCGTAGTTTTCCAGGTGTTGCCGGGCCAAACGGAACCAATCGTCGATCTTTTGTTCGCTTTGCCTCCTTTCGATGTTTTTCTGCAGGCCCAACGCCGCGGCGTTGTTCGGATCCAGTTGCAGGACTTCCTGAATCTTTTGGAGGGCTAGCAGGTACTCTTCTTCTTCGATCCGCCGCCGCGCGCTATCGAGCAGTTGTTGGATCGTTTTTTGCCGCATCGCCTTCTCAATCTGGCTGCGGAGAGCGGCGATGGCCGGGTCCAAGTGGCCCTCGGCTTCCAATTCACTCAGGATCTCGCTGGCAAACTGATAATCGCCCTGTTCGGCCGCCTTGGCGGCGCGCTCGATGCGGGGTTTGATACGGGCGGGGTCGAAAATTTCGATCGGCTCGTTGCGCAGCGCCTTTTGCATCACTTCGGAGAATTCGCGGGCCGTCGCAAACCGGTACCACGGCTGTTTCGCCATGGCCTTATGCACGATGCGCCCGAACGTCTGGCTCACCGCCGGATTCAATTCGGAAACCGGCGGCGGAATGTAGTTCAGGATGGCGTCCTCGATCTCTTTATCGGCGCCCTGAAAAGGCACCCGTCCGGTCAGCGTTTCGTAGACCACCACGCCCAGCGCGAAAATATCGGACAATTTAGACGCGGGTTGGCCTTGCACCTGTTCCGGAGACATGTAGGCGGGAGTGCCGGCCGCGATGGTCAGGGTGGTGCGGGTATCGATCATGTGGACGATGCCGAAATCGATGATCTTCACCGAATCGTCGGGCATCACAAAGATGTTGCTCGGTTTCAAGTCGCGATGAACGATTCCGTTTTCATGCGCGGCGTGCAACCCGCGGCAAGTCTGGCCGACGATCTCCACCACCCGTTCGATCGTCAGGCGCTGGCCAGACTTGTGAATCAGAAAATCCAGGCTGGCGCCCGGCAATAATGGCATTACAAAATAGGGCTTGGTTTCGCCATTCTCCTCGAATTGGCCAATGTCGAAGATTTCGATGATGTTCGGATGGCACACGGCGGCCAGGACACTGCACTCCTTGCGGAACAAATCCAGGGCGAGTGGACTGGGGGATCCTTTAATAGTCTTGAGGGCCACATCGCGGCGAACCACGCTGTCGTATGCCTTGTAAACCAAACCCATGCCGCCCTGTCCGATGATCGCCTTGAGCTGATAGCGGTCAATGGTCCTGGGCTGGGCCAGCTCCTTCGGGATGGGAACGGCGGACATGCTTCTAGATAGGATAACCGGAACGGGGTGGCTCGCGAAAGCTTCCTCTAGAAATCAAGCACGCCACCGACGGAGTTTGACCGAGTGTTAGACGGCTGACTGTTGGCGGGACCAGCCGGGCGCATCCGCACCCGCTGCCTTCGCTAACAGGCGAACACCAACGGAGCCGAAAGCCACGGCGGAGTTGTCGCGGCGTTGTGCCACGAAAGTCCGGTTCCAGGTGAACTGCGACGCTGTCCCGACCGGCAGCCGCGCGACGTGGTGGCCGCTAATGCCGCCCTCCTTAACTTGTCGGAGTATCGGCCGGAGACGTTCGCGGCGGATGCGACGAACGCATGTGTATCGGGGTCGCCCGCTGAGAGCGGACGCGTGCTATGACGATACTCCCCGCGGGTTGTGACTTCCAATTTCAACCCATGCATCGCAAGAAAATGCAAGGAAATGCTGGTGCACGCCGAGTCCATCAGCGTATAATCGAATCGAATAGGGTCGCGGGTACGCGAGCGGTAACGGCAGATGGTCATCCGCCAGGAACAGATGCAGGACCTGTCAGCGTCAGTCGAACAGAACTTTCAACTGCAGCTGGTTATGGAAATGCGCGAATTCGCGCCGTGGCACGCCGGCGTCCTGGGCGACAGCGGGCTGTTAGGCTGCGTCCAATTCGCCATGCAACGGGCCAGACAGTACGGCTTCACCAATCGCGGGCCGATCCGATTGTATCTGCAGATGATTTTTCTGCTCGGCTCCGATTTCGATTCCGATCCTTTACTCCCCTGGGCGGGCGAGGTGCTTTCGAATCCATTGACCGCCAACCAGACCGACCGCGCCGCATACTTGTACCAGGCGCTGGGCGAATATCTCAGACATGTCGCCGGCCCCGATAACGGCTTCGCGAAGGCGGCCTTGGTACGGGCCAACGAGGAGCTTTCGGGCGGCCTGGGCGGCGGCGGTAAAGATATCGAACAAATGATTTTCAAAAGGGTGCGACGCGTGTATCCCGAAAAGTGCGAGTATGCAGGGGATGCGGCTGTGCGGAAATCGATCGGGTTCGGTATTGCGGCGGCCGCAAGGCATTCCGCGGCCGGCAACCGCGGCGCATCTCTTTTCTGCGGCCTGATATTCGCCTTAGGGCACGGATTCGAGACGGATCCTCACCTGCCTTGGATCCGGAAGACACTGCAAGATCCGGGTCTGACCGAGGACAGACTTGTCCAACGGCTGGCGTCAAGAGTCAAGACATACTTGGACTACACGATAGCAAATGTGCTTTGACGGGGTTTGTGTGTAATGTGCCTCACGGGATGTAAGTCCGCGGACAATCCGAGCGCAGGCGATGGTGGCTCCGGATCCGCCGCTCCGGTCGAGACATGCAAGACAGAGTGCCCTGCGATGGAGATCGAAATTAACGATACTCCAGCGACAAACGACGATCTGGTACAGATCAAGTGCGATCAAATGGCGCGCCGATCACTTGTGGACTGCAGGATCAGAGCGACATCGGCTTGCTCGACGGACTCCACCGTTGTGCTCACGAACCCGGATGGGCGTCTGCGCTTCACCGGACCGGCAGATCGAACAGCGACTGTCACTGTACCCAGCGACGGCTCGTGGGCCGGTTTTCAGGTTTCTGGCGAGACCGGGAGCGCGGCGATCGGAGACGCCGTCATCGAGGCTCATTGTCACACGGCAACGGGCCCTCTCAAGGCGAGTAAGCCGATGACGGTGTTCTGGTTCGATCAGGCCCAGGTCAACCTGACGCCGGGCGGAGCCTACCGAATCGATGCGCTCGGCGTGTTCACCTCCAGTGCACCTCCTGCAATTGCGATGTCCGTCCAAGCGCGAATCCGGCCGGCGGGCGTGGATTGCACTGCTCCGCAGGTTGCCCGGATCAAGATCGGCATCTTGCAGAACGCACTGGCCGGGGTGCGCACAAGGATCGTCTTCGGACCTCCCGCCATGGTGTGGAAGGCTGGAGTAGCGCCGAGGACCCGGGTGACCGTGCCGACCGCGTGGTTGCAAATCACAAACCGGCCAGTTCAAGCGAACGACAGCGCGGCTAGTGTAGCTCCGATCTATGATCAGCCCGGTAAGGCTCCAGATACGATAGACTCACGTTCTCTCCAGCCGCCAATCGGGTGTACAGGAGGCGGGGCCGCCACATCAAACGACACGCCGTCATCTGCCACCACTGGCTTGCCGATTGTGTCTCAGCCTGCGACCGATGCCACTGGCGCCGTAGTGGGGACCGTCACATATCCTTTTCAAAGTGTCAGAGCCTCGACAAACTTCGTGGCGTGGGCGGTCGTGTTCGATACGACAAGCAACGACGTATGTCTGTTGCGGGAACGCACTTGGGCAATCGATGTGGGCAGCACAGCCGTTCCGGCCACGCGTCCGACCGCAGCTGCTGCCGACTCCGCGCCTGCGACTGCTCCGGTCCTGGCGCCGCCGTTTAGCAACGACGTGGTTAATGATCCCGCGAACACTACGTTGGGGCCGGATCCCGCCGCCGGCACGACGGTACTGACCCACCCCTAAGGAGGTCCTATGCAAGCCGCAAACGTGACTCCGGATCAAGCGCAAGCAATGGTCCTGCATGACATCCGGGCCGTCCATGATATCGCCGCCCTAACATGGCTCAGTTTGGCGATTCGTCAAGGCCCGTGGATGATTGCGAGAATTGAGCCCGATCCGGACAGCGGGGCCGGCACGGTTCCGGGAGGGTACATAGATGGAGCTACCGGCCGCTTTGTAGCGCCGCCGAACACACCTCCGGTCGTCGTCAAGCGCGGCGCCTGGACAGTGATCGAGGGCGGAACGGAGCCTGCGGCTAGCACGCGCCGCTACGACTGGGGTGAGCCGATCCACGGGTCGGAACGAGAGCTACAACCAGAGGAAATGTACTCTCCCTTCGTGCGCGGCGGCGTGATCCTGTTCCGGCCTGGAACAAGGCCCGGTGCCCTCGGCTTTTTCCAGGACGTCGTTCTGTTGTTTCCGAAGTGGTCGACGGATGCGGCAACGGCCATCACCTATGCCCGTCAACATCCGTCGGCCTTCCGGGACTCTGGCGGCGGTCTGGGAGTCAAGGAGCTACGCGGCATTCTAGGAGGCGGCAATCCGCTACTGACGGTAGCTGCCTTTGCGCAATTGTCCAGAAGCGGCAACCTCAGCTTGACGGAAGCCCAAGACATAGTCCTCCGGGCGGAACCACAGTTGGCGGCGACGCTGATCTATTGCCTGCTGATCCAGGGCCGTGCGGTGGAACCGCTGATCGAGCGCGCGCCGCAGCCGGAGCTACTGCGCTGGATGGCGGTAGGGGCGCTGTCGGTGGACGTCTTTGGCCCGCAGGAGCCAGCGGTGCGTACAGCGGCACGAGGCGGGTTGGCCTTGGCGCGCCGGAGGCTGGCGGCATTGGGGGGCAATCCCGACTCCGACGCGTACTTGCGCGTGCTATTCGGCAGGGTGAAGCCGAAGTAATGACGTGGAGCTGGCCGGCCCCTGCGCTGTCGAGCAGCGCTTGTGCCGAGAGACCCCTTCCACCTAATGAACGGCGTTTTGGCTAATTCCCAACCCTGGGTTTGGGTGCACTTTACTGCTTGGGCCATACCTGCTACTGTGAAATCCTTATGAGGCTCCTGCAGCCGGTGGTCTGGACCAAAGGCACTCTCCTCACGCCACAGCACCTTCAGGCGCAGGGCAATTTCATCGAGAGCACCCTCGACTTTCACCTGCATTCCCTGGTTTTTCGTCCCTGGGGGTTCACCGAGTTGAGCATTGATCAGCGCGCCTTGGAGGGCGGCACGTTCTCCCTGACGAAGGCGGTGGGCATCCTGCCGGACGGGCTGTTGTTCGACATCCCGGATTCCGACGCGGCGCCCGCTCCGAAATCGTTAACGGGATCCTTTGAGCCGGGGCAAGACAGCCTGGATCTGTTCCTGGCGGTTCCGAACCGCAATGAGCGCGGGCTGAACGTCTCGACGACCGCCAAGGGTGCGCAAACCCGCTATGTGGCGGAGGTGATTACGGTTCCGGACGAGAATTCCGGTTCCGCCGAGAAACCCATCCGGGTGGCGCGCAAGAACTTTGCGCTTCTGGAAGGCCCGGAGGCCCTTGAAGGGCGGTCCAGCCTGCGCGTCGCGCAAGTGCTGCGCAAACGCTCTGGAACGTATGAATTGAATCCTCGCTTCGTACCGCCGATCCTGGATATTTCCGTGAGCAATTACTTGACGGAGATGAACAGAAAGTGGTTGGAGATCCTCTCCGCGAAGAGCACGGAACTTTCCGCCTTCCGCCGGGAGAAGGGCCGCAGCCTGGCGGACTTTACCGCCTCGGATATTCCGGGATTTTGGTTACTTTACACGGTCAACTCCCACCTACCGCTATTGCATCATTTTTTCGAGGCCAATACTGGCCATCCGGAGCGCTTGTTCTCGGCCCTGCTGTCTTTAGCCGGCGCCTTGACCACGCTTTCGGGGAAGATCTCTCCACGGGACCTGCCCACCTACGACCACGACAACCTTTCCAAATGCTTTTCGGATTTGGACGAGAAGCTTGGCCTTTTGACCGAATTCGAGCGCGGCAATTTCGTCTCGCTGGCCCTGAAGAAGATAGGCAATTGGACGTATCAAGCCGCGCTGGACGACAAACTCCTCAGCTCCAGGATGTATTTGGCGGTGGCCGCGGAGATGAACCAAGATGAGCTGATTGCCAAGGCCCCCAAACTCAAACTCGGTTCGGGTAATCGGATCGAGGAACTCATCCGGCTGGCGTTGCCTGGGGTAACCCTCAGCTACCTGGCAGAGCCGCCATCCGCGATTCCGATGAAATTGGATTACAGCTACTTCGCCGTCGGTCAGTCCGGCCCGGAATGGGACTCCATATGCCGGTCCCGTACCATCGCAGCGTATGTGCCGGCGGATTTTCCCAACCCGCGTTTGGAACTGGTGCTGGTCTTGCCCGGCAAGTCCTGATTCGCACGGTAGCGCGTGGACTCGGGTATCTATGGCTGACCGGGAATCAGGCCAGCCAAAGCCCGCACCCGCCGGTAACAGGGTTATTGACCTTTCTCTTGCCGCTCATGCCTGACGAGGCTGTCCAACGCCTCAGTGAGTTTCACACGCCGCCAGAGCATGGCATCCTCCCGAAGCTTCAACAGGCGAGCAATTACAGCGGAATCCCCCTGACTTCCGTCGTGCAAATCCACGCGCAAGAACAGAGAGGGCTCTTTGTCCGGCTCCCAGCGGGGCGTACATGTCTCAAATACGCCACTGGAAACCCAATCCGGATGTTGAGACCCGATTCCGTTGAGCCATGGCAGCAAGTCATGTCCGGAAGTAAACGAAGCGCTGTAGGGAAACAGATAAGCGCGAACAGCCAACCTCTTCTGCGCCGCCGAGTAATCGAAACCCAGGGAGCCAAGCCGGCCAAAAAAATCTGCAGGCGGAGCCTCCTGTAGATCCCGCGGGTTGGCTCCGACCTTGCGGGCCCACGCCGCTGTGTACTTCCGCGCCGTCGCATTATCCAACATTCGGTACTTCTCCTGTGAGTCAGTCGTCGTAGAGTTGCAAGCAGAAAGCACTGCCAGCGCAACCACGCTAAGCTGCCTTACACACACATCTCGGCGCCCCTTTCACGGCCGCGAACTCCGGCAAATAGGTGTCGTCCATACTGTGGCTGTCAAACGGATTGAGGTGTGGACTTGTGAACACATAGTTTGCGTCGGCGTTGGCGCTATCCTTCCAGGTAGCGATGGGGTACGAAGTCTGCGCGCCAACGATAATGGGAGGCACAGGGTCGGCGGTGTTCGTAAAGCGCTGGTAATGTGGACCTTTAGGCCATCCCATGATAGCCGTTCCGAAGCTGTCGATGGAAACCACGCCGAGCCTCTGCTCGGCCTCTGCCGATGTCAGGTGGTCCCCCTTCATGAGTTGCTGCTTTGCTTGCGCGACGGCTTCCTGGGTAATAAGGCCGCCCTGGCTATGCGCGAACAGCGTCATACGCTGGCCCGACTGTGCCGCCTGAACCATCATATTCCGAAGCGGCACTACAGAGGGACTATCTCCGTCCTTCGCGATGTTGTCCAGGCATTCGTCGAGGTCCTTGCCAAAGCCTTGTGTTGCATTATAGACGCCAGTAACTTCCGAACATGTGGTCTTTGCAATCTCCAGCATGGTCTTGCAGATTCCGCCGGAGAACAAGTCCTTCTGTCCAGGCTGGGCATATGCAGTGTTAATGCCGTTGACGTAGCTGATCTTAGGCAGCGTGCCCGGCAGTTGCCGGCAGCCGGGAGGCATGACCCCGTTTGGGTTACTCGTCCCCTCTGGTAGGCATCCCGCACCCAGCACGTCACCATCGTTCTTCGGTGTGGAGTTTCCCCCAAGCTTCAGCAGCGGGCGGAGGAGGTTCGAAATTCCCGGCTTGGTGAGTCCAGCAGCCAAGCCCATCCCAACTAAGCCGACGGTCCAGTCCTCTCCAGCGCAGGCAGCGGTTGCCGTGGCGGCCGACACCAACGAGAATCTCCGTTTCGCCTGGTCATAGCACTTGGCCACGGCTTTGGCCGTTGTCTTCACGGCCTGCTTTCCCTTCTCCGCCGCCCACGCAGTCGCCCTCTCGCCTTCTTCTACAGCCCAAGCCGCCGCCTCAGCCGTCTTTTCCGCCAAGGCCCCGGCGAAAGTAGAAACGGCTTGAACAGATTGGTCGGCGGTACGCTCGGCAGTCTGCGCGATAGCGTGCGCTTCGCGCACGGCACTCTGCACGACTGCAACGGTGTCGTTGGCCGCGGTCCTAGCCCCCGTCGCAATGGCAGCAGCTACGTCGCGCGCTGCACTGCTGGCCTCATCCCAGGCTGAAAGAAAGCCATCGCCCCAACCCATGGGTCAATGCTCGAGTTCCTGAAACATCTCTTTGGTCCACTCCTCAAGGAAGCGGGCCTTCATCTTACCGGAAAGCGACGATGCGAGCACATCGCGGGCGGCGGGAAAACGGGCGTCGAAATCTGTTCCCAGGAGCCAAGCGGTAATTACGTAGGCAGCGGCGTCCTGCTCATCTTCGCAACCATAAGCCCGGCCTTTGCAGATTTGCGCGGCGACCGCGGGGCGGAGCTCGGCGGCGTCCACTTCGGCTGCCTCCGGGAATTGCTCACGAAGGAATCTGGTAAGGCGCAATTCGTACGTGGCTGCCTGATGTTCGTTGAGGAAGGTAAGCTGTTGTTTGCGAATGATCACAGAGGGTTTGCCTACTTCCCAGACTCGCCGCCTGGATACGCCAAAGCGCCGATTTCCTCTTGCTTCCTGGGCTCTTTGAAGTATACATCCAAACCGTCCTCCGCGGACCCGCCATTAAAGTCTGTTAATTTCGACCGCCCGCCATTCGCCATCTTTGGACCGCAATGTTGAGCACCATCTTGAGCAATGGACCGCCGCTGGCCTGCTGCACGCCGATGCCGCAGGACGCATCCGCGCGTGGGAGAGCGAGCGATCAGCCGGGCCGGGTCTGGAGCTGGCCAGTTTGGATCGCACTGGCATTTGGGGCGATTCTGCCGGCCGCCGGCGTGCTTCTGTTCGTGTCCATCCCCGTTGGCCGCCGCACTGGCGCGGGGTGCGCGGCGGGCCGCGTCGAGCGCAGCGGAGATTGCCTGGTCCGTGGTGCCGGCC
>DATNMW010000411.1:0-9627 GCA_035602155.1 Bryobacteraceae bacterium | reverse complement strand
GAGATGTTGCCGCTGGTGACTGGAATTGCGTACAGGGTGTTGTTCTGCGGGCCGGTGCCTCCGACGACGTAGAGGTTGCCGGTGCCCGTGGTGAAGTAGCCGTTGTCGAAGGCGCCCGAGAGCAGGAATTCGTAGCCGGCTCCGACCTGGACCTCGGTGCCGGTGGCGGCGGCCGCGAAGGACTCGGCGAATTGGAAGACGCCGGCGCATGGACCGCTGGAGCAGGCCGTGGTGCTGTCCGCGCCGACGAAGGCGAAGACTTGTCCGGTGGTGGGGTCGACGATGGGGCTATCGACGATGCCGTATTGGTAATCGAGCTGGTGCGATTGGACGACCGTGGGCGTGGAGCTCACCGAATAGAGGTATCCGCAGGAGCCGGCCCCGTTGGTGGCGGAAGGCTCGCAAGTGGAGGCGTAGTTCAGCAGGTAGTCGCCGACGAAGACGAGGCCGGTAGCGGCATCGTAAACTGGGCTGCCAAGCGCGCCGCCGAGAGTGGCGGAGCTCACCTGAACCGGCCAGCCACCGGAGGTGACTTCAGTGGGAGTTCCGAGGAATACGCCGGTGAACTTGTGCAGCGCGCCGCTATCGTCGCCGACATAGAGCGTGTCGGAAAAGTAATCGTAGAACGGCGAGGAGTAGGTGTCGCTATGGGCGTCGGCGAAGGCCACGGTGGTTACGGTCGGAGTCGTGGGAGCGGTGACCGATCCGCCGGTATTCGCCACTGGGGCGACCACCAGGCTGGCGGCCGATCCCGAGTTGCCCTGAATGAAGGCGATGTGATTGCCATCGGCAGCGAGGGCGACCGATGTGGCGACGGTGGCCGCCCCGGTGTTGTAGGCGAAGTAGACCGTGGGCACGCCGCCGTTGCAGGAGGCGTAGATGTTGTTGTATGCAACTATGGTCGCCTGCGAACTGGAGCCGCCGAGGCCGGTATTGTAGACGGCGTAGTCCGTGGCGCAGGGCGTGGCGGTTTGGGTGAAAGTGGCGGGGAACTGGCCGACGCCGGTGGTTCCGTTGGCGCCTACGCCGACGCTCCAATCCTTATGGATTTTTTTGGTTTGGGGGCTGGGGGGCGGAACGGCTTCTTTTCCCGTGGCTGGAATGAGAGCATTCATCAGCCCGCGCGGCAGTGGGCCACTGGCTTTGGCGGGCGAAATGTCCGCCGGACCGTCGTCATTGAGAGCGGAGAGCGGCGCGGGCAGCGACGGAGGCGCAGCCATGGCGGCGCGCAGTTCCTGTTGCAGGATGTAGCGCGGATCTTTCTGCAGCTTCTGCAGGCGAGCCGCGGAGACATTCGCGCCGGGCTTGGAGTAGACCACATGATGCATGGACCAGTCCTTGGGCAGGCCGCGTCTGGTTTTCGATTCCTGACCCGACAGCAGCAGGGCGGAGCCGAGTACGAGGGCCAGGGCGGCCGCCATGGTCCAAAGCCGGGATTGATTAAAGTGTTTCGTCATCTGATTGCTCCTCGTGTTTCGATTCATCAAAAATTGTTTCCTTTTCATGCGGGTCACCAGGCGGTGTTGTAGACCAGGTTGTAGGCGTTGACGCTGCCGAGGCCGGTGGCGAAATCCCAGCCGGGAGTTGCGCCCCAGGCTGGCGCGTAGCCGGGCGCGGGAGTGAAGAAGGTCAGGTTTATCCCACAGGTGGCGGCGGTGCTGAAGCCCCCTCCTGTCAGGGTGCACGTGACCGGTTGTCCGACCGAATAGCCCCCGAGGCCGCTGACACTCACGTTGGCTACTCCAGAGGTAGTGGTGGTGGCGGCGGTGATGCCCGTCGAAGTGCTGGAAACGGTGAAGGTGCCGCCGTTTGTTAGGGCACCCAGGGTGAGCTTGGTCGTCGCTAAACCGTTGCCAGCAGTGGTGGTGACGATGTAGGCTGAGGCGGAGGTATTGGCCGTCTGGCCGGTGAAGACGCAACTGACATCGGCGCATTGTTGCGGGTTGGCGTTTATGACCGCCATGAGATTTTGCACGGTGGCGGCTTCCTCTCCCGTCGTGCCACCAACGGCGCTTGCGCAGCCGGAGACCGCACATCCCTCGAATTGGTTGACGGCGGTGGGCGCCGTGTCGAACACGCATGTATAGGTAGTGCCGCCTACGGTGACGGTTTTGCCCGTACACGTAGAAGAGGTCAGCTTAGTGCCGTTGGTCAGGGTACTAACTTGGCCCCAGATGGTTGCACAGGTCGCGGACGTTCCCCCCGAGAAGATGGTTCCGCCGGTCGGGTTGAGATACGGGGTGGTATAGGGCGAGACGCCGCCAATGGTACACGTGGGTGCGCTGGAGTAGCCCATCCCGGGCGCGCTAATGGTGAGCTGCGGGGGTTGGCTGCTTTCAACACCATATTGGGCGACACCCGCGGCAGTCGGAGGCGCATAACAGCCTGCCTGCGCGTTGCCGTTATATTTGCAGACAACGTCGATATCGCCCACGGTGATATCGTTGAACACGCACGAGGATTGCAGTCCCCGGCGCCCCGGCTGGTTGATGGAGTAGCAGTTGCTCGCGGTGCTGCCGCTGGGTCCGTACTGGGCGCTGGCGATGGAGTAGTACGTCGGGTTAGGATTGCCTACCTTGGTCAGGCCCCATTTCTCATTGACCAAGGCCTGGACGGCAGCCAGCGTCGGCGTAGCGACTGAAGTGCCCCCAAAGCCAGCCCAGGTGCTCGGCGCGCCGGCACAGGAAGTGCCGCCGTTGGTGGTATCGGAGAAGCAGGTGACCATGTAATGTCCCCAGAAGCCGTTCGAGGCAAACATGGAAACGTCCGGAATATCGCGCACGCCGTCGGCAGGGTTACCGAAGATGCCGGACTGGAAGCTGGGCTTGGCATATCCCACGCACGATCCGTCTTCCTCTGCTTCGTCGAGTTGGTCGTCCCCGCCCCCGAGGGTGGCGCAGCCGCTCGCACCGCCAGAGGCGGCGCCGGCGCTGATGAAGGCGTTGTTGGTGGTGGCCGTGGTGCTGTTGCAGAAGCCGCTGGTGCCGTAGGGGGCGGCGTAACCCTCCAGGTTGGTGATCAGCCAACCCGCGCAGGAATCGTTCCACGGAATCTCCGGAATATACGATTTTGCCGAGCCGTATTTCGAGGTATTGGTCGAACTCCAGTAAGTGCTTACCGGGAGCCCGCCCTCAGCGGCGTTGTACGTGTCCATAAAGTCGGTGCCGCCGACCGCGACGTTGTAGATAGTTTCGCCCCATCCCGTGACGCCCAGGCCCGGCAGCGCCACGTCATCGGCGGGCGAGCCGAAGAGGTTCTCGCAGGTGGAGCTGCCTTCGTCGCCGGTGGAGACGAAGATGGACGTGCCCGCCGTTGCGCCGGTGTGGAATGCCGTGCTGTACGACGCATTGGCGGTGGCGCCGTTGAAGGCCTCGCACTCGCCGTAGCTCATGCTGATGATGGACGGGGGAGTGGCGGAGTTAACCAGGTTCTGGACGGCATTCAAGGGGCCTTGATCGCATACTGCTACCACGATGTGCGCGTTGGGCGCCATGGCGCTGGCAACCTCCGCATCCAGGTCCGCCTCGCCATCGGCGGCGTTCACTTGATTGGTGCAAGCGGAGCTGCCGCTCGGATTCGAGGTCGTCACAGTGCCCGACCACCCGCTGAGAAAAGTGCTGCGGTAGGTGGCTACGTCGGTGCTGTAGGTAGCGGAGGACTCCACCACCGTGATGGTCTGGCCCGTACCGTTGATTCCCTGCCGGAAGAGAGGATTGACGTTGTAGATGGTTTGGAAATCGGCGGCCACCAGGCCGTAACAGTTAGAGCCGCAGCCGGAAAATGTATAGTTGCCGCGGGGCACCAGGTGCGCGTGGGCCTTGAAGTCGTGCATAGCCACCACGCCGACCACGGCGGGCGTGAGCGCGCGGGGAATTTTCGGATCGCTCATGTTGGCGAAGTGCGTTTCGCCTTTGACTTCAAGGTAGTGGATCTCGGTGTGGAAGGCTTGGCGGATCTGGCCCGCCGTGCCGGAGAAGGAGATCACCATTTTGTTGGGTTGAACGCCATCGACGGTGAAGCCGTGCGACTCAAGCCATTTCGAGATGGTGTCGATGTCTTCCTGCGCCACGCCGAACTTTTCGCCCTGTTCCGCCGCCAGCATCCAGTGGCGGAAGTTGGGCGAGTTTTTGTCGGTGAGCGATTCGGTGAACTGGGCGAACTCCGCCTCCAATCGGGGCCCCCGCTTCAACTGCAGCATCATCTGCGGCATGCGGAAGCTGTCGTCCACGCGGCCGCGGTCGAATTTGGGGTTAGCCTCCGGACGCGTGTTGCGCCAGAGCCTGACAAGCTGGGTTTCGTCGATCTGCTTAGTGATCAGGATGCGGGGATAATCGCCGAAGACCGGCTTGTAGAGCAGCAGCCCCAGGGCGACGATGGCTCCCATCGTAAGGGTGATGGAGAGCCTACGAATATTGGCTTGGCTAAGGTTCATGTTCGCTTCTCCTTATCTGTCTTCCTTTTCTCGCGGCCGGCGGCGCATGGCGCCGCCCCACAAGACGTTACGAAGTTTTCCTGTTCTGATGGCAGCCGGACTGGGTGGTCTGGACCTTGCCGCAGGTCAGCGCCGAGGTTTCAAAGACCCGCTCAAAACGGACGGCGGGTTTGTTATATGGCTTTTTGGCGCGGGTGGCGCCGGGCCGTTTGAAGCGGGTGTTGCTTTCTTCAGTTGGACTCATGAGTGACTCCTATTACAATTGCCAAGGACAGACCAGGAGGCCTTTCCTACTAGAGTTTGCTTTACCATGCCGTGTTCATGACCAGGTTGTAGGCATTGACCGTGCCAATGCCGGTGCCGAAATCCCAGCCGGGAGTGCTGCCGAACGCGGGCTGGTAAGATGTTGCCGCCGTAGCGGTGACCAACTGCGGCGAGCAGGTTGCGCCGGATCCTCCGCCGCCCGATAGGGTGCAACCGCTGCCTCCGGAGTAGCCGGATCCGCCATTGGTGACGGTAATCCCGTTCACGGCGCCATTGGCGGCTTGAGTTGTGATGGCGGTCGCGAAAGTGGCGCCGCCTGTGTTGGTGTTCGAAAACGTGTAGCTGACGCCGGCCGTGATACCGGTGACGGTAATCGGGCTGGTGGTTCCGCTGGCTGTAGCGCTGGTGTTGGCGACTGTGCCGGGTCCGTAACAGGGTGCGGCGGAACCGCATAGGGCGGAATTCGCGTTGATGGCCGCCGACAGGTTCTTGAGTGTGTTGTTGCGGCCAGTCGATCCGCTTGAAGTGTTCAGGAGGACCTGGTTGGCGGCGGTCAGCGTCCCGGTGGCGAAGGTGTAGACGGTGCTTCCCACAGTGACGGTGCTGCCGGCCCACGCGGTGGAAACGGTACCGGACGAGAGAGTCACAGTGCCAACCTGGGCGACGGACCCAATGCTGGCGGTACATGTGGCTTGCGTGCCGCCCGCCCAGATCGGATTGCTGAATGGATTGTAAGGCGCGATGCCAGCCGGGGTGGCGAGGGTGCAGGTGGGGGCGCTGGTGTATCCCGAGCCGGCGTTGAGAACGGTGACGGTACCGATGGGGCCGAGGGTCGTCGATCCGTTGGTGCTGCCATCGAGGTAACAGCCGGCGGGGTCGCTGCTGGCGATGCAGTTCACTTCGATATCGCCTTGGGTGATGTCGTAGAAGACGCAGTTCGTGCCCAGGCCGCGGCGGCCGGACGGCTGGTTGATGGAGTAACAATTACTGTTGCCGCCGGCGCCGAACTCGGCGTTGGCGATGGCGTAGTAAGTGGGGTTGGGGTTGCCGGTCTTGGTATGCCACTTCTCGTTGACGAGGGCCTGTATGGCGGCCGAGACGGGCGATGAAATCGAAGTTCCACCGAAGCCCGCCCAATCCACCAGGTTACCCGCGGTACAGGGCGAGCCCTCGTCGGCTGTGTGACTATAGCAGACTACGACATAGTGCCCCCAGATTCCATTGGCGGCGAAATTCGAGATATCCGGAATATCGCGTACGCCGTCGGCCGGATTGCCGAAGATGCCCTGCTGCCAGGAGGGTTTGGGGTATCCGGCGCAGGTGCCGCTGACTACGCGCGAAGTGACCACGGCTCCGGTGGCGCAGCCGCTAGGGCCGCCGCTGCCGGATCCGGTATCGAGATATTCGTCATTGGTGGTGGCGACCGTATTCTGGCAGAAGCCGCTGGGACCGTAGCCGGTGGCGAAGCCCAGATAGTTGTAGATCTCGAAGTTAGAGCAGGAATCGTTCCAGGGCATTTCCGGGATGTAGGACATGGCCGAGCCGCCCGTCGGGAGGTTGCCGGTCGCGATCGTTCCAGTGCCGGGATCCGTTTCGTTTGCTTGCGAGACTTCGGTAACTGTGATGGTTCCGGGTCCAACGGCGTTGATTCCGAAGAAGCCGTTGTTCGCCGTTGTCACGAATCCGGTAGCCAGCAAGACCTGTCCGACAGCGGGCGCCGATCCGGTGTATCCGGAATAGTTATATGTGGCGGCCGTCCCCACCACACTTACTCCCGTCAGGGTCACGGAAGTGGACGACTGGTTCCAATACTGGGCGGTGGTGTTCAGGTAGCTATCCTCGAAGTCGGTGCCACCTACCGAGACATTGTATGGGGTGGATGTATACCCGCTGACGCCGATGCCATAACGGCTGTAATCAAGGTCCGCGGAGCAGCTTGTGGCGCTTTCGTCGCCGGAGGAGACGAAGATGGACATACCGGTGGCAACGCCGGTCTGATAGGCGGTGTAGTAGGCCAGGTTGTTGGCGGCGCCATTGGACGTTTCGCACTCGCCGTAACTGATGCTCATGATGGACGGGATGGTGGTGCCGTTCGTGCCATTGACAAGGTTTTGGATAGCGGTGAGCACGCTGGTGCAGGTGGCCAGGTCGATTGTGGCGTTGGGCGCGATGGCGCCCGCGATTTCGGCGTCGATATTCGATTCGGAATCGTCCGAGTTGTCGCCCGGATCGCTGCAGCCGCCGGGGTGGGTGGTTATGAACGTGCCGGAATACTGGCTGAGGAACGTGTTGCGGTAGGTGGCTACGTCGGTGCTGTAACTATCGGAATCGTCCACCACGACGATGGTTTGGCCCGCGCCCAGGATGCCTTGCCGGAATAACGGATTAAGGTTGTAGATGACCTGGTAATCGGCCGGCACGAGGGCATTGCAGTCGGCGGAAGAGGTCGGTAACGTCGGGCCCGCACAACCGCCAAAGGTATATTTGGGTTTCCTCTTGAACATGGGGTGCGGCTTGAAATCGTGCAGGGCGGCGACGCCGGCCATGGCGGGAGCCAGCGCATGCGGGATCTGCGGCTCACTCATATTGGCGAAGTGGGCCTGGCCCTTGACTTCCAGGTAATGAATCTCGGTATGGAAGGCGTCGCGGATCTGGCCTGCGGTGCCGGAGAAGGCGATGACCATGCCGTTCTCATAGGTGTGGCCGACGGTGAGGCCGTGGGACTGCAGCCAGTTTTGGATGGCGGCCAGATCCTGGTGAGCCAGTCCATAGCGGTCGCCAATCTGCTGGGGAGTGAGCCATTTGCGGAAGTCGGGGGAAGACTTGTCGGTAAGCCGATCGATGTACGCCGAGAACTCCGCCTCGAGCGCGGGCGGGCGTTTGAGCTGCAGGAGCAGATCGTTCATGGGAAAGCTGTCCGGAACCGCGCCGCGATCGTTTTCGGCGGTGGCCTCGGGACGGGTGTTGCCAGACAAGGTAGCCAGCTTGGATTCGTCTACGGCCTCGGTGATGAGCGCGCGCGGGACATCGCCGAAAGCCGGCAAGAACAGCAGCAGGCCGAGGGCCGCGAGAGACAAGGCCGTTAGTCCGGGATTCGCTGGGTGGGACTTTCTCACTAGGAGGTCTTCCTGTTCTGGTGGCAACCAGACTGGGTGGTCTGCACTTTACCGCAGGTAAGCGCGGAGGTTTCAAAAACGCGTTCGTACCGCACAACGGGCTTTTGATAGGGCTTTCTGGCGCCCGGTTCGATCTCCGGCTGGCCGGTTACCCGGTTGGTCTGCTTCGTATGGCTCATCTAACGCTCCTGTTTGTCATACATCGTTTACACGGATCGGGTAGGGGGCGCCCGGTGTTGCCGCATCCTGACATGAAATACAAGTTCAGATTATTATAAGGCCGAACATAGTTAAAGGCCACAGATTTGTGACGTTTAATTGAGTCAGTGGAGGAAAAAGTACTTAGTAAGATGGCGTAATCGGACGTTTGCAATTGTATGACGTGGCTTGGGGGCGTAAACATTGATTGCCTGTGTCATACGAAGCAACGGCCCGTCAAATCGCGGATCTCGTTCCGCATTGACACGATGTCCGCGCTTGGCTGAAAGCGTAAGGCCGGGGACGCATCGGCCCACCGGAATTCCGCGCGCGCTGCGGCTCTTTGATTTTCAGGCATTTTGGATAGGCGTTCATCGCTTGCGGATGGCCCTACGCGCTTGATTTACATACGCGAAGAGCGTATGCTCGAATAGCGTATGCTCGCATAACGGGTGGCAATGACGCTGCCGATGACAGTCGTGGAAACCGAGGAATTCATGAACCGTTGCAAGGCGATCCTGACGGAGGCCGAACGCGACGCTCTGGTCGCTCATCTGGGCGCCAACCCGGAAGCGGGCCAATTGGCGCCAGGAACGGGCGGTGTGCGAAAGATCCGGTGGGCGGCCCGAGGACACGGCAAACGGGGCGGCGCACGCGCGATCTATTACTACTACAACCAATCGATTCCATTGTTCCTTCTTGACGTCTACGCCAAGAACGAGAAGGCGGATCTGTCGGAAGCCGACAAACGAAGTCTCAAACGGCTGCTGCCGACGCTCGTTTCACGATACATGAAAAGGAGTTAAAACAATAATGCGCAACCAAACTAAAAAGCCCCCGGCCACGAAACGCACGGTTGCCGGCCGCAGACTCGTCCGTAGCGTCAAGCAGGCAATCGGGTGGGCCGGCGGGGAGGACGTCCCGGTTCGAGTCACGATTGTGAGCGTCGCGCGCAGAGCCGCCGTCGACGTTCGATCCCTTCGCCGGAAGCTTGGCCTGAGTCAATCGGAATTCGCCGCGCGGTTCGGGTTCGCGCCGGCGACGGTCCGAAACTGGGAACAGGGCCGCACACAACCGGACGGACCCGCGCGCATCCTTCTGGCGGTCATTACGCACCATCCCGACGCCGTCGCGGACGCATTGCGTAAGGCAAGCTAAATCCGGCATCGCTAGCTATCCTGTGCGGCTGGCAGGCGGAGCCGCCCCCACCCTACTCACCATACTCACCGTAATCGCCCCACTCAGCCCGTGCTTGCCTAAGATGTCTGGACGGCGCAGAATCCCGTCGCAGTAGCGTCGTCGCGGTGGCAGATAAGCAGAGAGCGCAGTTGGTCATTTTCTCTCCCTTCCAGGGTTAGCGGGATGTTGGCAGGGTGACGGTTTTGGGGGCGGGGCCGGTGTAATCCATTTGATAGTGCTCGCCACTGGGCAGGGCTATGCTGCGCGGACCGGGTGCGCCGTGGGCGGTGACGGTGGCATGGCCGGGGTCGAGGCGAACTTCGGTTGCGCCGCCTTGGATGGCGATGCCGGCGGCCTGGCAGGGCGCGGGTCCGAAGGCGGTCACGATAGTGGCGGAGCCTTGGGTGAAGCGGTAGCAATCCGGGTCGATGGCCGCGG
>DATNMW010000410.1:0-4431 GCA_035602155.1 Bryobacteraceae bacterium | reverse complement strand
GACAAATAGGCGTGCATCGGGCGGTTTCCGACATCGACGGCGTGACCGGGATGGCCATTCAGCGAGCCATCGCGGAGGGAGAACGGGACGCCGGGAAGCTGGCGCAGTTGCGGGACCGGCGCTGCCGGAAGAGTGCGGAGGAGATCGCGCCCTGCCGCCCTGCGCGAGGTCGCTCTGACCGGCCGCGTCGCCACCAACGGTGAAACGGGCAATCTCACGAGCGATCAAACCCAGCAACTCCACGGCCGGATATCTTCCATTCAGAGCCAGATCGCTGCCGACACCCAGGCTGGCGGAGGCGCGCTTTCGTCCACCGATGCGCAGGCCATCCAGCAGTCGCAGAATCAGTTGAGCGGGACGATTTACAGCGACGCCCATAACGGCGCTGCTCCACCGTCCGATCCAAATGTGACCCAGGCCGGCAGGCGCGAAGCCGTGGAGGCAGGCCGAATCGCGTTGAACGAGCAGGCCGGGCACCTGAACGGCGTTCAAGCCACGCAGTTGGGATCACAGCTTTCTACGATCCAACAGCAAATCGCGGCCGATGAGCGGGCTAATGGCGGGTCCTTGAGTTCGACCGATGCGCAAGCGGTCAATCAACTGCAGAACCAGTTAAGCCGGCAGATCGAACAGACCGCCCACAGCATCACCACGCCGAATCAGCCGGTTGTGACGCCGGCGTAGCGGCCCTTCGGTCGGCGCGCGTCTGCAGGAACGCTGCCAGGAACAGCACAGCCAACAGCGCGTCCGGCAGACCAGTTGCCGCCCGGACCGTTGAGATGCGCCCTTGCAGATGGAGCGCTAGCAGAGCGCCTACGTAACCGACCTTCTCAAGCAGCGACGGAATCATCATCGGCCGGAACCGCGCCGGATTCGTCGCGATTGTGAAGAATGCGAATTGCCAAGCCAGTGCCACGCCCGCGAATCCGTAGTAAAACTGCGGATGCGTGATGGGTGGAGGGTCCTGGCGTCCAACCAAGTCGAATATAAAATAGAGCGGCGCAAGCGCCAGCACGCCAAAGGCGCCGGCGCCCCAGAATACGATCTTCGCGAATTTCATCCGGCGAGTGTAGCAAGAAGTTAGTACGCTGAGTCAGATGCGTTCGACGCGCACGCCGCCATTAGTCGTGGTGGCGCGCACTAGCTGTCCCCCGGAGCCAAGATCCACGGCTAAATGCTTGTTGATTTCGCCTTGCACCGTCACCGGGAAATCGATACTGACGCCCCCGTTCACCGTGCCGGTCTCCAGGTGCGCCGAATAGTTGGACGGAACCCGAATGGTCACGCCGCCGTTGGTGGTGGATACATCGCATCGATCGCCATCCCAGTGGTCCGATGCCAGCTCCAGATGCAGCCCGCCGTTGGTGGTGTGGCCTTCCACGGAACCCGCCAACTGCATTAACGACACGCCGCCGTTGGTTGCCTCAAACTGCGTATGACCTTGGACGCCTGAAATGCTAATGCCGCCATTGTGCGTCCGCAGCACCAGATCGGTCCTGGCGGGTACGAAGATCTCATAGCTGACGCCCCAACCGTGCTTCTCCGAAGCAGGGCCGGTCGCGCGCACGCGTCCGCTGCCGGTTTCCACGCGGATCTCGGACGCGACCCGCCGGGAGTCGGCTTCGTCGTCTTGATAAGCCTGCACTTTGCTGCGCACCAAAATGTCGCTGCGGTTGGCGCCCTTGATGGAGATCCCGCCGTTTACTCCGCCATCCACGTCCAGCCGTCCGCCAGCCGGTACGGTGACTTCCCGAACTTCGCAGTAGTGCCCGCGTTCGCTGCGGCTGCCGTCTTCGTCGCAGCTCATGGTCTTTTCCTGCGGCAGCGCAGCGGGCGCCAAGCACAGAGCCAGAATCAAAATCTTGTTCATAGTTTCCTCCCGTTCCGTTAGACGCGCGACTGGCGGACCGGTTGGGAAGCTTAATTTTGCCGCCGCAGCTTTTTCTTGATATCCGGCCAGAATTCGCTGGAAAGATTGCTTACTAGGTCGAACCCCACACGCAGGGACCCCTGCAAGAATCCTAGCCGCACCGTATCCAGCCGGTCCGGATACCATAGGTTGGAGAGAAATGCCTCCCCGTATGCGCTGCCCATACGCCAGGTGGAGAAAGTTTCGCCGCCCGCGTCCCTATGGGTCAGTACGGTGCCCCGCGCCGCGTGCGCTATTCTGCGGAAGAAGCCTTTGCGATCCGATCGAAAGTACCGCGGATCCTGGTGCAGCGTCGTATCCAAACCAAAGGCCAGCACGGAATGGATCACGGCTCCGGCTTCCGTGGATGCCACTCGCCGCCCGTAGGCCGCCGCGCCGTCTCCCCATTCCCGGGGAGCGTTCAACTCCTGAAGCAATCCGGCGTAGGCCAGCGTGCCCGCCAGCGGGAAGATCCCGTAAATGGCTTTGGCATGGTAGCGCAGCTTATTGATAGGCGGCGCCCAAAACGCGATCTGGTAAACGCCGGTCTGGTGGTTGCTGTTGGTGACCGCCAGCAGGTACGACCCAGACGCCCAATCGACCGGCAGACTTGCCGCGGCGCTCTGATTCGTGAATGACAACACCGACAATGTGGAGCTCTGAAGAGACACGATGGGCGTCACCCCGGACGGGCTGAAGTTCGATCCGGTCACAGTTACCCGATTGGCGGCGTAATCCACCGTAGCGCTCAGGATGGCCGGCGCGTCGTCTGTCCCGGCATGCAAAGCTGGCAGCGCCACCAAAGCCAGGCACGCGATTAGTGAATATGAGGTAGTCAGGTGGAGCAGTCCAACGTCGTGGATGTAACGGAATGTTGATGATAGCAGCATTTGTGAAGTTTTGTAAGGAATCCGGCGTTCCGCGGACTATACCCCTGACAGAACATTGACCGACATGATCCAAGTTCAAAACCTCGTCAAAAGCTTCGATAACCGCCCGGCGCTGCGAAGCCTGTCGTTCAGGGCTCCGGACGGGGCCATCACCGGTCTTTTGGGCGCCAATGGCGCCGGCAAGACCACCACTCTCCGCATGATCTGCGGTGTCCTGCAGCCGGAATCGGGCTCCGTGACGGTAGACCCCGCCGGCACCGGCGCACTGCTCGACCACATGGGCATCTATCCCAGGCTCACCGTGCGCGAGAATCTGGCGTACTTCGGCATGCTGCGGGGGATGCCGCCCGCAATGCTCGCCGAGCGGATCGACCACGTGCTTGCCACCCTCGGCCTTCGCACCATTGCGGACCGCCGCACGGCCGGCTTCTCCCAAGGCGAGCGCATGAAGACCGCACTCGGCCGCGCCATCCTGCACGCGCCCAAGAGCCTCCTGCTGGATGAACCCACCAACGGGCTGGATGTTCCAACCGTGCGGTCGCTGCGGGAACTCTTGCGGCGTTGGCGTGACGCAGGTGCGTGCGTGGTGTTCTCCAGCCATGTGCTCGAAGACGTCAGGGCGTTGTGCGATGTTGGTGACGGTCGCGATCGGCGGCGGCGTCGCCGCATTGGCGGCGCGCTCGCCGCAGCCCGGCATGCTGTTGTTGGCTACAGCCACATGGTCGTTCATCGCCGTCGCCTGGGCGTTCCGGCTGACGATCTCGCGCGGCCTTTGGTCGCCCGCCGCCATCGACACGGCGGCGTTCGTGGACTTGTCCATCAGACGGTGCCGCGCCCAGCTTGCGGCCACGTTGTTTGGCGCGGGACTCTTCGTCTGTGAGATGGCGTTCTGCCTGGGATGGATCTACCGGCGCTCCGCTTCGCGCGAGTCGCTGTTGAGTTTCTTGTTCAGGTCGCGCTTCAACGGCCTCGTCTGGTTGTTCTCGGCGGTGTTTTTCGCCTCTCTGGCGTGGTACCGGCGGAAGAAGCGAGCCGAGTTGATGTGGCTTGTCAGCCTGGGCCAATCTAGTGGGTAGTTGGGTAGTGGGTCAGTTGACAAAACTACGGGCAGGCCGTACCTTATGGGATGCCGCCAAAGCCCAAAGCAACTTGGCTAAACACGGCGTCAGCTTCGAGGCGGCGCGCGCTGGATACCCTGGGGAATCGGGCGTTGCGCAGCGGCCAGACCGTGCCGGCCCGACCTCCATGGCATCGGCTATCACGCATTTCATCGTGGGCGCGGCGCTCGCGCTGCCGGCCCTCGACTCCCGTACGATTCGCGGGGTCTTGCCGCGATGGGCAATACTCGTTTCTTGCGGCGCGCTGGCGGCCGCTCCGGATTTGGACACGATTACGATGCGTTCATTCGGGATACCTTACGGGAGTTTCTTCGGCCATCGCGGGTTCTTCCACTCTCCGTTCTTTCCGGTCCTGTTGGCGGGGAGTCTGGCTGCGATTGTGGCGGGACGGCGCTCGTCGCGCTCGGCAGTCTGGCTGGGCCTGCTGTGGGCGGGATGCGCTGTGACGCATCCATTGCTCGATGCACTGACCGATGGCGGATACGGCGTGATGCTGTTGTTTCCCTTTTTCGAT
>DATNMW010000409.1:0-27991 GCA_035602155.1 Bryobacteraceae bacterium | reverse complement strand
GGGGGAGAAGCTGGAGAAGCCGAAGATATTCCGTTGTTCTTCACATGGATTCCTATTCTCGCCCTGCTCAGTAATTACGACCAGGAGATCTGTCTCATCCATGTTGGCACGGAGGGGCAGTTGCGGCACCCATGCCGATAGCGATCGTGGCCGAGAACTGCACCGTTAGCAGCAGACTCCGCCGCCACATTCGCAGGCTAATGCGTACCATGATATCGCGTTCAGCTCCGATTGCGCCCGGAGCTCTACTATGTTGATACTACGCACTTCCCGCGGGTTACGGGCGGACAACTGCATCTTCCTGCCGGACTCCCCGGGCAGCCTCCGCCTGCATCGCAATTGGGACAACTTATGTCCTGGCCGTATAAGGGACCGTTAACCTCGGCGACGATCGCTCCAACAGTCCCGAATCGACAGGACGAAAAGGCTATAATTCGCTCCTTTTACGCTTTGATACAAATGTGCTCCCGCACCTTAACGGAATCTTATCATTCTGGCGGGGTTCTCCGCAGACGTCGTAGCTACGGCAGATCTCGGGCACGCCCGCGGCGACACCCCCTATGGACCGTCCCATTGGGTCGGACGCACAAGGGGCTCCGTCCAAAAACGCACCACCAAGAGCGGAAGAACTGCGGTGGCCGTGCTATCCTCGTCTTGGGAAGCCAGGCTCGGCCGTTCGCACATGAACCAGCCGCCGGATTACCTGCCCGATTCCACCGGATTTTGGAATTTCAGTCGAACCCGCGCCAGCCGCGAATTGGTTCGATGCAACCCTTGCAGAAGGATGAAGCATTGACCAAATACGTTCGATACCAAAAGGACTCCACTGTCGCCTACGGCATTCTCGACGGCGCCCAGGGGGGAGCAACGATCCGGGAAATCTCCGGCGGTCTCTTTGGTGCGCGCGAAGAAACTGGCGCCAGGCATCCCGTGAGCGCCGTGAAATTGCTATACCCTTGCGAGCCGTCGAAGATTCTGGCGGTGGGCCGCAATTACAAGAGCCATCTGGGAGACCGGCAGGCGCCGGAGCGTCCCGAAATCTTCTACAAACCCGTGAGCGCGCTGCAAAACCCCGGCGACCCGATCGTCATCCCGCGGGAGGCCGCCAACGTACACTTCGAGGGCGAATTGGCGATCGTGATCGGCGAACGCGGTTCAATCTTCGGGGTGACCTGCGGCAACGACGTGAGCGAGCGGGATTGGCAGAATGGGCCGCACAAGGATCTGCAATGGTGGCGTGCGAAGGGCGCGGACACGTTCGCGCCACTAGGCCCGGCCGTAGTCACCGGTCTGGACTATGGCAACCTGATGATCGAGACGCGGCTGAACGGTAAGGTGGTTCAAAGGCAATCCACGGCGGATTTGACCTTCGATTGTCCGGCGATAGTGAGCTGGGTCAGCCGCTGGGTCACGCTGCTGCCGGGCGACGCGATATACACCGGTACGCCCGGCAGTACGCTGGCCATGCGGCCCGGCGATGTCGTAGAAGTGGAGATCGAAGGTATCGGCGTACTGCGCAACCCAGTGGCGATCCAAGGTTCAAGCTAACCGCTCGCTAACTCTTGGCGGCAGGCGGAAGATGTTTGGTCTTGCCAAAGGAGGGCGGCATAATCGACGATTTGTTCGAATGTCATCGAGTGGTGCGAGGACAACAGCATCGAGTATACCGGGAAGTGATTCGCAGCCCGGTGTTATACTGGCATTTACACTTCTATGATTTCGTCAACACAAATGCGTCCGGGGATGGTGGTCAAGTTCAACAACGATTTGTTCTCCGTGTTCAGCGTGAACCATCGCACGCCCGGCAACCTGCGCGGCTTCGTACAGGCCAAGATGCGGAACCTGCGTAGCGGAACGATGATCGAGCACCGGTTCTCGTCCGAAGACAAGGTGGAGCGCGCGGCGCTCGAAGAACACGAAATGGAGTACCTGTACGACGATGGCGAGTACTTCTATTTCATGAACACCGAAAACTACGAGCAGATGCACTTGACCAAGGAACTTTTGGGCGACGCCGTCGGGTATCTGGTTCCGCAGTTGAAGGTAGCCGTCGAATTCTACGAGGGCAATCCGATCAGCGTGGAATTGCCGGCTACGGTGGACCTGACCGTGGTCGAAACCGAGCCGGGCATGAAGGGCGCGTCGGTATCCAATGTGACCAAGCCCGCCAAGCTCGAAACCGGACTGGTGGTGCAGGTGCCTCCCTTCATCACCGAAGGCGAGAAGATTCGCGTCAGCACCGCGGAAGGCACGTATCAGGAAAGGGCCTGAAGGGCCGCCGCCAGTTCCACCTCTTCTTCCGGCAGGACCGTCCGCAAATCCAGCAGCAACCGCTTTTCTTCGGCGCGCGCGATCACCGGCGGATCGTTGGCGCGCAGCCGCCTTTGTGCGGCGCCCTCATCGGCGCACTCGATGGCGATCAGCCAGGTGGCAATGGATTGCTGCGGTGTGGCGCCGCCGCCGATCACGGATTCACCGGGCATGAGTTCCGCCTTTAGACCGGGCTGTGCCATCAGAAACCGTTCCGCGCGCTCGCGAATTTCGGTTGCGCTCTGGCGGATCATGCGCAACGCCGGAATTCGATCCCATTGCTCCAGCAGCAGGTGGCGCAGGGTGGTCTCCAGTGCCTGGTAAATCATCTTATCCAGCCGCAGCGCGCGGAACATGGGATTGCGGCGCAAGCGCGCCACGATTTCCGGCTTTCCGGCCAGGATGCCGGACTGCGGACCGCCCAACAGCTTGTCGCCGCTGAACGAAACCAGATCCGCGCCGGCCCGCAAGCTATCGGAAACCAGGGGCTCGTGGACGCCGAACGGGCGCAAGTCCACGATGCAGCCGCTGCCCAGGTCCTCATACACCGGAACGCCGCGCTCGCGGCCTAGCGCGACCAGTTCTTCCAGCGACGGGCGGGCAGTGAAGCCTTCGATGCGGAAATTGCTGGGATGCACGCGCAGCAGGAGCCGCGTGCGATCGGTGATGGCATCGCGATAATCGACGATGCGGGTGCGGTTGGTGGTCCCCACTTCGCGCAGCAGCGCGCCCGAGCGCAACATGATGTCGGGGATGCGGAAGCCGTCGCCGATTTCGATCAACTCGCCGCGTGAGACGATGACCTCGTGGCCGGCCGCCAGTTCATTCAGCGCCAGGTAGATGGCAGCCGCGTTATTGTTGACTGCGATGCCGGGAGCGCCCAGCAGCCGCTCGATCAGCGCAGCGGTGTGGTGGTCTCGTTTGCCGCGCACTCCGGTGGCGATATCGTATTCCAAGTTTGAGTATCCGGCGTGGATGGCTTGCGGACCCAGGGGCGCGCGGCCGAGGTTGGTGTGCAGGACGACGCCGCTGGCGTTGATCACGCGGCGTAGGGAGGGCACGGACAGCGTGCGGAGCGCGTGCTCGACCCGCGCTTCAATGGCCGTCGCGGCAATCCCGTTGGCGGCGCCGCAGCGGATTTCGCGGCGGGCGTCATCCAGCGCGCGGCGGATCGCCGCCACTACAAGTGGCCGCGGAATCCCAGGCGCGGATATGCGCTCGGCGACATCGTGCACGGCCGGCAGTTCGCGCAATTTCCCGTTGTCGTTCACTCGCTTGCCACTTGCTTGATGTTACAGAGCGGACGCACCACTTGTCCAGAAGGGCGGAACCGGCTACACTGGTAGTTTCGGGGCGTGGCTCAGCCTGGCTAGAGCGCCTGGTTCGGGACCAGGAGGTCGGTGGTTCGAATCCACTCGCCCCGACCATTTATCCCTTGTTGTTTGCATTGGTTTCAGGCGGCCGTGGCCTTTTGGCTTACAGCCGCTTTTTCGTCACTGTGCCCGGAATTGTGCCTACCCCGTGCACTTCGCGCGTTCCATCGCCGCCGCACGGTATCCGCCCGCGGGTGAACATACCGTCGCGTGGTGGGAGGAATCGCATGGAAGAGCCGACCCTGGCTTCGTTCGCCTATGTGCGTTTGCCGCTAGCGGTGTCCGCGGTCGCGTTTCTGGCGGGTGCGCTTGGGACGCTGCGCGCCGCCGGCCGGCGCGCATCTCTCGCCGCGGCGTTCACGATGATGTTGTTCTTCCACGCCGCCCGACTGGCGATGGTGGTCTTTCGATCCGTATCTGTCGTCGCGGCCGCTGGCAGAGCCGCTGCTGCGCGCTCCAGAAGGCAATCTGATTGTGGACCATCATTATTACACATTCTCCTCCGTATTCTTCTACACGAATCGAACGGCGCTGCTGCTGAATGGGGCTTCAACAAGATGACTACGGATCCTACGCGCCGGGCGCGCCGGACGTGTTCATCGACGAAGAACCCGAAAATTGCTGGAGCGCTTCGTTTCGCCCCGTGCCGCCCTGGACGCCTTCGGGATAGAAGCACTGCGGTTCCTTAAAGGTGGCGCCCGTTACTCCCGGGCAGGCTGCGGATAAACACATAAGAAAAACGAGCAGCAGTCTGGTCCGCCCGTAGTTGGGTGGAAAGCGGCGTATAATGTCATTATTCATGCCGGTGCAAGTTCGAATCTGGATGCCCACGATTCTGGCGCTGTTCGGCAGCCTGCTCATGGTGGTGTTTACCGCTTGGTTGAATACCAAGGCGTTAAGCTCTCAAATCGAAGCGTTGCGCGCGGAGACGCGGCAGGGTTTTGCCGAACTGCGTCTGGATTTTCATAGGGAAATCTCGCAGTTGACGCACCGCGTGGAACGCCTTGAAGAGCAGCGCAGTCTGGTGCGCCCGTAGGCGTCACTTCAGCAACGCCGCCCGCGTTTCCCGCAAAGTATTAGCCAACGATTCGAGCGGCAGAGTGGTGACGATCGGCTCAATCAGCCGGCCCAGTCCGGCCGGTATGCCCCGAGTCAGCGAGATGGCTTCACACTCCACGTACAGGGCGGGCGCTGCCTACCTCGGCGGCACCGGGATGTTGGCATCCAGCCGGCGCTGTTCAACGAGCGGCGGGGTTTCTGTAGAAATCCGCTGGGTAGCTCATCGCGGCAAGGGCAGCCACGGACTTCTCCACTGCGGGTCGGAAAAGACAACAGTGCGCAACTTAAAGGATGAAGTCGACAAGCGCGCCTATCACAAGATGCTCAAGCAACTTTGCCTGAGCCAGAAAGACTTGGAGTAAAGGAAGCAGCCATGCGCACGTTCGTATATCCGGCGAGTTTTCGGAGGGAAGCTAAGCCGGGAGTCCTGGTGATTGCGTTCCGGGATGTTCCGGAGGCCATCACGCAAGGAAACGGAGAGAGGGTTGCTGTCTGGCAGGCGGCGGATTGTCTGGAGGAGGCGATCGCCGGAAGGATTGCGGACGGGCTTGAAATCCCGAAGGCGTCCAGGGCGGCGCGAGGCGAACGGCTGATCCCGGTCCCGGCGCCAATGGCGGCGAAGGCGGCGCTCTATCTTGCGATGAGAGAGGCCGGTGTGACTAATGTGCATTTGGCGCGAAGGCTTGGATGCGACGAGAAGGAAGTGCGGCGGATGCTCGATCCCCGGCGCCCCACCAAAGTGCATTTGGCGCGAAGGCTTGGATGCGACGAGAAGGAAGTGCGGCGGATGCTCGATCCCCGGCGCCCCACCAAATTGCCGCGCATCAAGGAAGCGCTCGACGTGTTCGGAAAGCGCCTGGTCGTTAGCGTTGAGGAGGCCGCGTGAGCCGCGTTGGGTTCGGAAAGTTGTGTCATGAAAGCTTCGCGGCATCAAGCCCGTCGAAGCGCTACGCTATGAGTAGACGGGGGAATCGGCAATGACGGAAAACGACAAGGAAAAAGCGACGGCGGTCGCGGTCGCTGGTGTCGGAGCCGGCGTTGGCGGCGCCGGGGGCGCCACGGTTGGCGTTTTGGAACTCGCCGCGCAAGGCGTCGCGACCGGCCTGACGGCGGGGCTGGTTATCGGCGTGGGAGCCGCCGCCGGAGCCGGTATCGCTTACGGGATTTATCGCCTGTTTAGGAAGCGCAAGTCCTGATTTCGTGGCGCGGGCATCCCGGACCGCTCCTCGCCTTAGCCCGGTTAAATGGGCTAACATGGAACCATGCCGAAAGTCGTGAATATGCACGATGCGAAGAGCAGTCTCTCCCGCCTCGCCAAGCGCGCCGCAGCCGGCGAAGACATCGTCATCGCCCGGAACGGTAAGCCCATGGCGATGCTGACTCGCGTACCGGTCCGCCGCCGCTCCACCCCCCTGGGCACGTTCAAGGGAAAAATTCACATGGCCAAGGACTTCGACGCCATCCCCCCGGGATTTGAACCCTACTTGTGACGCAGCCCATCCTGCTCGATACGAATGCGTTGCTCTGGATTCTGGGCAGCGATCCGAAACTCTCTAAGCGCGTGCGAGCCGCGGTGCTCTCCCCGCTATCGGATATCCGCGTCAGCGTCGTGAATGCCTGGGAAATCGTGCTCAAGTTCCAAACCGGCAAGCTGACCTTCGATGTCCCGATTGAGCGGGTTCTCTCCGAGATTCTCAGCGGCGCCACTTGGCCGGTCCTGGCAGTGAGGCCGGAACATATTGCCGAACTGCTTGAACTGCCTCCGATCCACCGCGATCCATTCGACCGGATGCTGGTCGCCCAGGCCCGGGCGGAAGGCATGAGTCTCGCGACGCCTGACAGCCAAATCCGGCAGTACGAGGTCTCCACTATTTGGTAGATGCCCGCGCGACCGCGCCTCCCCCGCGTTATACTGCGGTCGAATGCGCATTCCCGCCCTGCCGCTGCTCGCCGCCGCCGCGCTCCTTATCTCCTGCGGCCCCGAACCGAAGCCGCCCGCCTCCGATCCCGCTAAAACCGCCGCCGCCAAACCCGCGGATGAATCGCGCCGGTTACCGTTGCCGAACCGCGTGGACACGCAGGTCGTCGGCGACCACCTGCTAGGCAAGCCCTTCATGCCCGGCGGCACCATGGCGCACTACAAGCGCGGCAAAATCGAATACAGTATGTTCATCACCAGGCTGTCCAACCCGCAGGACGCCGCTTTCCTCCTGCTCGATTGGCATAAGGCGCTGGCCGGCGCCACGTTGATCCCATCGTTTGGCGGCTACTTCGGCCACGACGCCCAAACCCCGGTCTTCGTTTTCGTGAAAGGCGCCTGGATCGCGGGCATCGCCGGCCTCCCCGAAAAGGATGCCGACCTGGCTGCGCGCACGCTGGCCGCGCATCTGGATTAGGAGTTACGCGACCCGTGGTAGCGAGCCGCGACCGTGTTACCGAGCCGCGACCGTAAGGGAGCGGACAAGAAAGGATAACCGTGCCAACCAAACACCTGATGGATCTCACCGGACGCGTGGCCGTAGTCGTCGGCGGCACCTCCGGCCTCGGCCGCAAACTGGCCGCCGGCCTGGCCGCCGCGGGCGCGGACGTAGTGCCCACCGGACGCCGCGAACCGCTGATCGAAGAAGCCTGCCTGGAGATCGAACGCTCCGGACGCCGGACACTCCGCCATACCTGCGATGCCGGCTCCCGCGAGTCTATCGACCGCTTTCGCGATGCCGTGCTGGCGCAGTTCGGCCGCGTCGATGTGCTGCTGAACGCCGCCGGCCAGACCCAGCGCAAGCCCACCGCGGAGGTCGCCGAAGCCGACTGGAATCGCATCATGGACGTGAACCTCACGGGCATGCTGCGCACCTGCCAGTCGTTCTACCGGCCGCTGGCGGCCAATCGCCGCGGGCGAATCGTCAACATCGCCTCGCTTACTTCTTTCGTGGGCTTCCTGGAAGTCACGGCCTACGCGGCGTCGAAAGCCGCCGTTCTGGCGCTCACCCGCAACCTGGCCGTGGAGTGGGCCCGCGACGGCATCAACGTCAACGCCATCGCGCCGGGAGTCTTCCGCACCGACCTGAACGCGCAGCTTCTCGACGGCACCGAGCGCGGGCGCGAGCTCAAACTGCGCACACCCATGGCGCGCTTCGGACAGCCCGAAGAGCTCGTCGGCGCGGCCGTGCTGTTGGCCTCCGATGCGGCCAGCTTCATCACCGGCCAATGTATCGCGGTGGATGGCGGCTTCCTGGCATCGGGCGTGAATCAATAGGCCGGCTGCTTGTGGGGCGGCCAATCATGGCCGCAGCCGGCTTTTAGCCGGCCTGCAGCATTGCCAGCTATGCTACCGCGCAGACCAACCAGAGATTGAAGCCGATGCGCTCGCGCAAGCTGAAGCGGAGGGCTTGCCGGTAAGCGAATACCTCCAAAGCCTGCTCAGCGGGCAGGTGTCGGCGAGAGGCGGCAAAAGCAAGCTATCGGCGGAAGAATGGATCGGGCGGTTCGAGGCATGGCTGGCGAGCTACTCCGGAACCACGGTCGTCCTGCCGGATTCCACGATGGAGCGGGAATCGATCTACGGTGACCACGGAAGGTAATGGCGACGCTTGTCGATACCAATGTTCTCCCGCGATTGTTGCGGCCTGAACATCCTCCGTACACGATAGCCTCGAGGTGGACACGGCCTTCCACCGACACACCTCTCTAGATCCGCCTACTCGCGCCCTGCCCGCTGCAGCCGCAGCGCCACCCCAGGCGAGCGCGGTCACACGCCGAGAAAATAAACCCCGCCCCCGCAGCCCCCGCCAACCAAACCGCTTACTATCACACCCCCCTCCCACACAACCCGTCTTCCCGCCACCCGCCCGCTATCATCGAATCGAAAGGTAATTCCATATGCTAATCTCTGGAAAGCAGCAAGAAGCTAACCGCCAGAATGCCCAGCATTCCACCGGTCCGAAAACCCCTGAAGGCAAGAAAGCCATCCGCTTCAACGCCCTCACTTACGGCCTGCGGAGCCGCAGCACCATCCTTCCCGGCGAAAACGCCGCGGACTACTACCAGCTCTGGGACGAGATGGAAGCCGAATGGCAACCTCAAACCCGCACCGAACGGTGCCACCTGGAAACCATGGTCACCTCCCAATGGTTGCTCGCGCGCGTCTCCGAGAGTGAGCGGGCGGTCCACGCGTTCATCGAATTCGGCGAAAAACAGTTCGTCATGTTGGCCTACGTCGCCAAGCAACGCGCGCAACTGGAGCGTTCCTTCCGCACCGCCATCGCGGACATGAAGCAGTTCCAAAAGGAGCGCCAATCCCGGTCCCTGCCCCCGCCCCAGCAACCCGGACAAACCGCCAGGCCGGCGCCCCCATCGGCCAAGGCGGAGGCTACGCCCTCCGGTTATGTAATGTCGGACAGCGCAGAGCACCATCCAGTTTTCTGCGCCCCCGCCACCACCGATAGCCGTTAGCAATCTGCCCACCTGATCTTTGACAAATAGACCCCACTGCACAACGGATACGCGATCACTCTCTCTCACCAGCCTCCAAACACATGGTGGGATAGGCCTCCCGGCCTGTTCGAAAGCCTCGCAAACCCCGGACCGCACCCACCACCCGCGACCCATCATCACCACTTGCTTTGCTTCCAATCATATGGGCTTTGACTGTTCACGCGAGCGCGCGGAAACCCAACGATCGATTCCCACAAGCGGACACCCGCCCAAACGCACCCCCCCGCGCCAGTCAACAGTTCCAATCACTTGCCCAATCGCACGAACGGCCCTTCACTTGCTTCCTGAACCACCGATGCCGACCCTCCTAAAGGATTTGCGCTACTCCCTGCGCACCTTGCGCAACATGCCCGGCTTCACTGTCGTTGCCTTGCTGGTCCTGGCCTTGGGCATTGGAGCGAACACCGCCATATTCAGCGTCGTCAATTCCGTGGTGCTGCGCCCTCTGCCCTACCCGGATGCGGACCGCCTCGCCCTGATCTGGGAAACGGATCTCAAGGATGGCATCAAGCGGGAAGGTCCGTCCAGCCCGAACTTCCTCGACTGGAAGGAGCAGAGTCAGTCTTTCGAAGATATGGCGCTGCTCGAGGTCGGCACCGGCACCGTCACTGGCGAAGGCGAGCCCGAGCAAGTCGTCGGCCTCCGCGTCACCACGAATTTCCTGTCGATGCTCGGAGCCCGCACCGTTCTCGGACGTGGCTTCACTGCGGCTGAGGGCGCGGGTCAAGCGCGCTACCCGGTGGCTGTGCTCTCGAACGGTTATTGGAAGCGCCGCTTTGGGTCTGACCCGCGCATCATCGGCAGAGTCTTCACCATGAACAGCGAGCCGTATACCGTAATCGGCGTGCTCACCCCGGATTTCTACCATCCGCTGCCCACCGACCTCTACGTGCCCTGGCCGGTCGCGCAACTGCGCGCCAAGAGCCGCGTGGATCACGATTTCGGCGTCATCGCGCGCCTGAAACCAGGCGTCTCTGTCGCCCAGGCGCAGGCCGAGTTGAGCACCGTCGCGCGCCGCATCGATGCGCAGACGCCCCGGCTAGCCGGATGGGACGTGACCGTGGTCGGCATGAAACAGGCGCTCTTTGAATACATTCGGCCCGCGTTGCTATTGCTCCTCGGCGCAGTCGGATTGTTGCTGCTGCTGGCTTGCGTGAACGTGGCTAGCCTGTTGCTGGCGCGCGTCACCGGCCGGCGCAAAGAACTGGCGATTCGCGCGGCCTTGGGTGCGCCGCGCAGCCGCCTGATCGCGCAGATTCTCAGCGAAAGCCTGGTACTGAGCCTCGTCGGGGGCGCGCTCGGAGTCTTGGTCGCCGTCTGGGGCGTCGACCTGCTAAGCGCGTTGCTGCCCCACACGCTTCCCCTGGCCGAGGCCGGCGCCGAGATCGTGCGGCCCGCCATCGCCGTGGATGCCCGCGCGCTCGTCTTCGCGCTGCTCGTCTCCATCGGCGCCGCCTTGGTTTTCGGACTGATTCCCGCCCTCTACGCCGCTCGCGCCGGCGTGAACGACGCCCTGAAGGAAGGCGGTCGCACCTCGTCCCAATCGCCTGGCCGCACGCGGGTGTGGAGCTTGCTGGTGGCTGGGGAGGTGGCTCTCGCCAGCATGCTGCTGGTCGGCGCCGGACTCGCCATGAAGAGCTTCGTGAACCTGCAACACGTGGATCCGGGCATACGTCCCGATCACGTCCTCACGTTTCGCATGCGCCTGCCCACCGACAATCTTTACAAGCGCGATCGCGACCAGGCCGCCTTCTACCGCCGCGTGCTCGACAAAGTGGAACGGATACCCGGCATTCAGTCCGCCGGTTTCAGCGACGTGCTGCCGCTCGGTCAGCAAAACGACCGGGAGTACTTCACCATCGAGAATCGCCCCCTGCCGCCCGGGCAGGAGTTGGTCGCCGACTTTCGGCGCATCAGCCCGCGATACCCGAATACGATGGGAATTGCGCTGCTGCGCGGCAGGACACTGTCCGACAGCGATGTTCGCGACGCCCCGCCGGTCATCCTGATCGACGAAACGCTGGCGCACCAGTTTTGGCCCAACGAGAATCCCCTCGGCCGGCGCATGCGGCTGTGGGGCGAGTTCCGGGAAATCGTCGGCGTCGTGGGTCAGGTGCATCATTATGGCTTGGAGAAACAGCCCGAACCCACCATTTACGCGCCCTATGACCAGATGACGGATAAGGCCATGGCGCTCGCTGTGCGCACCACCATGGATACCCAGGCCGTGGTGAAAGCGGTGAAGCAGGCCGTGTGGTCGGTGGATCGCGGCCAGCCGGTGTTTCAGATCCGGAGTATGGACGACTATCTGTCGTTGGCCGGCAGCGCGTCCCGCGTTTCAACTATTCTGCTGCTGATCTTCGCGGGCATCTCGATGCTGCTTGCCGCGCTCGGTATTCACGGAGTCGTCTCCTACGGGGTGGCTCAGCGTACCCGCGAGTTCGGCCTGCGCATGGCGCTCGGCTCTACGCCGCGGCAACTCAAGGCGCTGGTCATCCGCGGCGGCATCCAAACTGCCTTGATCGGTCTATTGGCCGGGATGGCCGGCGCCGCCGCGCTGGCCTCCACTCTGCGCGCGTTGCTCTATGGCGTCGCGCCACTCGATCCCGCCGTAATGGCCGCGGTCGCGGCCCTGCTCCTCACAGTGGCGCTGATCGCGAACTACGTACCGGCCCGCCGCGCCACGCGCATCGATCCCATGGAAGCGCTGCACCACGAGTAGCTCGAATCGGCGAGCGCATCCGGCGGCGAATGATTCCTATTGCGGCGCAAGCAGCCCGGCGTGCTCATTACCGTCGGCATTGGCGGCGTTGCAGACGATTCCGGCCCGAATCGTTGATCGCTGCCGCGCTTGCCTGATACAGGAAGGCATGGAATTCCGCACTGTTAAGATACCCGGCTCCGACTACCTGCCCGCAATTGTTGATTCCCCATGCCTCGGTGCCGTTCGGAAACAGGGACGCCGAATTTATATTCTTCATGCCGTGGCCGCACACGAATGCCTGGGGACCGGAGTTCGGGTTGGAGTCGAAGATATCGTAGCCAACGATCTTGCCTCTCTAGAGGCCGCTGATGGCCGTTGCCACTGAGACACTGCCTCCCGCGTGCCTGGGGCCTCTCCCGAATTGTTGAGAGCATAGCCTTCGGAAACCTTGACTCCGGTCAGCGCCTCCGAGGTCGGCGAAGTATATCGTTACGCGGCGCCATGCGCTCCGCATGCTAGAAAAGACAGAACCGCCAAACCTGCGCGCCAGCCGGAATTCGTTCGCATCTACATTTTCAATTTTGCCCGAAGGACCTGCCATCCCGACTCTACTGTGGTTATGGCGGGGATTTGAACGCGAGGTGTAAACTTGTTGTAAATCGTAAGCGCTACACCAGTGGTCGCAACGGTTAGAATATGTTTTCATCCAAGGAGCAGCATGCAACCGGAATCTTGCGACATCGGCCTCGTCGGCCTCGCGGTAATGGGCCAGAACCTCGTCCTCAACATGAACGACCACGGCTACCGCGTGGCCGTCTTCAACCGCACCGTCTCGAAGGTGGACGATTTCATCGCGCACGAAGCCGCCGGCACCCAAGTCGTCGGCACGCACTCCGTCGAGGAACTGGCGCAAGTCTTGAAAAAACCGCGTCGCGTGATGCTGATGGTCAAGGCCGGCGACACCGTCGACCAGATGATTGCGCATCTGCTGCCGCATCTGGAAAAGGGCGACATTATCATCGATGGCGGCAACTCCCACTATCCCGACACCAACCGCCGCACCAAGACGCTCGCCGATCAAGGCATTCTGTTCGTCGGTACCGGCGTTTCGGGAGGCGAGGAAGGCGCGCGCCACGGCCCGTCCATCATGCCCGGCGGAAATCCGGCTGCCTGGCCTCACGTCAAGGAAATCTTCCAGGCCATTGCCGCCAAGGTCGAAGACGGCACCCCCTGCTGCGACTGGGTCGGGGAAAACGGCGCCGGCCACTACGTGAAGATGGTGCACAACGGCATCGAATACGGCGACATGCAACTGATCTGCGAGGCGTATCAGTTGCTCAAGGACGGCCTGGGCCTGAATGCCGACGAACTGCACCAGGTCTTCGCCGAATGGAACAAGGGCGAGCTCGATAGCTACCTGATCGAAATCACCGCGGAAATTTTCACCAAAAAAGACGACGACGGTGCTCCCCTAGTGGACAAAATTCTGGATGCCGCCGGCCAAAAAGGCACGGGCAAGTGGACCGGCATCAGCGCCCTGGATCTGGGCACGCCGGTAACGCTCATCGGGGAGGCCGTGTTCGCCCGCTGCCTCTCCGCCATGAAGGACGAACGAGTGTCGGCCTCAGGTATTCTTTCCGGACCAAGACGACCGCCTGCACAGGATCGCTCGGTCTTCATCGAGAATGTGCGCTGCGCGCTCTATTGCTCGAAGATGATTTCCTACGCGCAGGGCTACATGCTGCTCCGTGAAGCGGCCAAAGAGGAGAAATGGAACCTCAATTTCGGCGGCATCGCGCTGATGTGGCGTGGCGGCTGCATCATCCGCAGCCGGTTCCTTGGCAAGATCAAGGAAGCCTACGAGAAGAATCCGCAACTGACTAACTTGTTGCTCGACGATTTCTTCAGCCAGACTCTGATCGGCTACGAAGATTCCTGGCGGCGCGGTATCGTCCAGGCGATCGATTATGGCGTCCCCACGCCGGCCTTTTCTACTGCCCTGTCTTTCTTCGACGGATATCGCACCGCGCGCCTGCCCGCGAATCTACTCCAAGCCCAGCGCGATTTCTTCGGCGCGCACACTTACGAACGCATCGATAAGCCGCGCGGCCAGTTTTTCCACACTAACTGGACGGGACGCGGCGGCCGGGTCTCGTCCGGCAGTTACAACGTGTAACTGGCATGAGTCACTCACTGCATATCCCCCCCGCCGGCGCACTCGACCTGCTATCGCTGGGCGCGCTCATCCATCGTCTCGACCCAGGCATCATCCCCTTCCACAAAGCCGCCGAGTGCCGCATCCACGTCAGCGGCGGCGAATTCAATTGCGCCGCCAATCTGTCGGACTGCTTCGGAATGGCCACCGGCATCGCCAGCGCCATGGTCGACTATCCGGTCGGCGCGCTGATCGCCGAGCGCGTGCGGGCCATGGGCGTCAAGCCTTTCTACAAGCATTTCAAGCACGATGGCGCCACCGGCCCGAACATGGCCACCGTCTATAGCGACCGCGGCTTCGGCATCCGCGCGCCGGTGGTCTTCTACAACCGCGCCAACGAGGCGGCCGCGCAGCTCCAGCCAGGCGATTTTGATTGGACCGCCATCTTTGGCGCGGGCGTTCGCTGGTTCCACAGTGGCGGCATCTTTGCCGCGCTCTCCCAGACCACGCCCGAACTGATCGTCGAGGGCATGCGCGCCGCCAAGGCCTCCGGCGCCGTGGTGTCGTTCGATCTGAATTACCGCGCCAAGCTGTGGAACATCTCCGGCGGGCACGCGCGCGCCGTGGAGGTGATCCGCCGCATCGTCGAGTACGTGGACGTGCTGGTGGGCAACGAGGAAGATCTGCAGATGGGCCTGGGCATTCCCGGCCCGGAGGTGGCCGCCAAATCGAAGCTCGACCCCAGCGCCTTTTTCGGCATGATCGACCGCGTGGTCGCGCGGCATCCGCAAATCAAGATCGTTGCCACAACGTTACGCGAAGTACACTCGACAAACCGTCACAGTTGGGGCGCCGTCGCCTGGATCGGCGGCCAGACGTACATCTCCCCAACCTGCGAACTGGATGTGCTCGACCGCGTTGGCGGCGGCGACGGATTCGCCGCAGGCTTCTTCTACGGACTGATGACTGGCGAGCCGCCGGAGGAAGCGATCAAGCTGGGCTGGGCGCATGGCGCGCTGCTGACCACCTTCCCCGGCGACACCACCATGGCTACGTTGGACCAAGTGCGCGCCTTCGCCAAGGGAGGTTCCGCCCGCATCCAGCGCTAGTGCGGCTCTGCTCACGTACCGAGCCGCGACCGTCAGGGAGCGGTGTTTGCGACTGCCTGAACTAATTCAAACCCGCCTGGTAACTCCGCAACGAGCGCAAGCGCTGCTCGATCTCCGCGCGGTCGGCCGATTCCGGCGCCAGCCGCAGGTAAGCTTCCAAATCATCGCGCGCTGCCGCTGCATTTCGCATCTGCAGATGAACCATGCCTCGCAGCTTATACTCTTCGGCGGATTCCGGGTCCGCCGCCACCAGCAGATTCAGCGTCTGCAGCGCTTTGCGGTAGGCGCGCCGGTGGAGATAGACACCGCGAAGATTGTGCAGCATCCGCATCACGATCTGGCGCTTGCTAACGGGCGCCAACATGCGCGGGTCGTCGCTTAGCGGGACGCCCGCGGCCTGCCGTGCCAGATCGAAGCATTCGGGCGCCGTCAGCAGCCTGCCTCCATGAAACACATCGATGTACGCCGCAAAATCCGCGTCCCTGTATTGCACCATAAAATGACCGGGCAGCCCGACGCCGTAAACGGGCTGCGCCAGCCGCCGGCCGATCTCGAGATACACCACCGCCAGCGTGATCGGGATACCCGTGCGCGCGGTCAGCACTTCATTCAGGCAACTATTGCGCGGGTCGTAGTAGTGCGCCGCATTGCCCGTGTAACCTAGCTCTGCGAAAAGGTACTGGTTGGCCGCTTCTACATAATCGGACCCGTGGCAGCGCCCCGCCAGCCGCTCGGACAGCTCCACGGCGTAGGAGTCGAGAATGCCGATGAACGGCTCGATGTCCAGGCCGGGATACTCGATGCGGGCGATTTCCAGAGCCGCCCGATCCAAGGTAAGTTCCTCGCTACGGCCGGTAAGCAGGTCCAACAGCGGCTGCATGGCAGACTAAAATAGCACCATGCATCGCATGCTTTTCCGAGCCTTCGCCGGCACACTGCTCGGCTGCGCCGCGGCGCCCTCCCAGCCGCCGCAATTTTCCGAGCACATATTGTGGAAGCTGCGTAACGAAAACGTAACAGGATACGCCTTAAATGGGCGCACGCTCGTTACCTGGGGCGACCGTCTTCTGTGGAGGGGATTGCCGAATGGCAATTATCAGGTTGTCCGCGGTCGCGGGCGTGCGTTCGCCGAAGGCGGTTGCCTGCTGGACGTGGATGGCGACGGCAGGCTGGATATAGTCGTCAACGAAGGCGGCCCGGAAGGCGATCTGGTTTGGTATCGCGCCCCGCAAGCGGGCGCGGCCTGGACGCGCCACGTCATCGACACGGGCGTGGACGCGCCCGACATGCTGCCCGTGACTCTGCTGGGCCATCGCGGGGTCCTGTTGATTCACAAGCGGATGCAGGTGCGCTTCTACGGGATTCCCGCCGATCCCACCGCGCGCTGGCCCTCTCAGGATGTCTATTCCTTCTATTCGCCCTCGCATCAAGGCGGCCTGCGCATGGCGGATATCGATGGCGACGGGCTGCCGGACATCCTGGCAGGCATGTACTGGATCCGCTCGCCGGAGAGCTTCGAGCTTCCCTGGCGCTTGTTTGCCATCGAGCTGTGGAATGAGACGCAGGAATCCGCTATGTTGCGGCTGAGCTACGGGCCGCTGGGCCTGTTTGCCGCGCAGCGTGAGATGCACCCCGCGCGTCTGGCGCGTTTCGAGAAGCCCGCCGATCCGCGCCAGTTGTGGATCGAACATCGCATCGAAAGCGTGCCGGATCTGGCCGATGTAAACAGCCTGGATGTCGCCGACTTCAATGGCGACGCGCGTCCCGATATACTGATCGCCGAAAAGGCGGGGGCGGGCCGCCTGTTGGTGTTGTACAACGAAGGCGAAGGCCGGTTTCGTCCCGTAGTCGTCGCGCAAGGGAGTCCGGTTCGCTTTGCGCAAGCGGTGGATAATGGCAATGAACGCCCTGGTATTCTAGCCATCCGCAGGGACGCGATCGTGTGGTTCGAGTGACGTGGCGCGCACTCGGGCTTGCCGGGACGGCATGAAACATGACCAACATCACAGGGCCAATAATTCAGCGCTTAGCCCAACGCTTTGGCGAACTGCCCCAAGTTACGGCCGTGGTGCTCGCCGGTTCGCGCGGCGCCGGAACCGACGACCTGGAATCGGATTTCGACCTATATGTCTATACGTCGTCCGATATAGACGTGCAGTTCCGCCGAACGTGTATGAGCGAATCGGCGGAAATCGACAATCGCTTCTGGGAACCCGGAGATGAGTGGTCCGACCCCTATACCGGCGCGCACCTCGACATAATGTACCGGTCCCCCGCATGGATTGAAGATCAACTCGACCGCTCTCTGGTACGGCAGGAGGCAGCCATCGGGTATTCAACGTGCTTTTGGTACAACATTCTCCATTCCGAGGCACTCTTCGATCCGCGAGGTTGGTATCGCCGGCTACAGGACCGTGCCCGAGTTCCGTATCCCGACGGATTACGGCGCGCCGTCCTTGCGAAGAACTGGCCGATTCTGCGCCGGAACCAATCATCTTATCGGCGGCAAATACTATTGGCATTGAACCGCGGCGATTCGGTGAGCGTTCAACACCGCGTCACAGCCTTGCTGGCCAGTTACTTCGACGTATGGTTCGCGATCGAGAGAAAGCCCCATCCAGGCGAGAAGCGCCTTGCAACCAATCTGCCTGAGCCGTGGGCATTACTCGTACGCGCCGTGCTGGAGGCGCGGCCCGAGACGTTACTCACACAGATCGATTCGCTGCTGGATCGGCTGGATGTTCGCCTTGAAGAGGAAGGCCTCGCCTCGCGGTAGCAGCCAGATGCGCTACTTAGGAGCATCCGCCGCGCGGGCGGCTGAAGCGGCCGCGGTCTGCGCCTTGAGCAGGTCCCTTAGCATATCGTCGGCCGGAGCCGCCGTATAGTCTTTCGGTATTTCGAATAGGGACGCGTCCACGGCCGCGCTGGAAAGTTCCGCTATCTCCTGGTCCATCTCCAGCACCGGCGCCTCCGGGTCAATCGCGGGCGAAGCATGGCCCTGCTCCGTCATCTGCTTTGCTAGTGCCACCATGAACGGCATGTACATTTCGATCTGGTTGCGCAAAATTACAGATGAGTTCTTGTTAATCTCATCGAGCATCGGTGCGATCATCGCGGACGTGCCCGGCATGTTGCCGAGCAACTTCTCCACCTGGCCTGTGGGATTCATGAAGTATTTCTGCCAGGCTTGGTAACCCGTCAACTCGCGAATGGCGGCAACGCGCAAAACTTCTTCCTTCTTAGGCGTCCAAAGGTGCATCACCAGTCTCAAGCTCGGACCGTTTTGACTCATTGCAGTTGGCAATGGAATGTCCATCGAAACGGTAATTTCGCGCTCTTCCGCCTGTATACCCTGAATCTCCGCGGTTCTGCCGGTCATCTTGGAGGCGACATTGGTCTTGATCGACGCCAATGCCTGCTGGATCGCCTGCGTCTGTTCGGGCGTCGCCTGGGGCATGGCGCCCGCCATCTTATCGGCGATTTGCGATACGGGGAATGTCGCGAACGTCTTATGCACCGGATCGATTACCGTCACCTCCTGCTTCACAAAATCGAAGATCTGGATCCAGTTGCCCGACGTGGTATAAGCCTTGTTTCCTTTCATGCGGATGGATGTCGAGGCGCCGGCCTGCATCGTCTTCCCTAGCTTTTCCACCATCGGCTGCAGCACGGCGGACGGCTTGATTTCGGACTTATAGAGGATGGTTACATCCGCACTGAGTTCGGGCGCAGCAGCCAGGGCTAGCGCCAGAACTATGGAAATACGGATATCCTTCGAGGTGAGCTTCATGGCTCCATTCTACCGCTTCTGCCCGGAAATCGATGCCGCGGGGTCCGCCCAGGAATTGGGGCAGCGGGCTGCGTCCATTCTATCCGTGTAACGCTATACGGGCCTATCGTGATCGGGTTAGGCGAAGTCGCGGTCACGATTTGCACGTTGGTCTGGTCCGTAGCGGTATTCTGCGCGGTGTCGGAATTCGAAACATAAGAAACCGTCACCGTTGTCTCCAACAGGCTCCCATTCACTTCCAAGCCCAAAGGCACGGCGGAGCCGGATTTGTTGGTAACCACAAGATAGTTCGTTCCATTGTCGCCCACATAACCTTGGGCAAAGAGGGCCGGAACGGGATTACCATCGTACCCCAGGATCGGAACCGTGGGGCTGCCCGTGACAGTCGTGGGCCAGATATTCGTGCTGTTATTGATCGCCAGGTTCAGCACTTCCAACGCCAGCGCGGGAGCCGAGTAGTAAAAGCTGAACTGCGTATTGGGATCGGTGGCCGTGTTCGTGGAATAGTTGGGATTGGCCTTGATCTGGCCCAGCAGGTATGTCTGGAAATCGTCCACGGCCCGGATCAGCCCTTCATCGAAGTTATTTCCCAGATACAGGGCCGTCACTCCTACCCCTTGCACGTTAGAAACGGTTGACATCCGCTCGATGAACTCCGCCAGATAAATTCCGTTGTAAAGGTATGTCTCAAACGGGGTAGATCCCGGTCCCTCGTTAACCTCGGTGATAAATATAGGAGTGTTGGCGCCAATCAACGGCAGCAGGTATGAACTCAGGTATTCCGTGGTGCCATGCGCCAGCAAGCCATTCAATGTCTCTTCCTGCAGCGGAGTAGTGAGGCTGATGTCCGTGCTTGGATAAAAATGTTGAGATACGGCGCCCCAGTATGCCGGGGAGTAAGCCGCCATGGCGTTGTCCCAGGCCTCATAATTACCTACAATTCCACTGAATGCCCCTCTAAAGAATACCCCGATCGCCCCGGAAGGATTGGCGGAGGCCAACTCCGTATAGTACGGGCTGTAACTCGCCAAAGCGTATGCGTCTGCATTCGGGTACACGCCGGGGTAAAAATATGCTTCATTGCCCAACTCCCACTCCCGGATATCCACGCCGGCCGATTGCGCCGCCATCACCATGTTGGATGCAGAATCGGCGTTCGTGTCCGCGTAACTGTCGAAGACCACCACGCCCCATGCGCCCACCGCCTGCAGAAAAGTTGCATAGTCTGAAAAATTAACGCCGCCTTGGGCCTGCGTAAGCTCCTGAGCCAACTGCAGCGATTGCGTGGTGGAAGTAGTCACCTCCGTGCTGAGTTGGTTGATCCAGCTTTGGTTGTAGTGTCCGGCCTGCCAGTCGAAGGCCATCGAAACTGTGCCTCCGGGAAACCGTATCCACCCAGGCTTCAACGCTTGCACGGCACTGATGAACTTCGGATCGTAGTATTCCACGCCGGTAATTGTATGCTCGTCGTCGAAGCCGCTGAAACCCGAGACGATCGGGGTGGTGGTGGTCATATCTATGTTGACGGACGCAATAGCGGGCAAGATCGTGAAACCGTTAACCAGCGAGGCCTGTTCCGCTCCTGTCGTCACTGTTACGGTTTGGGAGCCGGTAGCCGCGGTGGCGCTGATGGCGATCTCGGCGGTTGCGTCCGTCGCATCGGTGACCGTGACTGGGCCGAAGCCGCCCGCCGCGGCGCCGCCGACTGAGATGCCCGGCCCAAAACTGGCTTGCGTGACTCCCTGCACAAAGTTGGTGTTGGTTCCCGTGATGGCCACCTGGAGAGACAGCCCTGCATTGCCGGAGTTCGGTGTAACGCTGATGGTCAGTGGCGCCGGATTGATGGTCAGTGCAAACTGTGCGGATGCCGTCGCGCTGTTGCTGTCCGTCACCTGGATGGTGAAGTTCGACGTGCCGGCCGTAGTGGGCTGGCCGCTGATCACACCGGTGGCCGCAGCCAGGGAGAGACCCGCCGGTAACGATCCCACGCTCACCGCCCACGTATAGATGCCGCTGCCGCCGCTGGCCATCAACGTCACCGAGTAGCTCACCCCTACCGTCCCGGTCGGCAATGGCGAAGTGGTGGTAATCGACAGCGCCGGGTCGATGGTCATGGTGAACGCTTTGCTGGCCGTCGCTTGGTTGCTGTCAGTGACTTGGATGGTGAAGGTTCCCGGCCCCGCCGTGGTAGGCTCCCCGCTGATTACACCCGTGGCCGCAGCCAGGGACAACCCCGCCGGCAGCGATCCCACGCTCACTGCCCACGTATAGATCCCGCTGCCACCAGTGGCCATCAAGGTTGTCGAATAGTTCACCCCCACCGTCCCCGTCGGCAATGGTGAACTGGTGGTAATGACTAGCCCCGGATTGATGGTCAGGCTAAACTGTTTGCTGGCCGTCGCGCTGTTGGTGTCGGTCACCTGAATTGTGAAGATTGCCAGCCCCGCCGTGGTAGGCTGGCCGCTGATCACACCCGTAGCCGCAGCCAACGACAGACCCGCCGGCAACGATCCCACACTGACCGCCCACGTATAGATCCCGCTGCCACCAGTGGCCATCAAGGTGGCCGAGTAGTTCACCCCCACCGTCCCGGTCGGCAAAGGCGACGTGGTGGTAATGGCCAGCGCCGGATTGATGGTCAGGCTAAACTGTTTGCTGGCCGTGGCGCTATTGGTGTCGGTCACCTGGATGGTGAAATTCGACGTGCCGACTGTGGTGGGCTGCCCGCTGATCACACCGGTGGCCGCAGCCAGGGAGAGACCCGCCGGTAGCGATCCCACACTTACCGCCCACGTGTAGATTCCGCTGCCGCCGCTGGCCATCAAGGTGGTTGAGTAGTTCACCCCCACCGTCCCCGTCGGCAAGGGCGAACTGGTGGTAATCGCCAACGCCGGAGGATTGATCGTGAAACTGCTCGTCGCTACCTGTATACCAGTCGCCACCTGCACCATTTGCGGCCCGGAAACCGCCGCATTGCCGATGGCCAATTGCGCCGTGGCGGTGGTCGCGCTGGTCACTGTCACCGGCCCAGGCTGCCCCAGCGCCGCGCCGCCCACCGCGATATAAGGGCCAAACGAGGCCACCGTGGATCCCTGCAGAAAGTTCGTATACAGACCGGTTAAGGTCACTTGCTCGGATTGGCCGATGTTCCCCGTGTTGGGCGCTACCGTGACGGTGGCCGCCGGGTTGACGGTCAAAGACGCGCTGTTGCCGCTGGTGAACGTAACCGACGCCGTCGTGGCGCCCGCGATGGAGACTTGACAAGGCGTGGGACTCGACACCACAAATGTTCCTGCCGGGATGGTGAAGGTCACGCTCTCCGTGCTGCCGAACAGGGGTTGCACCGTGGAAGCTGCGAACGTGGCCGGAGCCGGACCGGAGGACACCGCGGTAAGCGTGACCACAACATCCTGGGGCAGGATTGTTCCGCTGGGAAAACCGGAGCCGATCAGCGTGACGGTGGTCACGCCAGGCTGGGCTGCGCTGGGCGAAGCCACCGGGGTCAACGTCACCACGCTCTGCGCGTGGAGCGCGGCCAGCCCGCAGTACAGGGCCAGCACTGCCAGCGAAGCGCGCCGCCAACGCTTCAAATATTCCATCGCCGCCTGCCCGCCGCCACAGTCGGTAATCCCAGCGACGGCGCGGCGGTGAGGGTCGAGCCGTCCGACAACGCAAAAGTTTTCTGGCGGCCGGCGTCCACGCAAGGCCACGCAGTACGGCAAATGGAATTCAGCGCTTCAAGCATGCACTCCCCTGGGTCGGTATTTCAGAATATTAACAGATTGTGCGATTCTTCACACAAGCTGCGTGAAGCTGCATGCGGGCGCACGTGCTACCGCTGTACCGCAAACTCAATGGCCGCGTAGCGCACGATGTGATTCGGTTTGTCGGGCAATAACACCCGTGCCAGCGCGTGGATCACATGGCCGGCCGGGCAATCCGGTTTGATCAGCGGCAGCGAGTATTTTGCCGACGCGCCCACCTGATCGTAGGCGCTCCAATCGTCGAAAGCGCGTAACGTATTGTCCACGCAGGCGTCGTTGGTAAACAACTCGGCGACGCGGTAAACATCGTCTTCGGGAAGCAGAATCGCGATCCGCTCGCCGGCGTTAGCTTTACCATCGGCGTTGCCATCGCCCAGAGTCACTTGGACCTTTTCGGTGGCGTGTTGGAAAATACGGACGTCCTGGCCATCCACGATGCGGAAGTCCGGAAAGCGCTTCGCCGGCGGGAACAGCGGAATCTCCACCGGCAGGCGCGTGTCGCCCTGCACGCCCACGATCTTCACGATAGCCCGCTTCACATCCTTCACCGTCACCGTCAACGCAATATCCGCGGATTGGCCCGGTGCGATGGCTGCCAACTCCGACGACATCGGCGCCAGATCCACTCCGGGATTGGGGCTGAGCCATCGCAGCGTGCCTGGCCGCGAAGGCGCCGCGCCCTTATTCCAGATGCGTAAGCGCGTGTGCAGCGGCTCGCCCGCGGTGGCCCACGCCGCGCCATCCAATTGGTATCCGGAAAGCGCCAGTACAGGTCCGGATGAGATGCCCACTTCGTATTCTTCGCCATCCAGCTCGAGATTCAAGCGGCCGTCGGCGCCAGCAGTGACAGTCTGGCGCCGGACGTTGCCATCGCGCAAGCGGACGATGGTTACGGTTTGCGGTTTGCGGGGCGGATACAGCTTATCGGTTTCAATGGACAGCTTCACGCCCGGGATCGTTGCGCCGCCGGGTAGCCATTCGCGCACCGCCGACCGGAAGCCCGCGGACGAAACATTCGAGAGCGCGGTGAAGCCAGGCTGCTTGCGGTCCGATGCCACCTCCCAGCCCCAAACCGTGAAGTTCGGATACACATCCGCATGGTTCCAAACCGCCGGACGCGGCAGCGGATGCGCGAACGCGTTCATGTGGAACGCCAGCGTCTTGGCCATGCCGGGCGTGCCGTGATCGGAGTCGAAATCCTCGGTCTCGTGCCAATCCCGCGCGTACTTCCAGATGGCGTTCAGTTGCCGATGGTAGAACTGGATGAAATCGCGCGCGCCGGTCACCAGACGGGTGCGGACGCCCTCGTAGTTACCGTACATGTCGTCGTGGAGGTACTCCACCGGGAAGCCGCGCGGACCCACGAAGAACTCCGGAGATCCCATGAAACTTGAGGCGCTGGAAACCAGTTGCGGGTACTTTCCGGCGATCCAGAATGACATGAACCCACCCATCGACAGGCCTGCGGTCGCGCGATGGTCGCGGTCGGCGATGGTGCGGAAGTTGGCGTCGATGAAATCGACCAGCTCGGGAAAATAAAGCGGAAACTGGCGGTTAGTTTCGACCGGGCTGATATTGTACGGCCGCTTGTAATTGTCGCCCGCGAAGCGCGGGTTGAAGCCGTCCCACTTCACCACGATGACGTCGTGCGTGCCGACGAAGTTGGCGATATTGTCGCCGCCGTAATCCGTGCCGGAATCGTAGTTGCGGTTGGGCGGGTCGTCGACGGGCTTGTTGTAGCGTTCGCTCCAGCCGTGAAACCAGTAGATGACGGAGTAGCGCTTCCCGGAAGTGGCGTAATTGGGCGGCAGGAAGATGCGGAAGTTGCGCGTTTCCCCGAAGACCTGGCTGAATTGGACGCGATCGTCAATCGTAGCCTCGGCGCCGAATAGGGGAAGAGCGCCGAGCAGGAAGAATATGCAGCGGGCGGTCACTCCATCATGTTAACCGAGCAGGTGGTAACATTGGATCGAGACCGGATCGCACGCGTCCGGCTCCTGCAAACGCAAATGGCCCACAAAACCAAAGAGATCGGTTGGGACAACGCCAATTTGCAGGACCCTGAGGAGCGCGCGAGGTTTACGGAGCAGGAGCTTGAAAAGGCCCGCGCCAGACGCCGCAAGGTGGTCGCGGACCTTCAGCGCGAGGGGCTGATCGACCCCCAGGGACGGCGCATTAAGAAAGAGACGCCACCCGACATGCTCCCCTGCTCAAAATGCACGCTCCCAGGATGATCGTCGTCGCCGGGCCGCCCGGCAGCGGCAAGTCCAGCCTCTTCCCAGTCGCGGAGACTGGCCTCGACTCTTTCAATGCCGACGATAGGGCGGCGGAATTGAACGGCGGCTCCTACCGGAACATCACTCCGCCTGTGCGGATCCAAGTCGGCAAGGAACTGGAGCGGTTCATCGCGGGCCACATACGCGGCAGGAGAAGCTTCGCTTATGAGACGACCCTGCGGACGGACATCACTTTCCTGCAGGCGGACGAGGCGCGCGCCAACGGATTCTTGACAGTGCTGCTATACGTGGCGCTCGACGACGTGGAACTCAACATCAGCCGCGTTGCGGTTCGGGCGGATGGCGGTGGTCATTCCGCGCCACCCGATGAGATCCGGAGGATACACAGCGCGAGCATGAAGAACCTCCGGAGGGCGATTCAAGAATTCGACCAAGCGCAGGTCTTCGACAACAGCCGGCACGACTCGGGACCAGACCTAGTCCTGGAAGCCGCCGACGGCAGAATCCGCTACGTGGCGGTCGGCGTGCCCGCCTGGTTGGCGGAGGCGCTGGGTCCTACGACCGATGGATAGCAGCGGGATTGGCGGGGTTACGATGCGGAGCACGCTCTGTCGATGAGCGGCTCGGCCAACTCCCTCATCTTGAGGAACCAACCGACGAAATAGCTTAACGCATCCTTCTTCGAGGCAAGTTTCTCAAGGGTGTCTGGGATATTCCAGTTCTTATACTGATTGTCCACTGGGGGCGCCCATTCCCAGTGCGGCCAGTCGCGGCCCCTGATGCCTGTGGCCTCATCCATCTTTGATCTTAGGCCGGGGTATGGGGCGCGGATACGTCGCTCTTATAGATACCAAACGTAAGGCCTACACAGTCGTCCCATTCAAAGCTTAACGCGAACGCGAAGCGGCCTCCCCATTACCCTTTTGTTACCTTGAATTCGTTCCACTTGTCAAGCAACTTGTCATCCTGAACAGGTGTGACCGACCACGAATCGCCGAAGTCAACCGCCAGACTTGTCGCCAAGGCGGCCTGGAAGTCTTTCACTATACGTCGCTGCACGTCTCGCCAGGTGGACGTCACAGAATACGCAACCTTAAGACGGCCGACTGGGTGATCGCAAATGTAGTCCACAATTAGCGTCCGATCCTGTTCACTAAGCATCTCGGTCTCCTCCATGACCTTCACATAATTTATGAAATCCTTGAGGAAGCCGCGGACCTTGTCAGCGCGACAAGCATCACGGCAGGCCTCCAGCCAGTTCTTAATGTCCTTTTTGTATGAGATGTTCAGGAACTTGCGCCCAAGTCCCTTTGCCGCTCGTTCGTCGTCACCCGAGGGGTCCCCGGGAACGGCCGTTAGGTAAATCAGCAGATAGCCGTCACCGTATTTGTTCGTCAGATGATCGGAATAGTCCTTGACCCAGCCTGGCTGATCCGCCGCCCGCGGTTTGTTCTCGATACCGATAGCGAATCGGTTGTCCGGGCGCAGAAAGATGTATACTCTTCTTAAGTGGGCTGGTAGCGTACGTAGTCGGTTCCTCGCACGTGGGCCGCGGGGCATTTGGGTCGATCACGAGATGATGCAGGCCAGCCATATCGAGGAATCTCCTCAGGAATGCATCGCCCTGGCCGTGGGACCCTTTCGGATCGAGCAGCTCACGAATTATTGACGATAGGGTTATCTCGCGGTAGAGCCAGCGAAACACGTTGAACTGATTTGCGAGGTGCAAATCGAGTTCCCCCACCGTGTCAAATCTGAAATTCAGATCGTGGAAGAAGCGATCGACGTCTTCAATGCTCACCGGCATCGTTCGGCATCATTTCCATCGGCCCGACCAACTGCGCAGGCCCTATTTCATGCCTTTTGGGTCATTCAGCATCCGAAGATAGCACATTTCCGCATGCGGCCACTATTAACCGAGCCGCGATGGGTTGTGGCTGCATCTTCCTTAACGGAATGTCATCCTCTATTGAGGAGGAATTTCAAATATGGATCTACCCCCTTTTCTCCTCGATCAATGGATCGAGCAGAAGAACGCGCCCGACTCGCCGATCGAGTATGACCTGGCCTCTAGCACCGGCCCCGTGTGGACCCTTCGCGACCTGCTGGCGCTTTCACCCCAGGACGAGATGCAAGATCTGCTGGACACACGTGTGTCATACACCAGCGCCGCAGGCAGTCCGGCGCTGCGCGCAGCTATCGCGGCTCTGGAGGAAGTCGACGACGACGATGTGCAGGTGGTGACGGGGGCCTCCGAGGCGCTGCTGATTCTGTTTTTCCTGGCGGCGGAATCGGGAGCGAACGTGGTGCTCCCGAAGCCGGGCTTCCCCGCCAACACGGCCTTGGCGGAGTCCCTCGGGATTGCGGTCCGTCATTATACTCTGCGCGCCGCGAATCGGTTCCGTGTGGACCCCGATGACATTCGCCGGCTCGTTGACCGCAACACCCGCTTGCTGCTCGTCAACTCCCCCCACAACCCCACAGGCGCGGTCTTGAGCGATCGAGAGATGCAGGGCCTGCACGATTTCTGCGTGGAACGCGGCATTCAGTTTGTTTCGGATCAGGTGTATCATCCCATTTATCACGGTCCAGGGACGCAGTCGGCGGCGCGCCTTCCCCACGCTACGGTGATCGGCGATTTCTCGAAAGCTCTTTGCCTGAGCGGGCTGCGGGTTGGCTGGATGATCGATCGCGATCCGCGGCGGCGTGAGCGCTATCATCATGCGCGCAATTACTTCACTATCACCGGAAATGTGTTTGGCGAGCGGCTCGCCGTTCTCGCCCTGAGGCACAGCCATGCCATTTACGCACGCGCCCTTCAGGTAGCACAGCGGAATCTTGCGCTGCTCGATCGGCTTTTCGCGCAGCATGACGGCTTCTTGCGCTGGCTGAGACCTAGCGGAGGGATGACCGCGTTTCCCTGGCTGTCGGACGGATTTGACACTCGCCAATTCTGCCAGAGGCTTGCCCAGCGCGGTGTTCTGCTGGCGCCTGGC
>DATNMW010000408.1:0-30109 GCA_035602155.1 Bryobacteraceae bacterium | reverse complement strand
CGCGATGGTCGGAACGCCAGCCACCAACGGCTCCACGACACCGCCGCAGTTCTCCGAGATCGGGACATGCATGGCGCAGTCGAACTCCGGCCAATACGCCTGTACCTCGGAGAGCGACCAATGGCCAGGCATCAAGATCCGGCCTTTGCCAACCCTTTGCGCCAGTCGCCGCAACCGTTCTTGATAGCGCGCCGCCCGTCCCCAGGGACCGCCTGCCAAGATGCCGATCGCATCGGAGCGCTGGCGCAGCACCAAACCCAGAGCCGCGATCAGGTCTTCGTGGCGCTTAAGTCCGGATCGTTGGCCCAGATAGCGTTTCGGCCCATAAATGTAACTAATGTTGCCGGCTACAAATGCGCTCGAGGGTATGCCTAGCTGGCGCCGGAGCCGGTTCGACCGCACGTTGGAAAATCCGGCGGGACCGAATCCGTAGTAACTCAAGAACACTCGCGAACGGTCAACGCCCGCCTGGAAGTAATGGCCCCGGATGCACCGGCTGGAGGCGATCCAGAAATCGCGTGCGCCGGCGCACGCCAAGTCCCACGTTCTGTAGAGCCAGTGCTCCAAATGCAGCGGGCCGGGGACCTGGAAAACGCGGGGGGTCGAGTGCCTCCTGCCCAGCGCTTGGCGAATGACCAGGGTGGGTCCGACATGGTGTGTGTGGATGATATCGGGTTTCACGGAAGCCACCACTGCGCGGGCCCGCGCATATACCGACGGAAGCTGCCACGGGCTTCTCGCCGGAAAATCGAGCGCCGCCACGTGAATCTTCGCCGCGGCGTCTTGCCAAAGCCGCATACTGCCGCCCTCGCCGGACGGAACCGCGACGTGCACATCCACTCCCAGGCGCGCCAGTTCAGCGGCCTGGAGAGCGGCCCATGCGGCGCCGCTGGAAGTTTTCACGATGTGGAGGATCCGCATGGGGCAACTGTTCCGTTAACCTGAGGGCGTCCACTGGGGGTTCGTCCCGCAGCCCATCCCGACATGGCTTGACGCAGATGGCGATAGAAGGCCAGCCGGTGTTCGCGCAGAACCGGATCGCTATAGTCGCGGGCGCGGATCCGGTTCCTGGAAGACATACCGATCCTGCGATCCGGGTCGCGGGCGACTTCGAGGATTCTGGCAGCCAGCGCGGGTGCATCGCCCGGCGGCGCTAGATCCTCGGGAGGCAGCAGTTCCGGAATTCCACCCACGGCCGTGCCAATGCAAGGCAATGCACGGGCCATGGCCTCCACCATGGCGCGGGGCAAACCCTCGGTTAATGACGCCAAAACAAAAATGTCCGACCGGTCGAGTTCCCGGCGGACCGCAGCGCCCGCCGGGAGTTGTCCGAGAAAAGTCACGCGCTCGCGCACCCCGAGGCCTTCAGCGAGACGCTGGAGTTCGCCACGGTGCTTGCCGTCTCCGATCACCGTCAGGTTGGCATCCAGCCCCTCCCGAATGCATGTGGCAACGGCCGAAATCAGGTGGTCTACGCCCTTGTAGCGTTGTTCCAGGGATGCGACCGTCACAAGCCGCAGTTCGCGGCCTCGCGCGGCGTCGGACAACCGGCGGCTGAAGCATTCTCCGATGGACAGTTCGACGCTCGAGTAGTGTGTCGCCAGGACGTTGTCTTCCACCCGGATGGCTTCGGACGGTAACTGCACATCGGAAACGCCCACTCCAAAAGCGCGGCAGGGATACCGGGCTTGCAGCGCAAACTTGGTGACATAAGCGACCGCGCTCGCCCGCACGCACTGCTCGCGAAGCTGCCGCGGGAGCCACCAGCGGAGAAACGGCCGCAGCGGGTGATCCACAGATCCTGGCCCAAAAGTGTCCAAGGGATCTCCGACGACTTCCACGCCAAACGGCTGCCCGGTGGCATAGAGCCTGGGTGTTAGGTGCGACGAGAGAAACGATGGAACGCGCATGATCACCGCCGCATCGGGAGCGAGTGTATTGCTAGCGGCGGTGTGTATCCGGCGGTAGCGCACCAGATACTGGAGCGGACCGACGTAGTGAGGTACCGCGGCGAAATCGACCCCGGCGCCATCTGCCCGGTACCATTCGCCGTCCACGCGGGGGACATCCAGCACCCGCGCGAGCACTTGCACGCGATCGAACACCTCCAGATAGCGCCGCCAGAACTCATGGCGATAAGCCGGCTGCGTCCAGACGGCGCCATCGGGCGTGCGCCGAAAGCGATGCTCACAAGAGACCAAAACGCGCATAGAGATTTCCACAGCTCGGAAGCCGGACGGGGCGGTTTTCACGCGATAGCCGCCGGCGATCCCATGGCCGCCCGCCGCGCTAAAACGTAACTGTGGCCGCCGGACCAGGGAAGCAGGCGAAGCTCTACCTCGGTAAAGCCGATACGCTCCAGCGTGGCGCGCAGCCACGGGTAGTCGTACCACCTGTAGAAGTCGATCTTCCACGGCAAGCGCTCGATCCCGGCACGCATCAGCGCCCTGGTCAGGGGTAGTGCCGCGGCCTTTACCCATTGTTTTGGCGTTCGCCTCAAGACATCCCCCAGGTGTCCAGTCGAACCGTGCGCGCCCGCAACAGGGATGTGCATCAGAAGGACGCCCCCCGGACGCAAGACGCGGAAAGAGTCGGCGAAGTACGCCTTCACGACAGCCAGGTTCGCAATGTGTTGGATGACATGCGTCGAGATCACCAGGTCCGCCGTAGCCGATTCGGCCGGCATGGGCGGCCCGTCTATCAGACACCAGTCGATGTTCCGCAGGTCTACCTGTTGCCGGGCCCGTGCCAGACGTTCCTTGGATATGTCCAGCGCCTCGACGGCCGCGAACTCCCGGGCTATACTATGGGTCAGTCGCCCGTCGCCGCAGCCCAACTCCACGGCCTTGCAATGGCCTTCCAGCCCGTATTGCCGGAGTTGACGGCGCAGGATGGCCCACTCCCGGACCCCCAGGGCGAGATCGTCCGACGCGCCATAATCGGCCTTGCCATATACGCGCCACTCGACGTTAGACGAAGGTTGCTTCATACTCGTTTTGGCTCCTGGCGATGCTGCTGGCGGCGGGTGGCCCTTGGAGAAAGGCCACACCGGCTAACTCCTAAGACCCCCACGCAGCAGCCTTTCGGAAGACCCGATGTATGTTATAGGACACCGGATAGTTCCGTAGCTCCGCCAAACGGCCGGTAGCGCGAAATCCCCTCCTCACACCCACTGGCAAGGGTTTGTCCTTAGTGGCTTGTATGTCGAGGATAAATGCCGGCTTTGAAAGCCGGGGCATATACCATGGAAAGTATACTAAGGGCGGAATCGGTGTGGACGGAACCCCCCACGCCTCAAAGCAGACAGTGGACGAGAACTCGCCGAAGTATCGTCTTATCGCCTCCGTGCGGCCGAGCAAGAATTCGCGCGTCCCATGGAAATGAATAGGCACATTCATCAGCACCCGGCCGTTCGGCTTACAGACGCGAAAGCATTGGTACAATCCCCATCTCAGGGAGCAGCCGGATTCCGCCCAATGTTCCATGGTCTGATTCCCGATTACCATGTCGAAGCACTCGTCGGGAAACGACAGATCGGCCAAGTTTTCGATACGCGTCGCGACCACCGGCTTCCCGAAGTAGGTCGCGCCTATGTCGATACCCTCGTACTCCGCGCCAACGGATTGACAATACGACCGGATGGCCCGATATGTACCGCAGCCAACATCGAGAATTCTCATGCCCGGTCCGATCTGCGCCAAATAGCCATCGGTGATGGGGATGATGCAGGGTCCGAGTGGCGGCGGCGGCAGGGGGCGCGCCAGTACTTCGGAGGCTTTCCCGTGGGCAGTGCAGCTTGAATCGGAAGCGAAGTATGGGCAAACGCGGCAAGCTGGCATATTTATCCCTCCCGATAAGCAAGCGTATCGTCGCCGCATATCGCAACCTTGTACCCATTGTCGATTAGCGACGAAAGTGTGTCTTCGTAATCCGCGGGTGTTAAATGCTTGTGTTCAAATCGGACAATGGCAGGCTCACGCGCAGCGACATTGAAGAGCCGGATCAATTCCCCGTCATGTCCTTCGGCGTCTATTTGAAGAAGGTCTACGCGATCGATGCCGTGACTCGCGAGCAGTGTTTCAAACGATACACATGGAACACGCGTCTCTTCTACAAGCGATTCCAGCCCGTGCACGGTTGCGGCATGCTTAAGGACGACGCTCTTGTTGAAACTCGCTATTTGGCGAAGCCACGCGGGGCCCTGCGCGTCCTGTCTGATTCGATATAGAGAAGCCGATCCGTCCTTGCCGGCGATTGCGGCGTTCACAAAGGCAAATCGCGAGTGCGTAAAACACGCATAATTCGACTGCAGAGCGCGGAATGCGTCGGGTTGGGGTTCCACCAAGACGCCGTGGAGAGCATGCTTCTCGACCAAAGGGTATATTGGATCGTTCGAAATGCCGTCGAACGCCCCAATCTGGAGGAACTGAACCCGCGGATGTGTTTGACGGTAGTGCCCTAAAACCATGTCGAGGGAAACGGTGAGCTCGCTACCGGCGTTGCGCAGAAGAGTCGGAGGCTTGCGTACCAGGACCATGCCGGCTCTTCGGGCGAGGAAGTTGCGGCAATAAGGGCGTACCCGATGCAACACGGCGCGAGTCATTGTGGCTGCACCGTTTTATGCCCGCGGAGTCTCACTTTTCTTGTGCTCATCCAGAGAACCGCCAAGGGAATCGTGAGGTACTTGACCGCGGAGTAAACGTCGTTGTCGGAGTCGGATGCGAGAATTATGACGCAAATCGCCGCTACAATGGGAATTAGCATCTTTCTGCAATCTCCACACACCGCCGTCCGCGTAAATCGCTGTGTGACTCCGACAAACAATCCGAGCGCGGCCATAGACAAGGGCCCGAAGTACCAGCCGAAATTCAGCATCCACTCGCCCATCAGGCCGTAGACCCGCGACGACCTCACCACAGTGGCGCCATAGGTGCCGGAACCATATTCCACGTCGGTTGTCCATTTCACCTTGCCCTCCGGCCTGGCGGGCCAGACGGCCTTTGGAATCAGGAGCGTCAGGGCACCCAGATAGGTTTGTCCCCAGGCGAGTTGATAGCCCTCATGCCCCTCCGAGAGCCGATATAATACGAAGGCCTGAACTTCCGATCTACCAAGGTCCTCGAGAACCGCGAGTTCGACGGTGCGGCCGCTACGTTGAGACATATAGCTGCGCTCTTCCTCGCTCGTGAGCGCTTTCACGGCATCCGTGCCCATGGCCTTGTAGAATCCGCCAAAATACATCAGGCCCATAACGACCAGGAGACCCAACGCCAGCACCTTTCTGGGCACCGGCCGCACGCAATAGTTGACAATGCCTACAGCCCAGAAGAGACAGGTGATGGTATTGCTCCTTGAGCCGCGCAGGCCGCCGCAGAGAATCTGGGCCACCAGGAATCCAACCAGCAAAAGCGCCAGGGCCGGCCATCCGACCCTCCGCCTACGGCGAGAGATCCACTGGCCGAAGGCGATCATGGCCAGGATGGGAACGGATTCGCCGATTACGAAGAGCCAGCCCGTGTTCTCCCAAGCTGCCGCGTCGTGCAGAAGCTTGTCGGCAAAGCCCGTGAGACCGCCAAACTTCACAAGCAAGTATATCTGGACGGTTCCGCAGACGCACAGTGCACAGCCATTCACAATGTTGAAACGGGATTCTTCCAATAGCCATGCCGTCTTCCACGGCCGCATGGAGCCGAGCGCTTTGCCTCTTGCGATTTGATATGCCAGGAGTCCTGCGACGTTGATTGCGGCCATGCGGCCCAGCCAGTCGCGCCAGTCGTCCGGTTGGCCCGGCAGATATTCGAGACGGTGCTCAAGAGTAACGGCTAAAAGGGGGGATAGGAAGAAGAAGTGGAAGCCGATTACGGCAAAAAGGCCGTCCACGGTAAAGATGGCGCCCTGATCGAGTACCGCATCCACGGCTCTGTTTGTGAGAAGCGCGCCGCAAATCGCCACCGGCAGCACGAACCAGTGCAGGCACGCCGGGGAGAAGGCTATAAACGAGGCCACAATGGCGCAGCATATCGCTACGGACGCAGGCCAGGAACGGGCGTGCCGCTGCCAACCAACCGCGGGGCCGGCGAGTCTACGAAGCTGCGATTGGTTTCGCACGGTGAAAGGATTCCTCATCTCAGGCGAGCAGGTAACAGTCCGTTAGCGCGGCGACACTCTTCTGTATCGTGAAGGCGCTTTGCTCCACCGGTGAGCCAGGTCCATGAAACACCGGCCGGGCGGGCAGCGACAAAATGGCGAGTAGCGACTCCCCCCAAGCCAGGGCACCCTCGCTCAGCGGAAGCTTCGTGATGAGATGGGGCGTCACATCGGCCTCCTTTGGGACAACATCGGAGTAAATGCAGGGAACACCCGCCGCCTGGGCCTCGATCAGGACCAGCCCAAGACCCTCGTACAGTGAGGGGAAGAGAAATGCATCGGCGCAGCCCAGAATCTCGGGAACGTCGCTGCGAATCCCGAGAAAATGGCAGTGCGCGCGAATATTGCGGGCCTCGCAGGACCGCTCGATTGTTGGCCGCAATGGGCCATCGCCAACGAACACGAAGTGCACCCTGCTGTCGCGGCGAATGACCTCTTTAGCAATATCGACCATAAAAGGATGATTCTTCTGCGGGTCGAATCTGCCAATGTGGGCAACCACCCGGGAGCCGGGCGGAAGTCCTGCCCGTTCTTTCAATTGCTTCCGGCTGCACTGGGGCAGGAATTTTTGAACGTCGATTCCGTAATAGAGTAACCGCCAACGCGGGTCGCGCCGCCAGTCCGGACCGAACAAAGCGTCCGCGGCGCGCCCGCTCGCCGCTAATCCCATGGTTGCGTATCGGCGTATTCCGGCCTTCATCAGTGCGGCATACGCCTTACGGTAGCCTGCGCCGGCCGCCTCCCGCGCCGCAGTGTCGTTGTGACTGTGCGCGATTCTGTGCTTTATGCCGGCTGACGCGGCCAGTGCAAGCACCAAGCCGCTGTACAGATGTACATGGCTGTGCACCACATCGTACGGTCCGTACGCAGACACGCGCCGAAGAAACCTGTAAGCGTAGACACCCGGACGGCGTGTGCCGGGGCAGCTAATAACACGCGATCCGAGCGCGGCGATCTCATCGTCGAAGGCGCCCTTCGCGCAGGTATGCAACAAGAAATCCATCTGGATCCGCTGCCGATCGACATTCCGAAGGATGTCCATGAGCCATGTCTCCACACCCCCGCGGTTCATGCTGCCCAAGACATGCAGTACTCTCATGAAATCACTCCCACAACAAGCGCGTGGATTGTTCTGTCTTGCGCGAGTTCAGTAGAGCCAGCATGGCGAGCAGTTGGACCACTCCGACCGCAGCCATCGCCTGTGCCGCGCCCCGCGCGCCGTCGGCCTTCACCAGCCAGGCGCAGGACGCCAGCGTCAACGCCGTGGTCGAGCCAAACAGGGGCAATTGGCAGCGGAACAAGCGGGCCGCCATCAGGCCGTAACCGGCGAACGATGTTAGGTAGTTGAGGGCCGCCGCGACCATCAGCCACACGAACAGCCCCGTGTTTTTCGCATATTCGGCGCCGTAGATCAGCTTAAGAATCGGGCCGCCCGCCACCGCGGACACAATTATCCCCGCGCCTCCCAACAACAGCCCGAGACCCAGAAGCTGGTTGGCTAGCTTGCGAAACTCGCGCGCGCGGCCGTGGGCCCAATAAGCGGCCAGGCGCGGCATGGCGGATTGTCCCAGCGCGTTTACGATACTGGAGCCGGCCACCAGGGTGTAACTTAGAGCGGAGAAGATACCTAATTCGCGGATTCCTCGCATTCCGCTAATCATGTAGCGCGGCACGTTGCCGTTGAATGAAACCAGCATGGTCACGATCCCTAACGGAGAGGCGATCCGCAGCAGGTATTTAATGGCCGCCCAGCGATAGCGGAACAGAATGCCGCCGGCTCCCGCCGCGCGCCGCAAATCGAAGAAGGCAAACACGCCTGCCCAGGCTATCGCCATGCCGCAGACCGCCGCCCAGACCGTGTGCCAGAGGACAAAGCAGGTCGTCGTGGCCGCCAGCGAGAGTCCGCCGCGCAACATCAGCGACCGCGCCACCAGGTCCATTCGCTCCTGAAGTTGCCAAAGGCCATACACGATGTCGCTCAACGACTCGATCCCTTTGCTCAACGCCAGCGCCGCGATGGCGGCGGCGGTCGCGCCGCGGTACCCAGCCGTGCTGATCGCGCAGATCAAGAGAACTGCGGCGCACGTGCTCAGTGTCCGTGTTCCGGCATAGTCTGCGAAGGGGACCATGCGGCGCGCATCGGTTGCCTGCACCGCACGCAGTTGTAGTCCGGCGAAAAGCATGATTGGGGCGGTAATAGACAGGCCTAGGCTGAAGACTCCCACCGATTCCGGATTGCCTAGCTTGGCGAAGACCACCAAAATACCCCATTGAGTGCCGGCGAAGACGAGGTTTCCCACCAGCGTCCAACTGAAATTGGAGCGCAGCGACCGGACCGGCGCCGCGTCCACTTCCACGACGCCACTACAAAGCGGCTCGACAGATGTTGCGCTGCTCATGGATGGAAAACCCGCGGCCGGCTCACTCCGGGGACTTATAGTATCGGTAATACTTCCCGTAATACCCGTAGTAGCGATAGCTGTCGCTCATGTTGCTGGTCACTGAGTTCAGCACCAGGCCGACCACGTTGGCGCGCACGCGCTGCAGGGTACTGAGCGCCGAACCCACCGTTTTGCGGTTCGTTTCGCCGGCCTTGGCGACCATCACCACGCCATCCACCGCGGCGGCCATTTGCAATGGCTCGGGGAAGCCCAGAATGGGCGGCGAGTCCACCACGATCAGGTCGTACTCATTGGCGGCTTCTTCCAGGATTTCCGGCAACCGCCGCCCGATGAGGTCGGCGGCCCGGCGGCTGGAAAAGCCGGTGGGCAGGATATCCAGATCGGCGAGATCCGGCAGTTTCACCAGCTTCTCGCGCCACTGCATGCCATTCTGCAAAACCGCGGCCAGACCTGCTTCCGGATTAATGCCCAGCTTGGAGTGGACCCCGGGACGGCGCAGATCGCAGTCGATGAGCAGAGTTTTGTGCTTCTGCTGCGCGTGCGCGATAGCCAGATGCACGGCTGTGGTGGTCTTGCCTTCCGATGGCGTGGCGCTGGTAATCATAAGCGATCGCAAGCGGCGGTCGAACGATCCCAGTAGAATCGAGTTGCGTAGCGTGCGCACGGCTTCTTCAAAGCCGGTGACGGTGCGATCCGGCGCTGCCGCGGCGGTTTCCTCGCTCGCGTGCACCAGCGCCGTCGAGCCGGCCTCGCCCGCCATCGCCGAGACAAAGCCGCGGCGCCATGTTCGCACCATCGGCAGGCTTCCCAGCACGTCGGTCTGAAACAGCGTGTGAACCTGCTCGGGATCTCGCACGGAGCTATCCAGCAAGTCGGTCAGCACCGCAAACCCCACTGCCACCAACGTAGAGAACAGAAAGGCCAGCAACACGTTGAGCTTCATGTTCGGAAATACGGGCCGGATGGCGGCGCGCGCCGGATCGGCGATGCGGATGGAACTGTTCTGGAATCCCGCGTTGATGCCGGCCTCTTTGATTTTGCGCACCAGTTCCTCATAAAGCGACTTGTCGGCCTCGGCTTCCCGTTTCAGGTTCTGGTAGTCGAAGCTGCGCGCGTTCAGCCGGTCGAACTCCGCCTTGGTCTCGGATACGGCTTTCTGCAGCATGCTCTCGCGGTTCATGGATTCGTGGTACTCCACCTCCACCCGCTGCGCCGCGTTCTTGCTGCTTTCCTGCAACTGGCGCTCTATCTCCTCCACTTGCACCGCGGCTTTGCGGTACTCGGGATGGTTTGGTCCATAATGCGTTTTAGTGTCGGCGAATCTCTGGCGGGCTTCGTCCAGCTTGGCGGAGAGCGTCTTCAGATTGTCGCCTTGAGTGGAGACTTGGGCGGCTTCGAGCGATCCGCTTTGCACCGATTTCCAGGCGGATTCCTTGCGCACACGATCGGTTTGCGCGTTGGTGTACTCGGTGTTGAGCTGGAGCAGCCGCGCGGAGAGAATGCTGGTCTTCTCTTCGGGATTGATCACGTTCAGTTCGCGCTCGAATTGCGCCAGGGCCGCCGATGAGTGCTCCATCTTGGCCTTCAACTCCTCAAGCTGCTTTTCCATGAAGTCCGCCAAGGACGCGGACGACTGGAAACGGATGTTATACGTATGCTCCACATAGGAACGCGCCACGGCGTTCGCCACGCCGGCTGCCAGACGCGGCTGCGGCGAACGGTAACTGATCAACAACAGGTAAGTGTTGGGCGGGCGCGTGACCTTCAGCTTTTTCAGCAGAATGGGGGCATCCTCCTCGGCCTCGGAAGACTTCTCGGGGGTGACGTCGGAAGACTCTTTTTCAAGATCGAGCAGGTGATACTGTTGCGCCACGGGCCGCAACACCGAATCCGATTGTATGAGTTTCACCTGAGTCGCCAGAAACTGGTCCGCGTCGTTCAGCGGGGCGCGCGCGGCATCCTGGCCGATGATGGCCGAGGGTATCTGGCGGTCGATATCCACTGTGACCGTAGATTCGTAAATAGGCGTTAGCCGCGCGGAAACGATGAAGGTGGCGGTCACACACGCGAAGACGAATGCGAGAATCTTCCAGCGGTGGCGGCGCAGGATCCAAAGATAGTGCGCCAGGGGGACTGCGGACTGCTCCTGCGGCTCCATGTCGTACCCGCTCCAGCTTGGCTGCAAGGCTTGGTTGGGCGCAGGGAGAGCTCTGGGTTCGGTCATATCGTTAGCTTTCATGCGGGACGTCGATTCAACGAACTCCGGCGTAAATAAGCGCGGTGCTGGCGCCCGCGCCGAAGGCCAGGACCTTTTCGAGCGCGCCGAGAGTCATGCGCCGGCCCTTGTTATCCGGCACGTACAGAATATCGTTGGCCAGCAGGGGCGCGTCCGGCGCTTTGCGCTCCATGATCTTGCTCAGCGGGATTTGGATTTCATTCTTGCCGCCGTTGGCTTCCCGCCGGTAAATGTAGGCATCCTTGGAGGCGTAGGGCGTGAGACCCTCGGATAACGCCAGCATCTTCAAAACGGTCGATTCCACGCCGTCCTGGACGGTGAAAGCGCCCGGCTTCTTGACGTTGCCGATTACATAAACCCGCCCCACTTCCGGCACGCGGATCTCCTCGCCGCCGATCAAAGTTATGTTCAGCGCGGGATCCGCCGCATCGATCAGGCCTTTGACCAGAACTCGCTGTACCAGCGCGGTGACGGAGCCATCCGGCGCCGACTGCGCCCGGCTGACCAGGATTTCGGGTCCGGCTTCGGGAGCCAGGCCGCCGGCCTTAGTGATGGCTTCGAGCAACGTCACCGGACCGGACGCCTGGAACGTAAGCGGCTGCTTTACCGCGCCCGCCACGGAGATGGGACGGCTGTTGTATTCGGCGATGGTCACGGTGACGAAAGGGTCTACGATCAGTTGCTCCGCTACCAGTGCGGTGGCGATCGCCGTTTCCAACTCGCTCGGCATCAGTCCGTCGGCCTTGATGCGCTGTTTCAGCATGGGGAGCCGCATCAGCCCATCCGCGCCCACCCGTACTGTGCGCGTCAATTCCGGCACGTCGTATACCGAGACCGCCACCAGATCGTTGGCGCCGATGCGCTGGGCCGGCAGATTCGCGTAGGCCGCCTCCGGCGCGGGACGCACCTGCGCAGGCGCCACGGATAGAATTGCCAGCAAGAGTAGGCAGGGCGGACCTACCGGTCTGGCCCTATGGCTGCTGCTTGATCTCTGCATGAAACACTCCATGAAGCAAGTCGTTCAGTTGGAATTGTACGAGCGATATCTGCTGTTCGAGCGCAGTGAAACGGCGCGCCATGTGGCCGCCTGAGCCATCCGAGTTCAGATATTCCAAGACCTCGGAACGGGTAAAGTCGGAAAGGTTGCGCGCGCCCGCACGGTCGCAAGCTTCCTTGAGCGACTGGTACTCTTCCTGGCTGAGCCGGAATACCACGATTCGGTTTCGAGGCTTGCTGGTCATCTGTCAAACGGTGAATCAACCTAAGGCGGGTCATCAATGGCGCAGCCCTTGCCCAGTAAGATACACACGCGCCATCGTGGCGTGCTCCGCGCCTTCCACCGCGCGGATCATGTCGCGGCCGATCTCCACGGCTACCGCGCGGCGCAGCAGTTCCACGGAAACCACGACGCGGAGCCCATCCTTCTCGCGGATCAGAACGCCTTCCAGGCCAGCCAGAGAGCCGCGTTCTATACGCGCCCTTTGACCCACGCGCACGTACGGCCACGGTTGCGACGGCAGCCCCGAGGCCTCTATAGCGCGGATGCGCGAGATCTCGTCGTCCGCCACCGGGGCGGGGACGTCGGAAAAGCTCACCACCGAAGTCACACCCGGAGTATTCAACACCGGAAGCCGGCTGGCATAGGCGAAACGGCAGAACACATAACCGGGAAATAACGGCAAGTCGACGGACTGGACGCGATCCGTCCACTGCCGGCGCGCCGTGTAGAGCGGTACGAACGACTCCAGGCCTTTGCCGCGCAAGTTCTCGGCTACCACCTTCTCGTGCCGGGGCTTGGCAGTTAGAGCGAACCATGCATTTGACTTAGTCATGAGGCAAAGCTATCGCTGTCTTAGTCCCATTCCGGGGCTAACCAAAATAAGTTGAAATCGTCTCAGCATACAGATGGTAAACACCACGCCAATTTGTTCTCTGTTTATTTTGGAATCGCTAACGGCTCCGTGGCAAAACGCACTCGCGCCTGTGTGAGACGAAGAGCGAGCCGTTCGGCGCAGACCGGGCGTCCGCCGCGCCGGCCGGGAACCGTTAGCGAAACTGGCCTTACATTACCGGCTGGTGCTCGGTTGGCTCGATCCCTGGCCCGGCAGATCGTGCTCGGCCGCCAGGCCTCCAAGCGTGCCCGCTGCAGCGACTCCGCCTACGATCGCCACAATGGCGCCTGTGGAGAGGCCGCCAGCCGCGGCCGCCCCAGCACCGGCTCCAGCGGCCCCGGCGCCTGCCGCGCCCGCCGCGCGCGCGCTTTTGGTCAGGCGCTTGACGCTGGTGACATCGACGATCTGCGATGCACCCGCCACGGTGGGCGCGGCGGAATCCACCGTCCCGGTGACCTCCACCAGATTGCCGACCTCGGCCTCCAGGCCGGTGCCCCGCAACTCCATGGTGACGTTCGTGATCCGGTCAACCAGTATGAACTTGCCGTCCTTGAGCGCCAGGATGCCGGAAACCTTCGTGAGCGTGGCAGCGCCCGCCTCCTGCGGCTCGAACACCATTTCGCGGCCGCTATAGAGTCTGGCGATAAGCACGCCATCGCCGTTGCTCACGCGCACGCTGCCGTCGCGTGCGGCGACCACCACGCGCGCCGGCCCAGCCAACTGCACCCGCGCGGTGGCGCCGGGCTGATCCGCCTCAACCCGCAAACTAGCGGCCTCAATGCGGTATTTGGTGGACTCCAATTGCCCGATTCCTTTTTCCAAAACCAGGCGCGAATCGTAGACGCGCGCGCGCGTCTCCGCCGCCAGACGCAGACTAACTCCGTTGTTGAGCTTAAGTTGCGACGACGAAATGTTTGTTTCGATGGTGTTGCCGTCGAACAGCGTGGCGGTTCCACGTACATTCGAGTGGTCCAATTGGAAGCTGCCATTGGCAACCACCAGGCCGATGGCAGAGCTGGCGGCGAAACCAGCCGGCAGGGCACAGAGCGACAACAGGCCGAGCGAAGCCCGGCGGGCGAAGTAAGACATGCAAACGATCTCCTTTCCCATCAGGTGCCGCGAGCCTCCGGATAATCTCCGAACATTTTACCGGGTGCCGCCACTTGTAGTAGCATCGGGGTTGGTCGATATCCATAGCCATATCCTGTCCGGCCTCGACGATGGCCCCAGAAACCTTGAAGAATCGGTCGCCATGCTGCGCCTGGCAGCCGATTCGGGCACCACCGATATCGTCGCGACGCCGCACGCCAACAGCGAGTTCACCTTCGACCCCGAACTGATCGGCCGCAAAATCGACGAACTGCAAGACGCCTCGGGCCCCCTCCCCCGCATCCACCGCGGTTGCGACTTCCATCTCACCCTGGAGAATATTCAGGATGCACTGGCCGATCCCCCGAAATATTCCATCAATCACTTCTGCTATCTTCTGGTGGAATTTTCAGACCTGCTTATCCCGCGCACTACGCAAGAAATCTTCGATCGATTGCAGGGGGCCGGTCTTACGCCCATCGTCACGCACCCCGAACGCAATGCGCTGCTGCACAAGAAACTCGATCAGTTGCAATCCTGGGTCGAAAACGGTGCGCTCGTGCAAGTTACCGCGGGATCCCTGCTGGGCGGCTTCGGACGCGCCGCCAAGTCCGTAGCCACCGAGTTGATGAATCGTAATCTGGTGCACTTCATCGCCAGCGATGCACACGATACCAGACACCGCACGCCGGTCCTCCGCGACGCATATGAATACGTCGCGAAGACCTGGAACCCCGGCCTTGCCAAACTGCTTTTCACCACCGCGCCCCAGGCGGTGATCGCCGGCGACGAGGTCGCGCTGCTGGATCCCACGCCCGCTCCCCCTAAGAGAAGGTGGTATCGGTTGGGGCTTTGACCAAGGACATTCTGACAATTACGTCGCTCGGGATCTAATGATTATTGACAATGTCAGGCCAGCGGATTATACTTGAGCTGGAAATATGGAAGCCAAGATCTTGGAAGAGATCGATCCGAGGGTGCTGGGATCGCGTCTTCAGGACGCGCGCAGAAGCGCCGGTCTAACCCAGCAGGCCGTCGCAGATCGGATGGGGATGGCCCGCACGACGATTGTGGCGATCGAGAAGGGCGAGCGGCCGATCACGCCCACCGAAGTGATCGGATTCGCCAAGCTTTACGACCGGCATGTGTCGGACTTCGTCGGCCGGCGCGCGCACACGGAGGGCTTCGTTACGCAATTCCGCTCAAACCAACGCCAGGCCTTCGAAGAGAACCAGGAATACGAGCGAGTCGCTCTTGAGCTGCAGCGGCGCGCCGAAGACTATGCGGAGCTTGAAAGAATTGCTGGAGTCTCAGGTCCACGCAAGTACCCTCCCGTATACGAGACCACCGGCAGCACAATTGAGCAGGTAGCGAGCGACGTCTCGGCTGCCGAAAGAAACCGCATGGGCCTGGGTGATGGTCCGATCGGCAATCTTGGCGAGCGATTAGAAGCCGAAGTGGGCCTTAGGATCTTCTATTTCGCGATGCCCTCAAAGATCGCGGGGGCTTTCGCCTACAACGAAGATCTTGGCGCGTGCGTCGGAATAAACTCAAACCATCCCCGCGACCGGCGCCAATGGTCGCTGGCACATGAATTTGGACATTTTCTGATGCACCGCTATCTGGCGGAGATCACCATCCTGCTGGAGCGGCGGCTGCAGACCGCGAAGGAACGCGTTGCGGATGCGTTCGCCGAGAACTTCCTAATGCCCGCCGCGGGACTCAATCGACGATTTAGCGACCTGCATCGTTCTTCGCCAAAAGGTGTGACGCTGGGCGAAATTGTCAGCCTTGCGCATCTCTATCAGGTTTCGGTCCAAGCTTTGGTACTTCGACTAGAGACGCTCCGAAGGCTTGCCGCCGGCACTTGGGAACGGCTCGTCGCCGAGGGATTCGAGGTGCAGAAGGCCCAGCGTCTCTTAGGAATAGATGCGAACCCGCCGGCAAAGGACCTATTTCCTCAGCGGTATGTTGCGCTTGCCGTCAGTGCTTTTCGCAACGGCGAACTGAGCGAAGGACGGCTTGCGAAATATTTGCGCACGGACCGGCTGTCTTCGCGCCTGATCGTGGAGGAGCTTCAAAACCGCATTCATCGGGAGTTTGAGGGCGACTTTACCGGATTAGAGCTCGATCTCGCGCAGCCTCTGGGAAGCCGTTGATAGCCGTTCCCGACTGGGCAATGATTGGTGTCCTGTCATTCTCGACACGTCGGTCGCTCTGAACCTCCTGGCGACGGGAGCCGGCCTTGCGGTGCTCGAAAGCCTCGATGTGGATTGCTTCGTCTGTTCGGCTGTCGTCGAGGAGACCTTATACATCCGCAGGGACGATCCCACTCAGCCGCGGCAAGCTGTTTCAATTGAGGAATGGCTGCCGTCCGGCGCTGTCAAGATTGTCAACCCCGACAGCCCCCTAGAAGAAGAATTCTACGTCCAATTTACCGCCGACTTGGACGACGGAGAAGCGATGTCGCTGGCGATCTGCCGTTCAAGAGGTTACGCATTGGCCACCGACGACCGAAAGGCCCGGCGGGTCGCCGGTCAATTGGCTCTACCCAGTGTGCAACTTCGATCGACGTCCCAAATCGTACATCACTGGGCGATCCGGGCGGGCGCCGCCCCGCGCGACCTGAGGCGCATCCTGTCCGTAATCGAGTTGCGGGCTCGATTCATCCCTCCGCATGACGACCCTCTGCGGGAATGGTGGCTACGCATCCGTTCAGAAGCTTAGAAGCGACCGCCTGCCTCGGCACGGAACTGCGCTATTTTAGATAAACGAGGACAAACTGAAGATGATGGCAGCGGACCACCGCGGAATGGGGCTGGAAGGCAAGAATGTGGCCGTATTGGGCGTGGCCGACGAGTCCAGCCTGGCCTGGGCCATCGCGAAGCGGTTTGCGGAGCATGGGGCGCACGTTTTCATCGGCTACCAGCAGAAATTTTTCAGCCGCGTGCGACTGCTGTTGTTGGATAACCCCGGCGTCAAGGGTGATCGCTGCGATGTCGAGAAGGACGAAGAGATCACCAACTTCTTCGCCCGGTTTCAGAACAATCCGCTGGATGTGTTGGTGCACGCCATCGCATTTGCGCCCAACGAATTGTTTACCGAGCCTGCGTCGGATTGCGGCGCGGAAGCGTTTTGCAAGAGTCTGACCATCTCCGCGCATTCGCTGTGCAAGGCCGTGCGCTTCGCCAAGCCCAGCCTGAGAGAGTGGGGCAGCGTGATCACCCTGACATACCAGGCCTCCGAACGCGCCGAGGCTTCCTACGGCCTGATGGGCGTCTCCAAGTCCGCCCTGGAAAGCGCCGTGCGCTACTTGGCGCTGGAACTGGGCCCGAAAAAGATCCGCGTGAACGCTCTTTCGCCGGGGCCCATCGAGACCGTGGCGGCCACCGGGATCATGGGCGCGTTCCTGCGTAACCCGGGCGCCCTGGAGACGCAACGCGCGCGCGCCTTCCAGGAGGCCATCGAGATGGCCAAGGGCGAGAACCATCCCGACCCTTTGGCCGTTGCCAGTGCCGCCTGGAGGCACTTCCAGGAGCTGGCCGCCAAACGATGCGCGATCGAGGAGACCGTCTCCAAGGAAGACGTGGCGGATTCCGCGCTTTTCCTGGGCAGCGATTATTCGCGCAAGATCACCGGCCAGGTGATTCACATCGACTGCGGTCTTTCCACGGCTAACGCCCTCTGATCCACGCGATTCAGATCGTTCCTTTCCGGCTGCGCCATCTGCCGCGCGTCTTGCGCATCGAACGCTCGAGCTTCGGCTCGGAAGCCTGGCCGCGGAAATACTTCCTGGAGCTATACGGCGATTGCCGCGACTTCTTCGCGGTGGCCAAAGCAGGCGGGCGCATTGCCGGCTACGCAGTCGCATGCATGGAGAAGCGCAACGCGGAGATCGCCTCTCTGGCCGTGCATCCGGACTATCGCCGGCGGGGTGTGGCCGATGCTCTTATGCGGCATACGCTGCGCGAACTCGGCTTGGCGGGCGTCCGGCGCGTGGAGTTGATGGTACGGACCGGCAATACCGGGGGCGTGCAATTGTATCGCTCGCTGGGTTTCCGGCGCGTGCGCATGGCGCCGCGCTACTACGAGGATGGCGGCGATGGCTTCCTGATGGCCAGAGCGATACAATAAACACCTGATGGCCGACAAGGAACATTTCGAGCTGGCAATGCGCGACGTGGACGCCTGGAACAAGTGGCGGGAAGAGAATCCCCAGGAGAAGCCGGACCTGTCTTTCGCCGTCATGCGTGGCGCGGATCTGACGATGGCCAATTTGTCCGGCGCGCTGCTGTACGAAGCCGATCTGGTGCTGGCAAACATGCGCGGTACCGATCTGCGCCACGCAGACCTCCACGGCGCGAATCTGGTGGGTGCGCGGCTGCTGGGAGCGGACCTGTCACACGCGAATATCTGTGGCGCGGATCTTTCGACCGCGGAAGATCTGACCGAGGAGCAGCTCCGGCACACCAAAGGCGATGCCCAGACGAAACTGCCGGAGGATCTTCACGCGCCGGATAATTGGCCGAAGAAGGGCCGCAGCGCGGCGCGGTAGGGGATCATCACGGGGGGGCGGAGAGCCGCCGCTAGCCTTTGTGCTCCAGATGCTTCAGGCGGGCGTCGAGAACTTCTTCGACCCGGTGCAATTCGGCGCGCCAGGTTTCCTTAAGGTCTTCGAAGCGCTGATCGGAGCGCCGCTCCATGCTATCGAATGTAGGACCGCAGGTCGGAGAGCCGCGCGTCGTTTACCAGGATTCCTACCAACACTGCAAGGGTAGGAACGCCAACGGTGACAATCGCCTGTATCGCTTGTCCGTTGTCCATCATGGCGCCCGCTAGCGCTAGTGTATCACCGCCAGCCCGAGCAGCCTAAGGAACCCGCTTGGCGGTCATCTCCAAGGTCTGCCCTATGGCTTGCACTTCGATCTGGAACTTGATCGTATCGCCTTCCACCTTGCCCCTGTAGTTGACCTTCCCTGCGGTGCCCTGAATGTTCACTGTGACGCTGAACGAAACGTCGTCTCCGTCCACCTTGCCATCTTCGATGGTCGATTTGCCGAACATGTTGCTGGTGGTTTCGCCGGTGAGCTTGTGGCCGTCCACGTTGAAAACGAAAGTTCTCTCCACCGTGCCGTTGGGGGTTTCGGCGGTCCCCTTCCAATTGCCGCTGATATCCGCTGCAGAAGCGGCGACGGCGACTAACACCATCAAACACAATAGCCATTTCATGGGATTCTTCCTTTCCTTCCGGGACAAACTATTCCTCGGTTTTCCCCGCGTGCTCGAACAGGAAACTGAGAGTCTTCTCCGTCTGGATATGTGACGCGATGCGGCCCAAGGTCCCATCCTTCTCAAACCGCAGCCGCACCGCGGCGAAGGGTTCCCGCTGCTGCCGCGCGAGGCGCTCGACTTCCTTGTCCACCTCGTCCCGCGTGGCGGCGATGGCTTCCCGCTCCGAGATCCGCGACAGTAGCATCGAGGCTTTCACCTCGCGCAGCGCCTTGTCCCGCTGGGATTCCTTTAACTTCTTCCAGTCCAGGTTGAGGGATTTGGGATCCAGGCCCTGTTCCGCAAGCGCACGTATGCGTTGCTCGGTGCGGCTCTTGATCTGCTGGTCGACAAACGTTTCCGGTACCGGAAAATCGTGCATATCCACGAGCTTGTCCACCAGTTGGTTCTTGGCCTCCTGCTGCGCCTCGAACTGGCGCTGCCCGAACAGCGATTTGCGCACGGCTTCCCGCAGCTCATCCACGGTACGGTAATCGCCCAGATCCTGCGCGAATTCGTCGTTGATCTCCGGCAGTTCCTTGCGCCGGACGCCCTTCACCTGCGCCCGGAAGCGTACGGTCTTCCCCGCCAGCTTGGGCTGGCCATAATCTTCCGGGTAGTGAACCTCGAACTCCTTCTCCTCTCCCGGAGTCATGCCGCGCAGGTGCTCGCTGAAGTCTTCCAGCGTATCGCCGCCGCCCACTTCCAGGGTCATCTCATCCTGCTTCACGGGCGGACCCTCCACGGCGCTCAAGCTTTCGAGCGACAGCACCGCGAAATCGCCATCCTGCAGGGGTCGCGGATCTTCGTTGACGAACTCGGCCTTTTGATGGCGCAGCTCTTCGATGCGCTTATCCACGTCCGCGTCCGTGACTTCCGGATCGTGATACTTCACCGTCAAACCCTTATAGTCCTGGAGTTCGACCTGCGGCACGACCTCGAATTCCGCCTTGAAGCGCAACGGCTCGCCGGCATCCAAATGCACTTCGGTGATATCGGGCTGCCCGACCACTTTCAGGTCTTCCGCCTCGAACCGGTTGTGCAGGTATTTGGGGATGAGGCTTTCCAGTACCTGCTGGCGGATATCGCCGGCAAAGTGCTGGCGAATGATCGAGGCTGGCGCCTTACCGGGCCTGAAACCCGGCAACTTCGCGCGTTGCTGGACCTTCGCCACTGCCCGGCCGGTTTCGGCCTCAACTTCCTCGACAGGCACGGTGATCTCCAGCGTGTGCTTGCAACCTTCGACTAAAGCCAATGGGATTTTACCTCGGAATCGAACTAAACCCCATCATAACACCGGGTCGGAGGCATGCCCGTGGCGCCGGCTTCGGCGTGCGGATGCAAGCCGCTCGTAGAGCGATCAGAAGTCTTCGGGGCGAAGGCCCCTACGTTATGCAGCTTTCGATGAGACCCCACCTGCTTCTTGAGCATCCAACCGAGCCGCAGCAGGCCGCATAGACTCGCCTAGCCGCCGCCTAGCCGTTGTGGCGCGCCAAGTGCTCACGCGGCAAAGAGGATGTTCAACGGTTCGGGGACTTCGACTTGACGGTTCGCACTACCTCTTCCTCGCTGGCGCCGTAGGCCATCACTCCCGGAAGGTCCGGCACGGAGGCCAGCATTCGACCGTCCTCCTCCCGGGGAGCGGTCAGTTCTAGCGCCTCTGTCAAGCCAGCCAGCCGCGCTTCTCCTTCCATCTCCCCCTGGTGAAATCGGGGAACTTCACTGGCGCGCTGCCCTGCGCCACCGAAGCTTCGCTCAGCGGACCCGGCGCGCTCCAGGCGGCGGCGTCGTACACATCCAGGTCCGGCGCAAGGCCATTGTGCATGCACTCGATCAGCCGGTAAATCATCAGGAAGTCCATGCCGCCATGCCCACCCAGCTTGCGCGCCAACTCGCCCTCATGCTTCCACAGCGGATGCTCGTACTCATCCTTGTACTTGTCGATGGGCGTGTAAGCCTCCGCGTTCGGATCGTCGAAATAGATGCGCGGCGGATAGTCGCGGAAGATGCCCTTCACGCCCGCGATCAGGTTGGTCCGGTCGTAAGGATGCGGATTCACCACATCGTGCTGCAGCGTGATCACCAGGCCGTTCGCAGTCTTGATCAGCGAGGTATTCAGGTCGCCGCAGATATATTTTTCCTTCCACTTGGGGCTGTCCTTGGGCACGTGCGCCGCGCGCCATGCGTCCAGGCCCCGCTCGGGAGAACTCATCGACACCAGATAGTCGAAGCGGTCGCCCCGGTTGATGCCCATGTAGTTGGCCACCGGCCCCAGCCCGTGCGTGGGATACAGATTGCCGTTGCGGCGGGTGTGCGGTAAGCGGCGCCACAGGCCTTCGCTGCGATCTTCGAACAGCAGGCGGCGCAGGTCGTGCAGGTACGCGCCCTCGCCGTAGAGCAGATCGCCGAACAGTCCGGCCTTGATCATGTTCAGCACCATCAGCTCGGTGTAGCCGTAGCAGCAGTTCTCCATCATCAGGCAGTGCCGGCGGGTCTTCTCGGAGGTCTCCACCAGCTTCCAACAATCTTCGATGGTGGCGGCCGCGGGCACCTCCACGAAGGCGTGCTTGCCGCTGTTCATGGCCGCCAGGGCCATGGGGACATGCCACTCCCAGGGCGTGGGAATGTAGACAAAATCCACGTCGTCCCGCCGCAGCAGGTTCTCGAAGTCGCGCTCGCCGTTGGCGTATACCGCAGGCGGATGCTGGCCGGCGCGTTCCACTGTGGCCTGGGCCTGCAGCGCGGCGTCCTTCACTACGTCGCACACGGCGGTCACCGTCAATCCTTCTACGCCGAGGTATTCTTTCAGCATGTCGGAGCCACGCTCGCCGCAGCCGATCAGTCCCATGCGGACATTGGTGCGCGGCTCAAACTGCATGCCGATTACGGATCGGGGGACGCTCTGCGGCGCTGCGGCGGCGGTCTGGCCGAGAAGTACGGCGCCCGATCCGGCCACTGCGCCGCGAAGCAGGTCCCTCCGGGAGAATGGGGGTTGATTCGATTGCATGCTCTTATAGTATGCGCTGGCAGACAGGCCGGGATGTCTGTCCTACTAGAAGATGAAGCTTAGGCCGCCGCGGAACATGCGGGGATTCTCCATCAGCACTAAGGAGGAGCCATCCGCGGCCGAGAGCGGCAGGTAGCCTTGTTGCAGGAGATTGCGGAGATCGGCGGTAGCTTCCATGCGCCACGGCAGGTTGGAGAGGATGGGGATGGCCTGGCGCACATAGATGTTCAGGCCGGGCTGCGGACGCAGGCTGCCGGTTGCGTAGATCGGTTCGGGCACGCTATAGCGGCTGTCGGCCACCTGGTAGCTGGCTACGACGCGGGTGCCGGTGTGTGGGCTGGCCGCGACCACTCGCATGGTTATCGACTGTTGCCGCCCGGAGTGAAGCATGGCCCGGAGTTCGGCTGGGTCGCCGCTCACCGGATCGCCGCGATCGGCCGTCAGGGCCCCGGTCGACCCATACATTACAGTGGCGCTCAGATTGTCGCCCACGTTCTGCGTGGCCGACGCGATATAGCCCATGCTCGAAAAATTGCCGGCGTTAAACATCGCGGTGCCGGAGAAGAAGTCCGGCAGGATATCGCCTACCGGCAGGAAGCCGTTCGGCGCTGCGATGGTTAGGGCCAGATTGTCGATCGACTCATGATAAGCGGTGACGCCGAACTTGCGTGAGCCTAAGGTGCGGGAATACCCGGTCTCCAAATCCTCGCCGCGCTGCACGTCCGCGCGTGCGGCCCGCAAGGACACTAGCGGAAACAGCGCCAGCGTGCCGATCTCGCGCTGCAAGGGATCGTCCGTACCGCTCGGCGCTCCCAAGTCGGGGTGGGCATTACCGGAGGTGTACGCGAATTCGAGATCGCCGGCGGTGCCGAGCGAATAGATGAACCGGGCGTAGGGGCTAAAGTAACTGAGATGGTCGTTGAATGAGACCGAGTCGAAGGCCATCCCATACTGCATGGAGAGAGCGTCGCCGATGCGGACATGGTCGTCGAAATCGACCGAGATGCTGCGCAGCATCGGAACGTCGCCTTCCGGGCCGAAGATCGCGACGCCCATCTGGCCGGGCAGGAACAATTCGCGCATGGTAACCGACACCTCCGGGCTATCGGACCCGACGGCCCGGCTGTATGTGGTGCGGAAAGCGGCCGACGGAATGCCCGACTGTGCGCCGGAGCCAACGTTCCCGGCAAACTGAAATTGGTTGCTGCCAAACAGGGAGGTGGCCAAGGCGAACGCTGTGCCCATATCGGCGTCGCTACCGAAACCCGCCACGGGTGTCCCGTCCCCGGCCGAAAACATCACCAAGCCGCGCGTATCGGAGAAAACCGTGCGATGCGGTTTGACCTCGTCGGACGTATCGGACTTGTCCGGCGCGCCTTTCGGTGAGGGCAACAGGCGCATTACGGGCCGCGTGGAGGCGGCGGTGCGCAGTACCCATTTCCAGTCGTCGCTCATGAAGGCCGGATGCTCGGCGGGGTAGACCAGATGGATGGAGCTGAACAGGGCCGCCAAGCTCACATTGAGGACGCTGCGCACCCCTGGCTGGACCAGAATGTTGTTCTTGATGGCCGGCACGAAGCTGGCGAGTGTAACGCGGATCGAATAGACGTCGGGGAGCAGCCCAGGAAAAGCGAAGTTGCCTTTCTCGTCGGTGAATGCCTTCTGGGCAAGGCCTTCCTGTTGGTTAAAGAGCATGACCAGAGCACCCATCTGCGGCACGCCGCCGCCGTTGGTCACCGAACCGGCAATGACTCCCGATAACCTGACGGACACGGCGGCGGAAGCCGGGACGGCCGCAGCCAGGCACACCAACCCGAAAACCACTCCGGATACCGAGATGTGCGTCTTCATAGTCATCGTCAGGCGACGCTTAGTCTACCACGTGGCTAGCCCGATTGGAACCGGCAGCGGTTCCGCCTGCGATCTACGTGACCGTGAACTGAGCCGTGGGCGTCAGCGTTTGGTTCCGGTTGCGGTCCGTGATCTTCAACTTTAGCGTATATTGGCCCGGCGGCAGTTTTTGCAAAGGCAGCAGCTTTTCCACGGTTACCTGCGATGCGGAAGCGCCCGGCAGGCTGGCGATGTCTTCTGTAAATTCGAAGATTTTTTCGTTGCTGCCGTTCTTCACCACCTGGTATTCGATCTGCCCGCTGGGCTTGTTAGTCTTCTCGTCCGGCCCGAAATTGTACAGCTTAAAGTAGATGCCCATCTTCTCGTCTTGCTTGAAACTCTCCGTTACGCGCGGCCGCACCTTGCTGGTGCCGATCACGAATTGGCCCGTGCCGATGCTTTTCGTGGGAACTTTTTCGATCAGGTCGGCCAGTACGATGGTGCTGGCCATCAGCTTCTCGCTGTCCACATGCGGCACGTTCAGGGCAGTCTCGTAATTGTTCATGTTGCCGCCCACAATGTCCTTCACCACTACATTGAGGCGGTAAGTGCCCGGCGGCAGCGGAATCGATTTCTGGTAGATCGAAGAACGCGCGGCGTAGGCCTGCAACATCTCGTTGGGGCAGTCCACGGTGACCGTATCCTCGAAAGTCTGCACGATGCGCCGGGTCATGGTGGTGACGCGCCCAAAGATGTTGACCGAAGCCTTCTGCACTCCATCCTTGGCCTGGAACTGCATGTCCTTGTTGTCGAACTGCAGGGTGACGTACGTCAAAACGGAAGCCTCGGTGAGCGGGAAGAAATCGGCGCGCACTTTCATCGGCAGAATATTAAAGGTGATTTTGCTGGTGACGGCGTCTTCCAGATCCTTGAACTTAACGGCGGGCGGCTTTTGCAGTTTCGCGAACTGCTCCAGACGGGTGAACTCCATCATGCTTTCCGAGGAGCCGCCAAATGCCTGGCCCAGGTGCGTGCCGTCGGTATTTTGGAAACGCTGTGTCTTGGTGGCCAAACCCATCTGTTCCATGAGCGTCAGACCGGCGCCGGGCACATAAGTGAGTGCGTCCTTTTCGGACGGATCCATGGTCATGTGGTACTCGCCCGACATGCTGGGGTCCACGAACTCGATAATAATGTTGGTGCCGATGCCTTCCAGGTAGCGGTAGCGCCATTGCTCGAAGGGGTAGGTGGACGTTTCACCGCCGCCCTCTTCCATGGGCCGCTCGTAGGTGCCGCCGGAGGGATGCGACTCGATCTCGTCGGGCGGGCCGTAGACGATGTATATGCGTCCGCGATCCGTCTTCCAGCCTGGGATTCCCGAAGCATAGTGATCGTTGGCGTACGCGATGCGCCGGTAGTGCTCTTCCTTGAACTCGTTCTCTTCAGTGTCCGGGGTGGGGTCGCGCCGCAGCCAGAACTGCTCGATGAACTGTTCACGCTCTTCGTCCGTGGCCAGGCGCTTGAACGCGGTCTTCTCCTCATCGGTGATGATGTAGACCACGTCTTCGTTCAACCATTTCCGGTACGGAGTTTCCAGCTCCTTGCGCAGTTTTTCCTCGCGCTTGCGCTTCTGCTTGTCGGTCAGCGGCTTGGCGATGGTTTCGCGCGCCGGCGCGGCATCCGTCTTCTGCTGATCGTCTTTTGGAGCCGGTGTCTGATCCTGGCAAACCGCGTACCCGGCCAGCATCAAACCGAGGGGAATACAGGGCAACAAACCGCATTTTGCGAACATACACACCTCTCCCGAAACGGGGCCTTCTCGTGAACCAATTGTACGGCTTCATTTTAGCACTCGTCAAGCGGGCGGCGGGGGCACACTGGGCGGGCCATTCACGGGGTGCCCGGCGAGAGAATCGCTAATTACTCTTCGACACGCGAACAGTGCGCGTAAGGCGCTATCCACTGTTTGCACTACGGCTTGCCAGTCGCCCGCCTTTGGCTGGCGGAAAATGCGCATAGCCGGATACCAAGGGCTCGCGTCGCGCGCCTGGAGCCAACGCCAGTCGGCCGCGAAGGGCAGCAGAAGCCAGACTGGGACGCCGAGGGCGCCAGCCAGATGGGCCGCGGAATTGTCGATCGTTACCACCAGGTCCATCGCCGCGATCTGCGCCGCGAACAAATCGATGTTCGCGAACTGATCGACCGAGCGATCGATGAGGATGGGCGCGCCTACCGCTTTGGCTTGTTCCTCCAAGGCCCGGTGATCCCCATATTGAAGGCTAACCCATCGGGTATCGGGCCGCGCGAGCAGCGGAGCCAACCACGACAGGTCGATGGAGCGGTTGGGGCCCCGGCTGTGGTTTCTGGTATGCCAGGCCAGACCTGCCAGCGGTCTGCCATCGGCATAGCGGGTGCGCAACCGCTCCCGATCGACCGGATCGGCCATGATGTAGGGCGAGGTGGTGGCGGCAAAAGCGGCTTCGGTGGCCCGGAACAGGCCGGGCAAACTGCCGCTCGGCAGGTGTGCGGCGATATCCGGTCCCGGGTCACGACCCGGCTGGTAACCGGAGACCACGTCAATGCCGGGAAAAGAACGGGCGAAAAGGGGTTTGAGCCGCGCATCGCAATCCAGCGTGCAGCGTTCGACCCTACGGATCGCCTCCGGAATGAGGCCCGCGAACATGATTTCATCGCCGATACCCTGCTCGCCCCAGATCAACAGACGCCCGGATGCCAGCTTCTCGCCTGTCCATAGCGGTTGCGGATAGAAGCGCATGGGGGTGTCGTGCCCCTTGGTCTGCCAGCGGGATTCATAGTTGCGCCAACCGGCGGCGAAGTCCCCTTTAGCCAATTGCGCCAGACCCTCGCTGAAACGGGCTTGGGGATAATCCGGCCGGAGAGCCAGAGCGCTTCTTTGCCGCACCAGGGCCGCATCCAGGTTACCCAAGGAGTAGTGGACGCAGCCCAAGCCGTGGTGGGCGCCGGCATAGTCCGGCTTGAGAACCAGCGCCCGCTCGTAACACGCCGCAGCCTCATCCAGCTTGCCTTGCGCCTGGCGGGCGTGTCCCAGGTTGTAGTAGGCCTCGGCGCAATCCGGCCTGAGGGCCAGCGCCCGTTCGTAACACGCCACAGCCGCGTCCGGCTTCCGCTGGGCTTGGAGGATGTTGCCGAAGTTGACATGCACCTCCGCTAAGTGCGGGTTGAGGGCCAGTGCGCGCCCATAACATGCCGCAGCTTCGTCCAGCTTGCCTTGCGCCTGCAGGACCGTGCCGAGGTCGGCATGATAGGGGGCCTCTCTTGGCCCGGTCGCAATCGCCTTTCGGATCATCTCGACCGCGGCGTCGTGGCTGCCACCTTGATAAGCAATCATCCCGAGTAAATGCAGGCTATCCGCATGATGGGCGTCTGTTGCAAGAATCTGTCGGTAGATCCGCTCAGCCTCGGTCAGCCGCCCAGCGCGGTGGCGCCGAAGAGCATCCTCCAGCATGCCTTGGACGATCCGATCCTGCCTTAATGCAGAACCTGCTCCCATAGGCCTTCGCATAGGCCATGGATCGGCTCCTTACGTCTTTCACATTAGGCCAACGGGCAAAGGGACCTGAGACTTATTCGCCGGGAGGCGGAAGTTCACAACTGCTAAGGCCGCACGGCGCCGGGCGCGCGAGTATAATACTCGGTAAATAGCGCAGTCTTGGAGACTCGCAGCGATGTTCATCGCCAAGAAGCACATCTCGCGCCGGACGGTTCTTCGCGGGATGGGCGCAACCGTGGCCTTGCCGCTACTGGATTCCATGGTGCCGGCGCAAACGCATTGGCGGGGAACGGCGGCGTCTCCCCGCATCCGCTTGGCTTGCATCGAGATGGTCCACGGCGCGGCCGGCAGCACGGACGAGGGTGCCCGTCAGCACCTTTGGAGTCCCGCGGAGGACGGCTCCGCCTTCGACTTTTCGTATTCCCTGGAGCCGCTCGCGCCCTTTCGGGAATACATCACGATTGTGAGCGGCACCGACGCGCGCCAGGCCGAGGCGTTCGCGCCTACCGAAGTCGGCGCAGACCATTTCCGTTCGAGCGCCGTGTTCCTGACGGCTGCGCATCCCAAGCAGACCGGTGGCGCCGACTTTTTCGGCGGCGTCTCGATCGATCAGCTCTATGCGCAGCGGTGCGCGCAGGATACGCCTTTGCCCTCGATCCAGCTTGGCATCGAGTACCTGGAGCCCACAAACTCGTGCGGCTTCACTTATAACTGCATCTACATGGACGCAATCAGTTGGGCCTCTCCTACCGCTCCGCTGCCTCCTACGATCAATCCGCGCACCGCATTCGAGAATCTATTCGGGAACTGCGCATCCGCGGGCGGCAGCGTTCTCGACGGGATCGCGGCGGATACGGCACACCTGCAAAGCACGCTGGGTCCCGGCGACCGCGGCCGGCTCAGCCAATACCTCGAAGAAGTTCGCGGTATCGAGCGGCGCATTCAGGCGATCGAGAAACGCAACGCCAGCGGCGAGAAAAGAGAGCTGTTCGCGGCCCCGATTGGCGTCCCGGACTCCTGGGAAGAGCACGTGAAGCTGATGTTCGACTTGCAGGCATTGGCCTTCGCCGCGGAGATCACGCGCGTGTCCACCTTCAAGATGAGCCACGACGTCAGCAACCGGATTTTCCCGGAAAGCGGCGTAAAGGCCCCCTTCCACACGTTGTCGCATCATGACGAGACGCCGTCCAAAATCGCCGAGTTTGCCAAGCTCAACCGCTACCATGTTGCTTTGGTGCCCTACTTTCTAGAGAAACTAAAGAATACTCCGGACGGCGACGGCAGCCTGCTAGATCATTCGCTGGTCCTTTACGGCAGTCCCATGGGAGACTCGCAAACCCACAACCACCGGCGCGTGCCGCTGTTCTTGGCAGGCCGCGCATGCGGCCAGTTGAAGGGCAACCTGCATCGAGTGTGTCCAACCGGCACTCCGCAGGCCAATGCCCTATTGACGATCATGCATAAGCTGGATGTGCCAATCGACAGAGTCGGCGACAGCACCGGCGAGATCGCGATCTAAGGCAATAACTTATTTGACTAACCACGCGCGGATGGGGCATCGGGGCTATTGGAACGCGCTGACCGAAAGGGATATCGCCTCACCGACATTGGTCGCGTAGCGATTTCCAGGCGACGAAAGAAGCGAGCCGCAAAACAGCCGAATTGACGGGCGCGCGCCGCGCTTGAGCACTCCAACCGCATTACCGAGCGCTCCCATTCTGTGTTGCCGCGAACTGGGTGTCGTGGTTTCATTTTCGCCTTCCTAATCAGAGCTGATACAGTTGCCGGAACCATCCAGCAAAAGGAATCGTGCACCTTGCAGTGGGGTCGAGAACCTTCTTCGTTATCGCCATTCCAGGGTGCTGCCCAGGTGGATCGTGCCATGCAAGAAATGTATACATGGTGGCCTTCGTGGTGTGACAATCGCGATAGGGTGCCCCAATTGACCTTGCATCTTCCGCAGATCTTACTGATAGTTGCCAGAGGTGTTCCGCGTCTGCTGGAACCATTAGCCGAAGGAAGGTTTCCAAGTCCCCAGCCTGTTGATTGTCGGGCATGATCCAGAGCCCAATACGCTTATGGTCATCATTTTCTGCGACTAGACCATCTTGAGGAAGTGCTTCTGGCAATGCTGGGAACAGGCCAAGGAGTCGATTGCGAAAGCGCGTATAGCGCCCTGCCGGGTTTGTATCGGCGTCGAACATGACGCCAAGCGTTTGTGTCTCGGCAACTTTAACTTTCGCGGTTAGGAATCCATCTGCAAGAATCTCTTCGGCGCCGAGACCGTTCTCGATAAATACCGGCCATAGTTTGGGGTCTTGTGGCCAGGCGATGTACGCGCGCATCAGGCTTATCACTGAATGCAAATCGTCAGATCCCTCAACGATTAAGCGCTTGGGATACCGCTGTGCCACTATTCCTCAGCGAACCTCGATCATTCTTTCCGTGGCCATGGCGATCTCGCTCTGCGTGTAAGGAACCGCCAGAGACTTGCCCGACTCAATTCTTTGCACGGTAACTTTGTTGCCAGCGTCGAACAGTTCGCCCATGCACGCTTCGCTTAGGCTCTTTATGCAATCGGAACTATGGGTAGTGGCGAAGACCTGGACGTCAAGTTCGCGGGCCGCTCCGAAGATTAGCTTCCACATATCGGACATCACGGTATAGTGAAGCCCGGTGTCGATCTCATCTACCAGCAGAACGCCA
>DATNMW010000407.1:0-12679 GCA_035602155.1 Bryobacteraceae bacterium | reverse complement strand
AGCGTAGGTGTCCACAACCCAGTCCATGGCGCGGTCGCCGACGGCATGGGTGCCGACGGGGACGCCGTTTTGGTGGAAGAGGCGCACCATTTCTCGATACACAGAGGGGTCGGTTTGCGGGTAGCCGCGATTGCCCATACCCGAACTTGTAACGTCCGGAGTTGTGCCGTTACGCAGCCAGTCGTCATAGACCCAGCCAGTTCGTGCGCCACCGGAACCGTCCATGTAAATTTTGGCGCCGCAGGAGAGCAGGCGGTCGTCACCCAGAGTGGCGGGCAATCGGGGAACGGCGTTGATCTCGGCTAGCGCCTTGCGGGCCGACTCCAGGGTCGAACCGGCGTGCCACAGCACGCAGATGCGCTCCTTGAGCAGGCCCTCATTGAGGAGGGATTTGTATGTATCCCAGTGGATCTGGTAGATGTCAGGGTCTTTGACGGCGGTCATGCCTTCGCTGTGGAGCACCTGCTGGATGTACAGTATGCCCTGGCGCATCTGCTCGGGGGTGGTGGGCGGGATGAGGCGGATGACGGGATCCATGGCGGTCTCTTCCTTGAGGATGCCGGTGGGGCGGCCTTGGGGGTCGCGGTCGATGGTGCCGGCTACCGGGTCGGCTGTGGTGGCAGTGATGTGAGCCAGCTTGAGGGCTAGCGAGTTGGCGACGCCATAATGCCCGGTGGTGTGCATGAGCCAGACGGGGTTATTAGGCGCGACGGCGTCGAGATCCGCCGCGGTGACGTAGCGGCGTTCGGCGAGTTTGCCCTCGTCCCAGCCGGAGCCGGTGACCCATTCGCCAAGCTTGACAACCGCGACCTTGGCCTTCACGCGGGCGACGATTTCCGCTACCGAAGTGGCATCCGAGAGCTGGACGCCGTAGAGCTCTTCAACGCCGCCGTCGGCGATGTGGGCGTGGGTGTCGATGAGGCCGGGGGTGGCTGTGCGACCGTGGAGGTCGATGATGCGGGCGCCGGGGGCTCTGCCTGCGAATTCCAGTACTTCGGCGTCGGTGCCGACCTTCACGATAATACCGTGACGGATGGCGAGAGCCTGGGCTACCGAGTCCCTGGCGTCTACGGTGAGAATGTGGCCGTGAAGCAGGATGAGGTCGGCGGTAAGGCTTTGCGCGGGGAGGATTCGAGTCAACAGCAGGATGGCGAGCAGGGCGCTTGCCGAACCGAGCTTGCGGCGCAGAGGCATCGTTGGATTCTCCTCGCGGGAACAGTTTCGAGCACTATATCTCATATTTCTGTTTGCAACTCGACGCCGATGCGGCGCAGACCCTCCCGGACGAAGTCCGGCTTCCCGCCCAGCCAGATCCGCACGAACCCCTCCAGGCCCAGGTGAACGCCCGGGACGATGAGAACGCTCTGGTTGACGCGAATCCGCTCGCACAGCGGGTAGCTCAAGACGGGAGAGCGGTATCCCACCAGACAGAGGGCGCCGGCCTGCGGCTCGCGAAACTCCAGGAAGCCGCGGAAGCCTGCGGCCCACTCGCGCACCATGGGCAGATTGTGTTGCAAAATGGCACGCGTGCGCGCGTAGAGCTTTTCGCGATTGGCGGGCTGGACGGCCACGCGCGCCACTGCGTCGGAGATCTTGTTGGGCCCGATGGTGAGGTAATCGTGCTGGGTCCAGCATTCGGCCACGACTTCGCGCGGCCCTACGATCCATCCGATGCGGATGCCGGGAATCCCGTAGGCCTTAGAAAGCCCGCTGGTCACGATCACCCGGCGGCTCATCCCCCAGAAGCTGCGCGTGCGCTCGCGATAGATCTCGGCACCCAGATAGACCTCGTCGGCCAGCAGGTAAGCGCCCACCGCTTCGCAGCGCTGGACGATGCGCCGCATGGCCTCTTCGGTGAGAATGCTGCCGGTGGGATTATTGGGGTTGGAAAGATAAACCAGGCGCGTCTTCTCATCGACCGCGCGATCGAATTCCTCCCAGTCGGGCTCCCAATCCCGCTCTATGCGGAGGCGGAAGCGAGTGACCTGCGCGCCGAGACTTCTCGGCAGGCCCCCGTACTGCATATAATTCGGAACCTCGAAGGCCACCTGGTCGCCTTCGCGCAGGAGCGCGAGGGCCAGCAGATAGTTGGCTTCCGAGGTGCCGTTGGTGACTTCGATGTGGTCGGCAGTGGCGCCTGGATAGGCGGCCGCCAGGGTTTCGCGCAGCAGGATGGTGCCGTTGGACTGGCTGTAACCAAGGGGCGTGTCGAGGAGGGCATCGATATCGAGCCCCATTTCCGCCATTTCGCGGAGGGTCACGGGGCGGACGCCGCTCTCGCTCATGTCCATTTCGACGACGTTCTCCCACGTGGACTGCATGCGCTCCATTTCGAACTCTGCGATCTTCACACCGCGCTCCTCTCGTAGCAGTATTCCGCGATGTACAGGCCCTCGACGCCGCGGCCGGTGAAATCGCAGACGGCGATGCCGTTGCGTCCGGGCGCGCCGCCCGGCTCGCAGAAGGTTCCGATCTCATGGCGGGCTCCCATTCGGCCCGGCTATTTTTTCACGGGCGTGACGTCGGTCACCGGTAGATCCCAGTGGGCCAGCAGAATCTCGAACCGGCGTTGCTCCTCGCGCTTATAGATCTCCTGGTCAGGCCAGAGTTGCCGGATCAGACGATCTTCATCCGGATTGGATGTTGTCGCCAGTGTGGAGTTCTTGAACCGAATGGTCACCCGGTAATCCCAGCGGGCATCCTCGGTCATGTGATTGGCGGGCTGCTCGATCTTCACCGAGATCATGCGGCCACTGTCGACGATCTTCTGAAGCAACGGGTAATGGTTCTTCAAAAACAGTTGCAGGAATTCCTGCTGATGTCCCCATTGCACCTTGTAGTAATATTCCACCGCGTAGGGTTGGTCGGGAGCCCCCTGAGACGGGGCGCCCTGGGCGAGTAGCGGCCGGGCCACAACTGAGAGCAACAACAGAAAGAGTGTGTTTTTCATGAATTTTCCAAACCTATGGAGTGTCTTGAATTCTAGCAAAGTGCGTGGCGCCGGTGGCCGTGCTTCCCGAGGAAACCCACGATGCGCCACCGGCCATCCCGCCGCTCGATGTGGCCCATCGTGCGTGCCGCGGCTGGCGCTTCGCGCAGCCCGATGCCGGCGGCCGGCAGATGAGTTCGCGGAACTCGATGCGCCGCGCGCTATCAGTGGAGTATCCGGCCGCCCCACCCAGGCAACTTACGGCCTCAACTGAAACACAGTGCCGGCGCCATTAGTCCCGCCGATCCCGGTCGTGCCATACAGCGCTCCACCGGCGCCAATTACCACATTGCCTGGAACGCTACCGCCGTCGCCATTTGGGGGGAACTGGTAAAGCACAGCCTCGGTCCAGGCCGCGCCGGGGTCCATCGGAGGTGTGACCGAGAACACGGCGCCGCCACCTATATACGAAGAGCCATAGATCGTTCCGCCGGCGCCGATCGCGATCCCGCCGGGAAGCGCTCCGGGGCCCAAGTCGAAGCTGTAGAGCACCGTCGCCGTCCAATCGCCGCCCGATTCCATTGGCGGAGTCAGGGAGAAGATTGTGCCACAGCCGGAAGCGTCACAATCGCCGCCCGTACCGGTTCCTCCTGCGCGGCTGGAGCCATAGAGAACGCCGCCACTGCCGACGCGCAGAGAGTCGGGATGATACGGGCCGCCTCCGCGCACGAACCTGTAAATAGCGTTAAAGGTCCACGCTCCGCCGGCTGTTTGGGGAGGGGTCAAGGAATACGCGATTCCATCCACCTGGCCTGGGGCGCCACTATTAATGCCATACAGGACCCCGCCCTCGCCGACCGCCAAACCCGCGAAATTGGCGCCGTACGCGGGGGAGAAGTTGTAAAGGACGTTCTCGGTCCAGGCGTCGCCGGCGGATGCCGGAGGCGTCAGCGAGTAGACCGCGCCGGCCCCGTTGCTGAACCCGCCCAGCGCCAGGCCGTAGAGAACCCCGTCATTGACGACCAGTGCGGTGGGACTGGCGCCGTTGGGAGAGCCCGTGAAGTCGTAAAGAGCGGTGTAGACCCATGTGCCGCCGGGCTCTGCAGGCGGAGCCAGCGAGTACACTTCGCCGAAACCCAAGCCTCCGGCAGTGTTCACTCCGTAGAGAACTCCGTCGCCCACCACCAATGCGTTCAGTTCGCTGATGAAATTTGGGCCCGTGTAGCTGTAGAGCAGGCTCTCGGTCCAGGCGCCCGCGGAGGCCGGCGGTGTTAGCGAGTATACCGATCCGATGCCTGCGCTGCCGCCGCTGCCCGACGTGCCGTAGAGCACGCCGCCGCGACCGGCCACCAGCGTTAGCGGCCCACCTCCGTTGGTCTCGCTGCCGAAGTTGTATATCGTTCTCAATGCCGGCGGGGCTGGCTGCGCGAAAAGCGCCGCAACCGCCCCCAGGCTCAGGATGCCCGCACGCAGCGATGCACGCTGGATACGTCCGTCTTTACTAACTCGTGTGTCGTTCATGTGATTCGTAGTCTTTCCGGTTTGGCTTTCTCGGGCTGGTTCGGTAATCGTCGTTCATACTCTGGTGTTCCTTTCAGACTTTCAAGTGCAATGTCTTAGATCTGCTCATTCTGTAGTGCGAAAAACCGGCGGAAATATTTCAGATATGGAGAATTTTTTCGCCCGGGCCATTGGCCGGCTGCGGCCATTCCGCGACCTATTTTCGATCTATCCGCGCCACTCAGCGGCCGATTGACTCCACCCCCAGTCAACGCCAGCGCTGCGGCATCCATCTCGTGCTGGAAGTTGGCGAATCCATTTTGCGACTCCAACTTGTGCCATTGATCGAGCGACCGCTGATACCAGATGACTGCGGCATGGCGATCCTGCACGGCCCGATCGCAATGCTCGCGGGCGCTCAGGATGGTATAAACCGAACCCGCCGCTTGCCAGGAACGCGCCACGTTCACGCGTGGCAGGAGAGCAGTGGGCGCCACGGACGCGTCCAGGGTTTTCGCCAGGCGGAGCGCGCGGTCAAGGGTCGCCAGCGCCTCCTCACGATTGCCGCTGCGGGCCTGCTCCTCAGCCATGCCGCTCACTGCGACAACGAATCCCTTCAGCGTGGAGGAATTGCTCGGATGCGGGCCGAGGTACTTCTCGGCCGTAGCGATGGCCATCGCATAATAGCGAATGCCGGCCGCGTGTTCGCCATGCGCCAGACAAACCCCGGCCAGCAGCGATTCCACTTGTGTCTTAAATCGGGCGTTACCGCGGCTTTGCGGATCGTGCGCCAGCGTGCGGTTCAGCAATTCCTCGGAAAGCTCGTAATCCCGTCGCTGATCCGGGCCGCGGGGCGGCGTCCGCATGCCTAGTTGCAGCAGCGCAACGCCATAGTCCCCCGCCGCGCGCGCATCCGTCCGGTCCGCCTCGTAAAGATACTTAGCCTGCTCCGCCATCTTGAGTTCCGCTTGAAGTGCGGCCGATTACGATACTCCGGAGCAGGAGATCGGCAGGTTTCAGAACAACCGGCCATGGGAGACATGCGCCACTGTGGGCCAACAGTGGGCGTACAATCCGGACGACGTGCTGCGTCCCATTGAGGAGTGCCTGGTCGGGCTGGTATGCTGCGCCATCGGCGATGGCAACCTGCTGTTTAACGTGGGCCCGCGGCCGGATGGGCTTAGCGAGGAGTCGCACGCGGCGCGGTTGCGGGAAATGGGCGAGTTCCTGAAGAAGTATGGCGAAAGCATCTACGCCACGGGCGGCCGCGCCGAAGTCAAGCAGTCCGACACAGGCATTCAGGTGAGGGTGCCGGCGGCCCATCGGCACGCAGTGGATACAATTGTAAAGCTAGAACGCGACGGTCCCGCCGCTGGCGTAGCCGCCATTCAGCTCGGATGACGGCCCGCTTGCAGCTAACCAAAGAGAGTACTGAACCCGTACCGTTTCTTAGTGCTCCGCCGTGCGACTTCGGCTACAATCGCACTTATGCGTGTCTTATCCGCATTTCTCCTCTGCGTAGTAGGCTGCTTCCCCATGTCTCCGGTGGAGTCGCATTTGGACCGGCAACTTAAGTCCTGGCAAAGGCGTCTCGGGATGGACGATTGGCGGCTGACCATACGGCTGGTCAGGCAAAACGAGCTGGACAAAAACACTTGGGGTAACGCCGAATGGGATCCGCACCGCAAGACCGGCACCATCAGCGTGCTGGACCCCGCGGATTACAATCTGAGGGGCGCCGACCTGAAGCTGGATATGGAATGCACCATCGTGCATGAGTTAGTCCACATCCAGGTCGGTCCCTTTGACGCACCCAATGAGAATATGCGCGAAGACGTGGTTAACCGCATCATGACCGCGCTGCTCAACCGGCCCTGCCCGAACTGAGTCCGCGGATCTCACGGGATCTGTAGGATAATATTGGTCGCAATGTGCCGCAGTATTAAAGTTCTCAGGCGTCCGGAAACGCCCGCCACCGCGCCGGAGATTTCCGCGGCGGCGCTGCAGTTCGTGCGGAAGGTCAGCGGTTTCCGTAAACCGTCCAAGGCGAATCAGGAGGCGTTTGAAGCCGCTGTTAGAGACGTTGCGGCAGCGACGGAGCGCCTGCTCGACACCGTCACTCGTAGCGCAGAGCCACCATCGGATCGACGCGAGTCGCCCTCCGCGCGGGAATCAGGCATGCGCCCAGCGCGACCAGACCGAGTAGCGCCGCGACCAGAATAAACGTCGCCGGATCCGAAGGCTTCACTTCGAAAAGCAGGCTGGTGAGCAATCGAGAGGCGGCCAGCGCTCCGGCGAGTCCGGCGGCGAGGCCCGCCAGGATGGGACCCATGGCGCGCGCCAGGGTCAGGTTGAGGATGTTGCGTTGCTGTGCGCCCAGCGCCAGCCGCAGTCCGATTTCCGGCGTGCGCTGCGCAACGGCATATGAAATTACGCCGTACACGCCGACCACCGCCAGCGCCAGCGCCACACCGGCGAATAGCAGCAGAAGCGCCGCCTGGAAGCGGCGCTGGGCGACGGACGCGGACACGACTTCTTCCAGCGTCTCCACGCGCGTAACAGGCTGGTCTTTGTCGATGGCCCACACCTGGCGCCGCACGTCGCGCACGATGCCGAGCGGGGCGCCTGCTGTGTGAATGGCGAAATCCGCCACATGCACGGGATAGAGGCTGGTCTGCGCGGCCGGGAAAAAGACTTGCGGATTCACCTTCTCGGTCTGGCCTGCGAGATGCACCTCTCCTACCACGCCCACGATGGTTTCCCAATCGCGCGCGCCGGAGCGCCGGATGCGATGCCCCTCGGCATCGCCCTTGGGGAATAGCTTGCGCGCCAGTACCTGGTTGACGATGGCTACCGGTGGCGCGCCCTCTTTATCGGCGGCAGTGAAGGCGCGGCCCTTTAGGCAGGGGATGCCCAGCGTCTCGAAATATCGCGGGCTGACAGGTTCGAAATCCGCTTCGCGCAAGCGGAAATCGGGCTCGGAGCCGGGGCCTTCGGGGGTTTCATAAACGCTGCCCCAACCTCCGCGCATGGGGCCGCGAAAGGTAAAGCCGGCCGCTTGCACGCCAGGCAGCCCTTCGACGCGTTGTTCGAGCTCCTGGAAGAAAGCCAGCCGCCGCGCACCATCCGGATAATGCAGATCGGGCAGATTGACGAGCATCATCACGACGCGATCGGGCTGAAAACCGAGATCCACGCCAGTCACGCGCACGAAGCTCTTCCACAACAGCGCGCCACCCACCAGCAGCATCAGGGCCAGCGCCACTTCAGCGGCCATCAGGGCGCTGCGCCAGCGCAGAACGGCGGAGCCGCCCGTGCTGCGCTCACCGGATTTCAAGGCCAGGTTGGGACGGATGCCGGACGCCTGCCAGGCCGGAATCATCCCAAACAGAAACGTTGTCAGGGTGGCCAGCGATCCGGTGAAGCCGAGCACGCGCCAGTTCAGAACGGCGGTGTCGAGTCGCGGAATGTTCTTGGGCGCGGTGGAGACCAGCAAATCGCGCGTCGAAGCGCCGAGCAGCAGCCCCAGGGCGCAGCCGAGCACGGCCAGCATAGCGCTTTCCACCAGCAACTCGCGCACGATGCGCCAGCGTCCCGCGCCCATAGCCAGCCGGATGGCGATCTCGCGGCTGCGTCCCGCCGAGCGCGCCAGCAACAGATTCGCCACGTTGGCGCAGGCGATCAGCAGCACCAAGCCGACTGCGCCCAGCAGCACCAGCATGGCCGTGCGCACGCGCCGCACCATGTCCGCGCCGAGCGGGGCAACACCCAGCAAGATCTTGCCGTTGGTTTGCGGATAGGCTTTCGCCAGGCGCGCGCCGATGGTCTGCATTTCGCTCTGCGCCTGCGCCAGGGAGACGCCGGGCTTGAGCCGGGCGATGGCGTGATCTTCGTGATCGCCGCGGTTGTGCAGGATGTCCGGCGGCCAGCAATCCGGCACCACGAAAAGCATCGGCTGTCGCTGCGAAATCTCGTCGGGAGATTGGAAACCGGCGGGCAGCACGCCGATGACTTGGTAAGCCTCGCCGTCGAGCGTGATACGGCGGCCGATAACGCCACGGTCGCCGCCCAAGCGCTGCTGCCATAGCTCATGGCTGATGACGACCACATGCCGTGCGCCGTAGCGGTCTTCCTCGGGCAGGAAGCCGCGGCCTATGGCCGGCTGCACACCCAGGATATCCAGAAAGTTGTAGCCCGCCTGGATGCCGAAGATGCGCTCGGGCGTGCCCGCGCCGGTGAGATTCATGCCAGGCGTGCCGACGTGCGAGATGCCGGTGAAGACGTGGTTCTGGTTATAGTCCGCCATGTTGGCGGGCGCTATGCCGCCGCGGTCGTCCGGATCGTTGCCCTGGTGCTCGAAGAACGACACCAGCCTTTCCGGATGAGGATACGGCAGCGGGCGCAGCAGCACGGCGTCGATGACGCTGAAGATGGCGCTGTTCACTCCGATGCCAAGCGCCAGCGCGATTACGGCGACGATGGTGAATCCCGGCGTGCGCGCCAGGAGCCGTGCGGCATGGCGAAGTTGCTGCATGTAGATCTCCTCCTACTCTGCTACTTTTGCCGTCACCACCAGGATGAGCGACTTGTCGGTGCCCATGTTAGACTTGCCGACTACCACCCGTTGACCTTCACGCACCGTAATTTCGGTTTGGATCCCGGCCACGTAATCTCCCGGCAGGTGGATGTTCAGGTTAAGGTTGTCCAGCCGGATTAGACGTCCCTTGGGGTCTTCCGTCACGGCGGATGGTATGACCCCAAAGCTGTACTGTGTCTTGGCCCCCGAGTCGGGCTGCGCGATTACTCCTTTGGCTTCCGCCTTGTTTCCCGGTTGGGTCCGCAGGACGATCGAATCGAGCAATCGGAAGCTCTTGTACGAGAAAATCTTCCTCAATTCGTCGGCTACCGGCTGCAATTCGGGCGGCAGGGCCACGCCAGCCGACGGCTGTTCCGACGCCACCACCAGGTAGACGATCAGGTCGATGTCCCTGGGCGCTGCCGCCGGCACATCCAGCCGTTTGATGGCATCTTCGACTGCCGCCATCGTCTCCGCCGGTGCGCTGACCGCCACCACATGCAGGTCCCGGTCGGCTTTTATGCCATAGCCGAAGACGGCCAGCACATTGGCCACGTTCCGCGCGTCGGCGTACTTCAGCGTAAAGACGCGCTGCTGGTGGGGCAACTCCGGGGGTTGCGCCGGCGGTGGCACAACGGTGGTTGCGGTCTGTGCCGCAAGCGCGGCCGCGGTGGCCAAGCCGAGTAAGATTCGTTTCACGATTTTCATGTTCAACCTCCTTGAGTTTTTGGATTCACTAGCCAATAAATAACGATGTTCGGGTCGTCGGTCACGAACTGCACCAGCAGCGGCGGGCCGGGTTGCGCGGCTGCTGGCGCCCGGTGGTAACGGTGGCGGCTCTTCCGCGCCACCGGGACGACGGTCTGGGCGGCGTGGGACCCCGCCGTAGCGCGAGGCGCCCCAACACTATGCGCAAGGACCTTTTTCGCCGGATGAGGGCGGGGCCGCATTAGAACCGCTAGCAGAGCCAGGGTTGCGGCCAGAGCCAGCTTCCAGTACAGGCGGGAAGGCTGGCGAGTTGCAGCGCGCACCTCAGCCATCACGCGCTGCCGGACGTGCGCTACCATCGCGTCTTCGAGCGGTTCGTCGCGCAGTTCGCCTAGCAATACCCGGCTGGCGCGCAACTCTTCGGCTAGCGCGCGGCAGTCCGGGCATTCCGCTAGATGCGATTCGATGCGCCCGATGCGTCCGGCGGGCAAGTCGCCCCCGGCATACAGCGCGATATCGTTTACGAATTTCAGACAGCTCATGATCGCCTCCTCAACAGGCGGCCGGTAAAATCGCGGAGCTTCAGGCGCGCCGAACAAATTTGCGAGCGCACGGTATTCTCCGAGGAATCCAGTATGCCGGCCACTTCCCGCGTGGACAGCCCTTCCACATCGCGCAGCACCAAAGCCGCGCGCTCCTTCTCACCCAGGCAACTCAACCCCCGCCGGATAATCTCGCGTTGCTGCGCGCGCGCCGCATCGTGATAAGCGTCCGGCTGCGGCGCCACAAGGTCCGGAACATCCTCCAACGCGACCGAGCGGCGCCGCACACGCGCCGTGTCGCGGCAGACGTTCACCGTCACGCGGTACAGCCACGGTTCGTACCCGCGCGTCTGGTCCAGATGCGCGAGGTGCTTGTAGAGCCGCAGGAAGACTTCCTGGGCGGCATCCTGCGCGTCCTGTGGATTGCTCAACAGGCGCAACGCAACGCGAAGCACGCGCCGCTCGCACTGCGACATGATGCGCTCGAAGGCCGCCAACTCGCCGGAGTTTTCCCGCGGATAAGCGGTCATGCGCAGCGCAATTCCTTGCGGCTCCATTTCTAATAGGTATTACTGTGCGGTGCGCTGAAACGTTGAATCGATTTTGGCTTCAGCTTGGGCCGGACGGTCCGGTATGAAGAGGCGGGTGCGGCGAGGATGCCATCGCCGGTGCGCGGATAGGGGTCGGTGGGTGAATCGCGGATCTGGGGGAAGCCGCGCCCGCCTTCCGGCCGGCTTACGTGAATTTGACGCGGCGGCCGTGCGACATCGGCATGATGCAAATCGTGCCGTTGACGTTCTTGAGATTGATGTAGGTCCCGCCGCCCTTCAGCACGCCGTGCAACTGGCTGCCCGCGGAGTGGTCCCGGCTCACCGGAATGCCGAAGTCGTTGTCGATACCGCCGGTGACATTGCGCGCATTGAACTCGGCGCCCGCATCGTAGGGGATGGAGAGCGAGATCGGCCCATTCACGGAGTTCATGGAGATCGTTTTCGCGTCGCTCAGTCGCTCGAAGGTGGCTTCCAGCTTTCCGTTCACGGTGGAGAGGCGCACGTCTCCGGCAATCTTTTCGGCGCGCACGGGCCCGTTCACCGACGACGCGTTGATTCCGCCGCTGACGCCTTCGATGTCCACCGCGCCGTTGATCGCCTTGATTTCGCTCAAGCGCGCATGCCGCGGGACCATCACGGTAAACTCCACGCTGCCTGGATTGGTGGTGGAGCCGTCGCCGAACCGGGTGTGGATGCTGATGGCGTCCGCGGTTGAATCGACGGTGACACGGGCTTCGTTCAGCAGACCCCGGCTGGACGCTGTTTTAACGGCTGCGATACGCACTTCATTGCGGTCCCACGCGCGAATGTGCACATCGCCGTTAATGTTTTGGAGCGACACGCGTCCACGCGCCGAAAGAGGATAAATCCGGCTGGACTCTTGATGGAAGTTTCCAGTGGCCGGCAGGCTGACCACACCTGCCAGCGCCAATAGGGCGCTCGCGAGTACCATTCTCCCTCCTATGTGCCTTACTGTGGGGCAGGTTGGCAACCTGCGGGCCGATTGCTAATCGGCCCGGCGCGGCTTCATTAATTCCGCGTCGCCTCGTAGCTCTCCTCGACGATACGGCCGTCAAACAGACGAATGGTGCGGTCCGCGAACTGCGCGTACCGCGGGTCGTGCGTCACCATGCAGATGGTGGCGCCATTGCGGTGCAGGTCCTTCAATAAATTCATCACGGCTTCGCCGTTAGCCGAATCCAGGTTTCCAGTCGGCTCATCCGCCAGCAGGATGACCGGATCGCCGCCCAACGCCCGCGCCACGGCTACGCGCTGCTGCTGACCGCCCGAGAGCTGCGAAGGATAGTGCTTCATGCGATGGGACATGCCCACGCGCTCCAGCGCCTCCTGCACGCGCTTCTTGCGCTCGGCCGACCCCATCCCGCGATAAGTCAGCGGCAATTCCACGTTCTCATACACCGTCAGATCGCCGATCAGGTTGAACGCCTGGAAGATGAAACCGATCTCCCGGTTGCGAATCCGCGCACGCTCCGAAAGCTTCAGCCCGCTGACTGGCCGGCTATTCAGGGTATAGGTGCCATCGCTCGGCGTATCCAGCAGGCCCAGAATGGCCAGCAAGGTGGACTTGCCGCAGCCCGACGGTCCGGCGATCGAAAGGTACTCGCCTTTCTTCAGATCGAGTTGTATCCCGGATAGGGCGTGGGTTTCGACCTCATCGGTCACGAACACCTTCGTCACACCGTCCAAGACAATTAGCGATTCTTTTCCGTTAGTGCCCATTTCATCTCCAATACGTTTCGTTAGTGGGTTTAGTTCAGTTTTATTCGCTCGTAAGCGTCCCAGGCAGACATATCGGACAGGATTACGCGGTCGCCCACATTCAGCCCTTTGCGCACTTCGATGGTATTGACGG
>DATNMW010000406.1:0-14492 GCA_035602155.1 Bryobacteraceae bacterium | reverse complement strand
GTCCGTGATCGACGTGCGCGCCTGCCTTGACTGGCTCGAACAGCGGGGATATCGGCGCCTGGGAATTCTGGGCACCAGCCTGGGGTCGTGCATCGCCTTTATTGCGTCCGCTCACGACCGGCGGATTTGCACCGGCGTGTTCAACCACGTTTCCATGTACTTCTCGGACGTGATTTGGACCGGACTCTCCACTGAGCACATTCGAAAGGGCTTAGTCGGCGAGGTGACGCAAGATCAGTTACGCGAATACTGGTCGGCGATCAGCCCCGCGGCATACCTGGACCGGCTGCGCGATCGGAACCTGAAGAGCCTGTTGATCTGGGCGCGCCACGATTCCACGTTCCTGCCGGTATACTCCCAGCAGGTGCTGGAATACTTCCGCAGCCAGCGGCTTCCGCACGAGGTCTTCACGCTGCCTTGCGGACATTACACCACCGGGCAGTTTCCCTTCAACATTTTGGACGGCATGGTGATGTGCCGGTACTTAAACCGCAACTTGTAGTGGCTTGGGTCCTCCAGCCACCCATTCATGGCGTGGCGCAAGAAAACATTTGACAAAATAAAAGGTCGATTGTAGGATGAAAATATCACTGGAAAAGGAGGTGGTCCAGAATAATGAATGACAGTAGACCGCGCGAGGTGGCCGACCGTTGAGTCGACCGTTCTGACGTAGCCGGCTTCGTCCAGTGGCGAGGCCAAGTTCCTGTGGACCGGCTGCCTCTCGCGTTGCACGCCAAGCCTCAGGTTTTTATTTGTAGGCTACCTTGATTCAAAAGAGCCCCCGCGGGTGCGCGTTGTTGTACGCGCATCCTCGGGGGTTTCGTGCTTTTCTTGCTATACTAAAAACTTCGAAAGGATCCCGTTACAAATGAAGGCCGGTATTCATCCCGCTTACAGCGAAATCAACGTCATCTGCGCTTGTGGCCACACGTTTAAGACCCGCTCTACGCACAAGGGCGACATCCGCGTGGAAATCTGCTCCCACTGCCATCCATTCTACACAGGCAAGCAAAAATTGATGGATACGGCGGGACGCATCGAACGGTTCGAGAAGAAATACAAGGAGAGCCGGGGCGCCAAGAAGGCCCAGCCGCAACCGGTCGCCTGAACGGGCAGGACTGGCCCTCCCAGCCGTTTATTTCCGGGCCTGTTTATTTCCTGGCCTGCTCGATGCGGTGCTTTTCGCGCTCTTCCCGCCACTTGGCGTATTCGGCCTTCTGGCTGTTGTCCAGTATGCCGATTACCTTCTGCACATGCTCATCCTCGATGGTCTTATGCATGTCGTGCATGCGCTGGCCGGTAGCATCCGCGATTTGCTGTAGTTGGGTTACCTGCGCCTCATTCAGATGCAGGCGGGTGCGCATGTCCTGAATGTACTGTTTGCGGAGCTCCGCGCGGCTCGGCGGCGGCCCCGGCGGCTTGGGGCCAGCGGTCACCAGGCGATTGGCAAATCCGCCGAGCACTACGCCGCTTGCGAAGACCACCAGCAGATATACTAACGTGGCGAAGTTGGATCTGCGCATTACAGTTCATCCGCAGCCTGTTCGGGCAGATTGGGGCTGTCTTGCCCATGGCCGGCGGCTAGCGCCTCCACGTAGCTCTCCACGGCGAACACCGATGTGCTTCCGCGCGGGATGTACAAATAAGCCGCCATGCCCAGCGATAGCACGGCGGCTGCCGTGACCAGGGCGCGCGCCCAGCGTCCCATGAAAAACACGGACCGTTGGCGCTCGTCAATGCGCCGCCATAACTCAGGCATGAAGTTGGCGGATACATCGGGATCGGGGCAGGCATCCCGGTATGCCCGGAACATGGCGTCCAATTCTGCGTTCTCGTTGCCTCGGTTTGTCCATTTCATACTTCTATATTTCGGCTTTCGCCGCACCTTTCGCGCTCGGTTCGTTGCCAGCCTCCCCAAACGCCTTCAGGACCCGTTGCCGGGCCCGAAACAGCCTCACCTTAAGAGCATTCTCCTTGACCCGGTAAATTTTTTCAAGTTCTTTCAATGAAAGCCCCTCTACCTCTTTCAGCGTCAGCAGAATGCGATCGGCTTCCGAAACCGCACTCAACATGGCGTCTACGGCCTCCGCGATTTGCTTCCGCTGCCGGACCTCATGATCCACCCGTCCCCCAGCCATGGCGTCGGCCAGGACCACCTGCTGCTCGGACAGATCCGACATTCGCGACTCCATGCGCCGGCGGTGCTTCCGAAGATAATCATACGCCGCGTTCACTGTCAGCCGGTACAACCAAGGTTCAAATACCTCCGCCGTGCGAAGCTGATCCAGCGAAAAATACAACCGCAGGAACACCTCCTGGCCCACATCCTCCACGTCTTCCGGCCTGGAGATCAGACGCGCAATGGTCCCCAGGGTTCGTTTTCGGTATGCCAGCACGATTTCGTTGAACGCCGGGGCGTCGCCAGCCTGTGCGCGTTTGATGATCTCGAAATCGACTAGCATGCGGCCCCGAACCGGCCCGCATGGAAGCGCCTGAGCTTCCGTGAGTTAAGGCGTACCGGTTAATTCCTAGGTTACAACAAGAAAGGGCGGGCGGCTTTAGCCTTCCCGGCGCCCAAACCCGGCGCCAAGCCGGAGCGGCCCGAGCATGGCCGGGACTCCCGTCACATCATGGGATTGCTGCACCGTCTGCGTCATCGTTCCCGTGCTAGCGACGAAGTCCGCACTGCCGCTGTAGTTGGCCGTGATCGCGTGTGAGCCGGCCGTCAGCTTCGAGGTTGTAAAACTGCCGGCGCCCCCATCCAACGTCACGCTTTTGAGCGCGGTAGTCCCGTCCTAGAAAGCAACTGTTCCTGTGGGCACGCCGTTGAACTGCGGTGCCACGGTAGCGCTGAAGGTCACCGGGTGCCCAGACATCGATGGATTCTGCGACGAAGTCAGCGCGGTGGTACTTGCGGCCCTGTTCACAACCTGACTCACCGGCTTTGAAGAGCTCCCCCCGAAGTTCGCATCGCCACCGTATACGGCCACCACCGCCTCCGTCCCGACTCCAAGCCCCGAGGTAGATAAGGTCGCGGCCCCTCCGCTGAGTGTTCCCGTTCCCAATACTGTCGAACCATGCTCGAACGCGACTGTCTCGCCATCCGGCGGAGAGCCGCCGCTCGAGGTCACCGTGGCGGTGAACGCTATGGACTGCCCATACGACGACGGATTCGGCGAAGACGCGAGAGTCGTCGTGGTCCTGGTAATTACGATTTGAATCAATGGCGCAGACGTGCTGCCACGGTAGTTTCCGTCACCGCCGTAAACCGCGGTAATGCCGCTCGATCCCACCGGCAATTTCGCCGTTGTGCACGTCGCAGATCCAGTGGTGAGAGTCACCACCGCCACAGCCGTTACGCCATTCTTGAAAACAACCTTACCCGTAGGCGTCCCGCCGGAGGATGACGAAACTGTAGCGGTGAAGGCGGCCTCCTCTCCGGACAGCGACGGATTTACCGAAGAAGCCAAACTGGTTGCGCTTGGCGATATATTCACGACCTGCGATACAGGTGACGAAGTGCTTCCGCCGTAGCTTGCGTCTCCGCTATATGACGCGGTAATCGAGGGCTGGAAGGTGCCGTCGCCGTTCCCCAATAAAATGCCGATGTTGCCCGTCGCGCAGTTGTTGCCGCTGTCACAGGGCCCAGCCGCGATGAGATCCGGTGTTCCGTCTCCGTTCATGTCCGCGATGGAGATCGCAAGAACTTCGGTGCTCCCTGGGTCGTAGCAGGTGGGCGGCTGAAAGGTTCCATCGCCGTTACCCAATAGGACTCCCACCATGTTGCCGCAATAGAAGCCTTCGCCGCCGGCAAAAACATAAGTCGGGTACATGGTCTCCATTTACGTCACCCAGAGCGATGGAGCGTTCTTCTCCAAAGTATTGGTTATACGCTTAGAAGGCAGGCAGGAAAAGCGGGGGGCCACCGTTGGGACTATGGCCGCCGGAATCCTGGGGGGAAGGCGCGCCGCCTTTTGACACCAACCTCCTGGTATCCACCGACGATCCCTGAGACGACTGGCCGTTCAGCAGGGCGCGGCGTGTGCCGAAGGTGAGGACGCCGGCGCTTGGGCTGCCGGGCGTAGCACATCCGGTATGTCCTGCGCGGCAGCGCTTTGCAGAAACAAGGTACCGATCGCCAAAATTGTAAGTGGAACCAGGAACCTCTCGATGGAGCAATTGACTCGCATTGGCATTTTCTCGCAAACTGTTCAAGGTCGCGCTGCTTGCCGCTTCGCCGAGCGATGATTATACACTTTTCGGCACGAAACGCAAATCGGATCGCCCAGACGCAGCGGTATCGGGGCCGAAGCCTGGCACCCCGATGGATGGAGCCGTTGAACCTTGCAGCGGTCTGCTACAATGCCACCATCTCAATGGAAGACCGTCATGCATAGATATATTGCAGCGTCCGCCGCTAGCATACTACTCTGCGCCTCGCTGGCCCGTGCCGAAACCCGCAAGATCGTGGTTCTGGGAATGCCGCCGGAACACATCGCCGAGTTGCAGAGCGTCTCTCCGGAAGCCAGGATCGTACCCGTGGACGAAGCCTCACTGCAGGGCGAGGCGGCCGACGCGGACGCGATCCTGGGCGCGATCAGCCCGGAAATCCTGCGCGCGGCGCACAAGCTGAAATGGGTGCAGGTCTATAGCGCGGGCGTGGAAAACTACCTCTTCCCGGAATTCCGGTCGAGCGATGTGGTGCTGACCAACTGCAAGATCCTGATGGGCCCCGAGATTGCCGATCACGCATTTGCCTTGCTGCTATCGTTGACGCGCGAGCTCAACCGCATCATCCCCACGCGCGCCAGCGAGGAGTGGCGGCAGGGCGGCTTCCATCCGATCGAGTTGCGCGGCAAGACCGCGGTTATCGTAGGCGTAGGCGGCATCGGATCGCAAATCGCGCAACGGGCGCAGGCCTTCGGCATGACCGTGATCGGCGTCGACCCCAAAGACATGCCGCTCAATCCATATGTCAGCCGGATGGTGTACCCGGAACAGATCGATAGCGTGCTGCCGCTGGCCGATGTGGTGTTCATCTCCGCGCCGCACACTCCCAAGAGCGAAGGCATGATCGGTCCGCGCCAGTTCGAGTTGATGAAGAAGGGCGCCTACTTCATCGCCGTGTCGCGCGGCAAGGTCTACAATACGGACGCCCTGGTGAAAGCGCTGGACAGCCGCAAACTGGCCGGCGCGGGCCTGGATGTGACCAACCCCGAGCCGCTGCCCAAGGGCCATCCCCTTTGGCAATTCGACAACGTGGTGATCACGCCGCACATCGCTGGCCAATCCGACGGCGTCAACGCGCGCCAAATGGAGCTTTTCAAGGAGAACATCGCGCATTTCGTAAGAGGCGAGCAGTTGGTGAACGTGGTGGATAAACAGAAGGGTTACTGAACGGTCTCTCGAAGGAATTGCCCGGGCGGTTGAAACGTTGACCCGGCCGCATGGACCGAAGCGTGCCCGCACTCTTCTTGACAATCTTGACAAGGTCGCCTGGCGAGGGCGAGAATCTTAAGAGACTCGCCGGCGCAAGCGCGCCATCTCAACGAGGGTGAAAAAACAATTCTTGGGCAGGGATGCAATCTGTGAGGGTGGGCGCCTGGGGGCCTACATTCGGCGGAGTGAGAAACAGCTTCAACACGGCGCTGGAGCTTGATGGCCACGATGCGCAAACGGGTCTTCGTCACGGGCGCCAGCGGATTCCTGGGTACGCCACTCGTGGTCGATCTGCTCCGCCGAGGCTATGCCGTCCGCGCACTGACGAGGCGACACAGCAACCTGGAGGGCCTGGGCGACCAAGTCGGTTTGGTCGAGGGCGATATCCGGGACCGGGACTCGCTCCGGCGGGGGATGGAGGGCTGCTCGACGGCTTTCCACCTGGCGGCCTATGCGAAGCAATGGGCACCCAGCCCGGACGTCTTCTACTCCCACAACGTGTTGGGATTGCGTAATCTGCTCGACGCGGCCGAAGCCGCCAGTGTAGAGCGGGTGGTCTGTACTTCCAGCGTGGTGACCTTTGGCCCGACGCCGTGCGGCGTGCTAGGGGACGAGATGCAACACCGGTACAGAAGCTCTCTCACCGACTACGAGGCGTCCAAGACAGCGGCTGAAGATGAAGCGCTACGGCGCGCCGCTGCCGGCTTCCCGGTGGTCATCGTCAATCCTACGCGAGCATATGGGCCGGGCAAGCTGACAGAAGGCAATTCCGTCAGCCGGTTGATCGATCTCTACCAGCGGGGGAAAATGCCTTTCCTTCTCAATGGCGGCGCCAACGTTGGGAACTACGCTTTCGTCGACGACCTGGTGCGCGGGCACATGCTCGCCATGGAACGAGGGAGGCCAGGCGAGCGCTATATCCTTGGGGGAGAGAACGCCACGCTCAAGCATCTCTTCGAGCTGGTGGACGACGCTACCGGCTGCCAGCACCGTAAGATCGGCCTACCGAGCGGCGCGGCGCGCCTATGGGCACGAATCCAGGGTGCGGGGGCCCGGTACGCCGGCATCTATCCGCAGATCACCCCAGGATGGGTCGACACTTTCCTGGCCGATTGGGCTTTCAGTTCCGCCAAAGCGGAGCGCGAGTTGGGTTACGGCATTACGCCGCTCGCCGAGGGAATCCGTATTACATGCGACTGGCTGCGCTGCAAGCAGAGGACCGGGCAGTGAAATCTCTGGTGGCCCCGCTACGGCAGGCGCTGCGCGGCGGCGACCGCAAGACGGCCGTCGTGTTGCTTGCGGCGCCGTTGATCCTGACGACCTATCGATATTTCGGCGATCGGACGTTTTATCGCAGCCATCTCGCTTCGCACGTGGTGATGTTCGGCGATTCCGCACTGACGGCCGCCCTCTACAGTTTTGCCTCGTGTTTCCTGCTGCTGGGACTCGTGCCGGCCATGATCGTCCGCGTATTGTTCAGGGAGCCGCTGCGGGCCTACGGAGTCCAGGCCGGGGACCTGCACTTTGGCGGCCGGGCCTTCCTGGCGATGGCGCCCGTAGTCCTGGCAGTCTCCGCGATGGCCGCCAAGACGACGCCGTTCCGGGCGGAGTATCCGTTGTTCAAAGGCGCCGGAGGCTCGCCCCTCCTGTTCCTCGGCTATGCTTTCGCATACCTTTTCTACTATCTCGGCTGGGAGTTTTTCTTTCGAGGTTTCATGCAGTTCGGGCTGCGAGAGAGCCTTGGGGACGGCAATGCCATCTTGATACAAACTCTGGCCTCGTGCCTGGCGCACATTGGCAAGCCCACTGGAGAGATTTACGGCGCGATCCTAGGCGGCATCGTGTGGGGGCTGGTGGTCTTCCGCACGCGATCGATCCTGGCAGTACTGCTGGTGCATTGGCTGCTCGGAGTATCGCTCGACGCTTTCATCTGCTTCGGAGGTCTGGGGGTTCTGGCGGCACGATGACAGGGGCCCTTTCCAGAGCGGCGGACGGCCAGGCTACGCTGCAGGGCGGACCCGGAGTATTGCGGCCGCTGGACGCCTTGGTGATGGGTTACATAGCCGTCTCCTGCCTGGCCCTCTCGATCGGCATTGCGCGAGGCGCCGGCCGCGACTGCGAGGTCCAGGCATTGCTGAGCCTCGGAATTGGGACCGGGATGCTCTTGATCGGTTGGGCAACGCGGCACACGACCAACCGCTGGTTGCTATTTGCGCGTCTCTCCTTTGCCCCCATCTTCTACTTGAGCCTCTATCATCAAGTCGAAGTCATTGCGCCGATCTTCCACAGCGCCTCTCTCGATGGACGCCTGGCTGGGGCCGACCATATCCTGTTTGGCGGCCAGCCTTCGCTGCACTTTCAGGAGATCTTTCCTTCACGTGTTCTGACCGAAGTTTTTTGCTTCGTCTATTTCGCGTATTTCCTGTGCATCCCGCTAGTGATGATCGCGGCCTACCAGCGGGGTTACGCCGCCGCGGAACGGGTGGTTTTCGCCACCAGCCTCTGTTTTTACGTCTGCTACACTTTTTTCTGGTTGTTCCCCACGGTGGCGCCACACTACTGGTTTCCACCCCACACCGGACCTCAGCTCTACGACGGCTACTTGTTCTCCCGGATCCTCTACGTATTTACATCGCACGCCGAGATACGCGGCGGCGCTTTCCCGTCATCCCACATCGCCGTGGCGACGTTATTGACGGTCTACGCGTACCGCGAGACGCCCCGGATCTTTCCGATCCTCCTGTCGATCACCCTGCTGCTTTATCCTGCGGTCGTCTACCTGCATGCGCACTATTTCGTGGATGTCCCCTCAGGAATCGCGGTCGGCCTGTTGGTGGCCAGTTGCTCCGATGGCCTCCAGGACCGGCTGGGCCGCTTCTTGCAGCCGGAGCGCTGGGCGCACGCGCCGCACACACGCGCTTGAGTGGCCTTGGCAAGCGAAACCGCCTGCCCAATCACATCGGCCCGGGCCGGAGGATGTCCAAGCTCCAACCAGGGGCCGATTAACAATCGGCCGCAGGATACCATTCTGCAACACAAAAACGGGCCGAACCGTGCGATGATAGGTATTAACGGAGGGTCTTTGCGGCGCGTCTTATTACTCATAACAATCCTGGCTTTGGCATCCCTGGCGGGCACCACCCAAACCGCCTTCATCGCCTTGAATCCGCTCAACTGGCAACCCGGCCATTTGCCGGACGGCTGGCAAGTGAAAATCAATTACGGCATGCCGAAGATCGTAACCGTACGGGAAGGCAACAGCAATTATCTCGATCTGAAGAGCCGCGATTCCTCCTTCGGTGTGGAGCGCGCGGTGGATGTCGATCCGCACCAGGCGCCGTACTTGACCTGGAAATGGAACGTCAAGGAACTGCCTGCGGGCGGCGACTTCCGTCACAGCAAGAGCGACGACCAGGCTGCCCAAGTGCTGGTGGCTTTCGCCGACAGGCACGTTCTGAGCTACATTTGGGACACCACCGCCCCCGCCGGAATCATCGCCAACGCCAGTTCGATTCCCCTGGTGCATATCTACGCAGTAGTGTGCCGTTCCGGCGCGGCCGACCTGAACCGCTGGCTCACCGAAAGCCGCAACCTGGCGGGCGATTACGAGAAGGCCTATGGACGTCCAGCCCCGCGCGTGAAGGGCATCCGGCTGCAAATCAACACGCAACACACCGGCACGTCGGCCGAGAGTTGCTTCGCTGAAGTCTCCTTCCGCAGCACTCCGTCATCATGATCCTGGTGACCGGCGCCACCGGTTTCATCGGTAGCCACATGGTCGAGCGGTTGGTAGCCGCGGGCCGTCCGTCGCGGTGCCTGGTACGGCGGTACAGCACAGCCGGCAACCTGCCGCGCGCCGCCGAACTGGCGCTCGGCGATCTGGAAACCGGCGCCGGACTGGCGGAAGCGCTGAACGGCGTGGACACCATTATCCACCTCGCCGGGGTGACCAAGGCGTGTACCGCCGCGGACTACCATCGTGGCAATACCGTGGCTACGGCCAACCTGTTGCGCGCCGCCGGCAACCTTGATTGCATCGGCAAGTTCGTGCACGTCAGCAGTCTAGCGGCCGCCGGACCCAGCACCGCCGACCGGCCGCTCACCGAGGCGGATGAGCCGCGCCCAGTCTCGGATTATGGCCGGTCGAAGCTCGCGGCAGAGGAAGCCGTACGCCGGTCGCCGCTGCGCGAAAGGGCTGTCATCCTGCGGCCGCCAGTGGTCTATGGGCCGCGCGACAGAGACGTCTACCAAATGATCCGCACGGCGACCCGCGGATGGATGGCGCAAATAGGCGCGGCGCCGCGCCGCTTCAGCCACATTTATGTGGGAGACTTGGTGGATGGCGTGCTTGCCGCCGCCGATCATGCCAGCGCCGGCATAGGCGGCCGGTTTTTCTACATGGCGAATTCCGCGCCGGCCTCCTGGGATGAATTCGGAAATCTGGTTTCCCGCCTGATGGGCTGCAAGGTGCGCACGGTGGCGATGCCTGAATGTGCCGCCTACATCTTAGGCTGGTGCGCGGAGCGGTGGACGGGGTTCAGCGGAAGGCCCGGCATACTTTCGCGCGACAAGGTGCTGGAAGCCTGCTGCGCGGGCTGGGTGTGCGACTCCGGGCGCGCCCGGCGCGAACTGGGGTTCTGCGCATCCACGAACCTGGAAGACGGGTTGCGGCGCACGCTCGACTGGTACAAGGGGGCGGGTTGGTTGAAGTTCTGAATCTGCCGGCTAGGCGCGGTTTCTGGCCGGTAGATAAGGTTGTGCTCCCATATTATGCGGCTGCCGCCGCAGCCGTGATCCTGTTCCGGAGCCGGCTGCCGGGCGCCATGTGGCTGCTGGCCTGGCACGTGGCGGCCATCACCCTGGCCCTGCTGGCGATCCACTGCGCGGGGCGCGCCAGTTGGATTTTCCGGCACTGGTATCCCCTGCCCTACGTGGCATGGTGCTACAGAGAGATGGCGGTGCTCATGCCGGCTCTTCGCCGGTGGCAGGCGGATGCCGAACTGGCGCATTTGGATTACCGCATCTGGGGAGTGCATCCAACCGTTTGGCTGGAACGTATTAGCGCGCCTATCCTCACGGAATACTTGCAAATTGTCTATGCGCTGTTCGTGCCAGCCGTGCTGCTGATCGCTTTCCTGCTCTGGCGGCAGGCCCGGTACGCCGAGTTTCGCTACCACGCATTCCTCATCGCGCTGGGTTTCCTGGTGTCGTACGCGGGCTATGTACTGGCGCCCGCGCGCGGGCCGCGCTTTTACCTGCGGAACCTGCAAACCATCGATCTGCGGGGGCTTTGGGTGACACGTGCGCTACAATGGAGTCTGGACCGCCTGGAGTCCAAGGCTTGGGATTGTTTTCCCAGCGGTCATACGGAACTCACTATCCTGGCGTGTTGGGGTAGCCGCCTCATTTCCCACCGGCTGTTTTGGATCTATTTTGCCTATACGTTGTCCATCATTTCTGCTACAGTTTATCTTCGATACCATTACACCGTCGACCTGCTGGCCGGGGCAGCCGTGGCCGGTCTTCTCGTGCTGATCGCACCGCAGTTATACCGAATCTTGGGAAAAGGGGCCGCCTAGTTGGGAGACGTTGAAATCGTCGCGGTTCAGGATAAACGATCGTTGGAAGAGTTTGTGGACCTTCCGTACCGGCTGTACCGGAACCACCCATATTGGGTGCCGCCGTTACGCATGGCCCAAAAGGAATTGTTGAATACCCACAAGCACCCGTTCTACGCGAATGCCGAAATGCAATGCTTCATGGCGCGCCGGGATGGGCAGGTGTGCGGGCGGGTGGCCGCCATCGTGGACCGGAATTACAACGAGTTTCAGAAGGAGGATGCCGGGTTCTTTGGGTTCTTTGAATCAACGGACGATGTGGAAGTGGCCGGCGCCGTGATGCAAGCCGCGCGCAAGTGGCTGCTGGAGCGCGGCGCCAAGGTGATTCGCGGCCCCGTGAGTCCCTCCACGAATTATGAATGCGGCATGCTGGTGGAGGGCTTCGACTCCAGCCCCAATGTGATGATGCCGTACAATTCGCCCAACTATCCACGCATGCTCGAAGCCGTGGGACTGCGTAAGGCGAAGGACCTGTTCGCATACTGGTCCACCCCCACCGAGGTGAATGGCGCTAAAGTGGAACGCGTGGCGCGGCGCTCCGCCGGCGGCCAGGGCGTGGTTATCCGCACCATCGACATGCGCAAGTTCGGTGACGAAGTGCAAATGCTCTGGAAACTCTACAACTCCACCTGGGCGCGGAATTGGGGCTTTGTCCCCATGACGCGCGAAGAGTTTCTGCATGAAGCCGCCGATATGAAGCAGATTCTGAAGCCGGACCTGGTGCTGATCGGCGAGGTGCAGGGGCGCGCCGTGGGCTTCGCCTTGGCGCTACCCAATATAAATCTGGCACTAAAACACGCTGGCGGCAAATTGTTCCCCCTCGGACTCTTCAAAATCCTGTATCATCAACGATTGATCAAAGAATTGCGGGTCGTCGCCCTGGGGGTGGTGGAGGAGTACCGCACCGTCGGGGTGGCCGCCGGATTTTACGCCGAACTGATCCGCAACGCCCGGCGGCTGGGCTACGGACTGAGTGAAATGTCCTGGATTTTGGAAGATAATGTTCTGATGAACCGCTCCTTGAAGGCTATGGGCGCGAAGAAGTACAAGACCTACCGAATCTACGAATGGGATTGAGAACGATGCGCAGCTCTTCGACTACCGTCATACAAAGCCGAAAGGCCGGAGGAAGCCATACCCGATCCACCGACCTCTTCGACAAGTGCCGGAACTTCACGCGTCCGGGCGACCTGCAGGCAGCCGGATTGTACATGTATTTTGAAGTCTTCAGCCAGCGCGAGGGCTGCGGGCCAGGCGAAGTCCGCATGGGCGACCGCAAGGTGCTGATGTTCGGCTGCAACGATTATCTGGACCTGATCACGCACCCGAAGGTGAAGGAAGCCGCCGTGCAAGCTGTCCGGAAATATGGCAGCGGATGCAGCGGATCACGCCTGTTGAACGGCACGCTGGATCTGCATGTGGAGCTGGAAGCCCAGTTGGCGGCTTTCGTGCATAAGGAGGCGGCCGTCATTTTCGGCACCGGTTTCCAGGCGAATTACGCGACGCTCGCGGCGCTGGCCGAAAAAGGCGATGCCTTGCTGTGCGACCACAACCTGCACGCCAGCTTGGTGGAGGGCGCGTTGCGCTCCACGGCGCGCACCGTGCGCTTCCGCCACAACGATCTCGATCATCTGGAACGCTGCCTGGAAAACTGCCCGCCGGAAGAGCGCATCCTGATCGTTTCCGAGGGCGTGTTCAGCATGGAGGGCGATATCGCGGACCTGCGCGGCATCGTCAATCTGGCGAAGCCGTATGGCGCGCGCATCTATGTGGACGAGGCGCACGGCATCGGCGTCTTGGGACCCACCGGCGCCGGCGCGGCCGAGCACTTGGGCGTACTGGACGATATCGACATAATCATGGGCACGTTCAGCAAGTCGCTGGCCTCGGTGGGCGGCTTCGTAGCGTCCACCAAGGAAGTCGTCGATTATCTAAAGCACACGGCGCGGCCTTTCGTATTCTCGGCCAGTCTGCCGCCCGCTTCGGTGGCCGCCGCGGCCGCCGCCCTGGAGGTGATGCGCAAAGAGCCCGAGCGCCAGCAACGGCTGCTGCACATCGCCGGACGGTTGCGCCAGGAACTGCGCTTGTGCGGCTTTCCGGTGCTGGATGGCGAGACCGCCATCGTGCCGGTGGTGGTGCAGAACGAAGTCGACCTTTGCCACCTGTGCAAGGCGCTGCTGGAGGAAGGCATCTACATCAACCCGGTGTTGCGTCCCGCCGCCGCGCAAAACCTGCTGCGCATCTCCTGCACGGCCGCGCATACCGAGCGTCAAGTGGAGCGGTTGGTGGATACGCTCGACCGCGTGGCCAAGCGGCTGGAGATCGAGTTCTAGATTTCCAAAACAGAAAGAGGAGTCGCCGGAGTGAACATACCCCATTACGTCACGAATCGACCCGATTGCAAATATTTATAACGGACATAACGGACAGGACGCTAGAGACCAGTAGACAGGGCGCCCTGTCGGTCAGGCCGCTCGGCTGCACATGGTCTAGCATGCATCTGGTCCAACCGCACTACGCCGCCATGCTACACTCTCCTCTATTCCAAACACCGCCGCCGAACCCCAAATGCGCCGCGAACTGGGTCTGCGCGACCTGGTGCTATTCAACATCGCCGCGGTCATCGGCATTCGCTGGCTGGCCGCCGCGGCGCACACCGGACCGGTCTCCATCACGCTGTGGTTGCTGGCCGCGGCTTTCTTCTTCATCCCTTCGGCGCTGGCCGTGGCCACCCTCTCCGCCAAGTTCCCGGAAGAGGGCGGCATCTACGTCTGGACCAAACAGGGCTTCGGCGACTGGCAAGGCTTCCTGTGCGGCTGGTGCTATTGGCTCAGCAATCTGTTCTATTTCCCCAACTTGCTGCTGGCCGGTGTGGACATGGCGGGCTATGCGCTGGGCCTGTCCGAAGTCAAGATCTATGTCATTTCCACCTCGCTAGCGATCCTGTGGATTGGACTCGCGACTAACATCTTCGGCCTGTCCATCGCAAAGTGGACCAATAATGCCGGCGCGCTCGCAACTTATACCTTCGGCGCGCTGCTCGTCGTTTTCGGGTTCACAGTATGGGTGCGTTCCGGTTCGGCCACGCCTATCCAACTCACTCCGCACTGGGACATGGACAAAGTGAACTTCTGGTCGCAAATCGCCTTCGCTTTCGGCGGCCTGGAATTGGGCGCCATTCTGGGCGGCGAGATTCGCAACCCCACGCGCAACGTGCCGCGGGCCGCCTGGATCTCGGGCTCCTGCATCGCGGCGTTCTACGTTCTGGGCACGCTGTCCCTGATGGTGCTGATGCCGCCCGGCCGCATCGGCATTCTGACCGGCCTGGTGCAAGCCTCCACCGAGGCCGGAGCGCGATTGCACTCCTTGTGGCTGGGACCCGCCATGATCGTGCTGATCCTGGCAGGCGTGGCCGGCCAGCTTTGCGCCTGGATC
>DATNMW010000405.1:0-6938 GCA_035602155.1 Bryobacteraceae bacterium | reverse complement strand
CCAGAAACAGCGACTGCGCCGGCGGATATTTGCTTGCGTAGGTGGGCTGAAAGTTCTCGTGGAAGGTTTCAAAATGTACCCACATGGGGTGCGGCGGATTGGTCACCCGCCCCAAGCAGAAGGTTTCCGCGCCCAGCAGATAGGCGAACTCGTCCTGTACCGAAGGCTGCGGAATCGGGTGTACAGGCAGCAGCGCCAGACGCAGCGCCAGCGCCAACAAGCCCACCCCAAGGCAAACCCATCCCGATCTTTTCACCAGCCGCATCCGCCTCCAGCAGCCACACCCGCCGCTCCTTATAATAGTGCACCAGCTCGCAATTCCTCGCCTCGCCCATATCCCGCGCCCATACAATGGTCGATGCATCGATGTCCGCGTGGTTGAAAACCCATTCGTCCAGAGGATCGTGGCCGGGTGCATAACGAACAATCACTAGGTGGCGGCCGCCTTGGCTTTCCAGTCTCCGGATCACACCTAGCCGGTGCGCGGTGAACGTCTTGTGCGGATATTCGTTCTCAGTCAGGCGGGATGCATGCACCGCCGCCAGTCCGAAGAACAGCGCGGCGAAAACCGCCACCCCCGGCGCGCCGGCCTTCACCCGCAGGTATTGCACCCCCAACAGCACCAGCAGGAGGACGGCCCCCGTCGCGGGGGCAAAGTAGTGCGCATTCGGAAATCTCTCAAGCAACAGCCCCGCCGTGGCGGCTCCCACGATGGCCAACGCCAAGCGTACCTTCAGGCCACGCCGCAAAAGCAGCGCGGCAATCAGGGCCGGGGCCGAGACTGCCGTCACAAAGAAATACCAGAAGGTGCGCACGAAGTATATCGCCACCAGCGGCGGCCAAGCGCGCGCATCTTGATAAAACGACATGTCGTAGACGGTCCAGAATCGCCGGATGAGATCGTGACGGTAGGCTGGCGGCGCGTACGGCGGCATGAACCAAAAGATCGGCGACGCTGCATATTGGGCCTGGTACACGGCGTAGGGCATCAGCAGTGCATGGCCCGTAACGCGATAGTTGTAGTAGAGGATCGCCGCTACGCCGCACCCCAGAACGGCGCAGGCTGGCGCCATTCTCCAGGCGATCGGTTCATTGAAAGGCTTGTGCGCGCGCCGCCGCCAGATCCACAACGCGCCTGCGGCTGCCCCCGCGGTAACCGCGCCCTCATAAGGACGGCTATTGGCCAGCGCCACCACACCCAGCGCGGCCAGCGCCGCTACGCCAGCAGTCGGACGTCGCGCCAGCCTGGGTACGGCGCCCACTACCAAGGCTCCGGCGGCCGCGGCCACTGCGCCGCCCCAATAGGAATTGATCCAATACCCCGCGATTCCCCACTGCGCCACCGCCATCAAGCCGCCCAGCAGTGCGTAGCGCGGCGGCAGCCATCCTTGCAGCATCCAGCACAGCGCCGCGCACATGAACCCGCAGCTCAGCCAGACGCCATACCAGGGATGCCCGAACAGCTTCCATCCCAGCGCCAGAAACAGCGACTGGGCCGGTGGATACTTAGTGGCGTAGGTCGGTTGGAAATTTTCTTGGAAGGTTTCGAAGTGTACCCACATGGGGTGCGGCGGATTCGTGACGCGCCCCATGCAGAACGTCTCCGCGCCCAGCAGGTAGCTGAACTCGTCCTGCACGGTTGGCTCTGGAATTGGTCGCACCGGCAGCAGTGCCAGCCGCACTGCCAAGGCCAGTAAGCCTACGCCCAGGCAGACCAATTCGCTGCGTCGCCCCCTCGCCGTGTCCTCCCCGCCCCCTCGAACACACCGACGCTTTCCGTCGATGTTGGCGTGCGAAGCGCGCCTTTACCGCGCGGCCATCAGCGCCCGTAAGCGCCGCGCCCGCTCGGGAGCCCGCAATTGCCGCAGCGCCTTGGCTTCGATCTGCCGGATGCGCTCGCGCGTCACGTCGAACTCCTGCCCGATCTCTTCCAGCGTATGCTCCCGCTCACAGCCTATTCCGAAGCGCAGACGGATCACCTTCTCCTCCTTCGGAGAAAGCGTCTTCAGGATGCCGGCGGTCTCGTCGCGCACGTTGGTCTCGATCACGGCGTCCACCGGTGAACCCACCCAGCGGTCCTCAATCAGATCGCCCAACGCCGACTCGCCGTCGCGCCCCACCGGCGTTTCCAGCGACACCGGATCGCGCGAAATCGTCTTCAGTTTTTGAACTTTCTCCACCGGGATATCCATCCGGCGTCCAATTTCGTCATTTGTAGGAGTTCGTCCTAGTTCCTTCTCCAACTCACGCGAAGCCCGCAGGAACTTGTTCATGCTTTCGTTCATGTGGACCGGAATGCGGATGGTCCGCGACTGGTCCGCAATCGCGCGGGTGATGGCCTGCCGGATCCACCACGTGGCATACGTGGAAAACTTGTATCCGCGCCGGTATTCGAATTTGTCGGCGGCGCGCATCAAGCCGATATTACCCTCCTGGATCAGGTCCAGCAGGTGCAATCCGCGGTTCACGTACTTCTTGGCGACGGAAACCACCAGGCGGAGATTGGCTTCCACCAAGTCCTTCTTGGCTCGTTCGGCCTCGGCTTCACCGTGGCGGATTACCGTCAGCGTGTGCTTTAGGTCCTGCAGAGTAGCCGCCGCCATGACCTCCCGCTTGCGGATTTCCTTCTTCAGGTCCTTCAGCCGCTGCTGAGCCTGCGGCTGGCCGGGCGCCTTCGCTTCGATCTTCTTGACCTCGCGATCCAGTTGGCCCAGTTCCTCTACCGCGCGCTCGATCTCCTTGGAAAATTCCTTCCACCTCAGGGAACGGAAGGGAATCGCTCGAATTCCCTGGGAAACCTGCACCTTTGTGCGGTTTAAACGGTTGCACCAGCGCTTGCGCTGCTTCTTCATGTTCACCGGTACCGTCTCCAGCTTGTCGCTTACCTGCTGCAGCTTGCGATAGACCAAAATCAGGTCGGTGAACAACTTCAGCAAGTCGGCGCGCTTCTTGAGATCGGCCGGGGTGCCTTCCTCCACGTCGCCTACGTCCACTACGTTGTCGATTTCGTCGGCGCCCTTTTTCAACTGTTCGGCCAGATCCACCACCACCCGCTGCACCAGGGCGGACCGGCTGATGGCTTTCTGCATGCGCAACTTGCCCCGCTCCATGCGGCGCGCCAAATCTACTTCGCCTTCCCGAGTCAGCAGCGGAACCGCTCCCATTTCACGCAGATACACGCGTACCGGATCGTCGGTGTAGATCGACTCTTCCACCGGTGTGGGATGCAGGAAATCAGCCTCGTGGCCTGCCTCGGGATCGAAAAACTTGGCATCTTCCTCGAAGTTGAGGCCCAAGGCTTCCGGATTATCCGCTAAAAACTGATCTTCAAATTGATCCACTGTTCGACTCACCTCGCTACCAAATTAACTCCGGAAGTACCTGTACTTGGTTAGACTCTGGGGCTTCTGAAACGCTTCGGACTGCTGCTTCGGCAGTCAATTCCCAGGGGGCAACTTGCCACCGGGCACATCAAGTCATGATAGCATCGTTCACCTGAAATGTTAAGTCCTATATTTAAGGATGTTTCAGAAGCGTTTTGGTTACACGGCTCCGCCTTAAGGCGCCTTATGCCTCATCAGGTTCTTCAACTCGTTGAAGAACGCTTGCTCGTCCTGAAAGTCGCGGTAAACCGACGCGAATCTTACATATGCGATTTTGTCCAGATCCCGCAGCGCTTCCATCAACATTTCCCCTATTTCAGTAGTAGATATTTCACGGTCTGTCGAGTCCGTGACCTTCGCATCCACCTGGTCTACCAGTTCCGCCAGCCTACCCATGCTTATCGGCCTCTTTTCGCCCGCCTTCAGCAAACCAGATAGTACCTTCTGGCGGTCGAATTTCTCTCGCCGGCCATCCTTCTTAACAACCATGTAAGGTACTTCGTCGATACGCTCGTACGTCGTGAATCGCCGCTCACAACCCAAGCACTGTCGGCGCCGCCTGATGGCGTCGCCTTCCCGGCTCTCGCGCGAATCCACCACTTTATCCTCTATGTGGTTGCAAAAAGGGCACTTCATAACATAACCTCCGCCACTATATAACCTCCGGTTCCAACTCCCGCAGACTGCGCCAGCGGATGCCTTCATGCAGCGCCAGAGCCACCCCCAACGGCACGACTGCTACAAATGAAATGAACCAAAGCACCAGCGCCACGCTGGTCGAAATCTCCAGCGGAACGCGGAAAAGCTCAGTCAGGACCAGCACTGAAACCACCTGCATGCCGCCGCCTACTCCCGGAATCTGGACGACCGCTCCAAAGGCCACGAACCCAAGGAAGATCAGCACATCCAGCCAGCCGAAGTGCAGCGCGCCGCCGAACGCCCGCATCACACAATACGTCGTGAGCGCGATAGTGGCCCACTCCAGAACCGTGTACCATACCACTAGCAGCACAGCCTTCCGGCTCTTGGTGGACTCCACCCCCTGCACGAAGGCCGTGATCAGACGGTCGGCGCTCTGGAAAAGCCGTGGACCGGCGTCATGCGCCGCCAAGACGCTCAGCACCCGGCGCCGCATGGCCGCGGAGTAGTGCCGGAAGGCGGTTAACAATCCCAGAACTGCGATCGACAAGGCTCCCACGAACCATCCGCCGGTGGCAAACACCCATGCCAGCGCGGGACCCAGCGCCGCGTCGGAACGCCGCACCCGGCCCAGCGCGAAACCGAAGATGGCCAGCACGATCAGCACATCGTAGATGCGCTCCAGCACCAGCGCCGCCATCTGCGACGAGGCCGAAACTCTCTCCTTCGCGGCGATCAGAAACGGCCGCACGAATTCCCCCGGACGTCCCAAAACGGTGATTGCGCTGAAGCCGATCACGGTGGCCGAAAACAGGTTCCAAAGGCTGGGGTCCGCCTTGACCGGCCGCATCAGCACGCGCCAGCGCAACGCCCGGCCGTAGTACCCGGCCACCACGAACCCGCCGGCAGCCAGAAGCCACGGCCATCGCAAGGCCAGTAAAGTGGCGCGGAACGCGCGCCAGTCGAACCTGCGGCTGTTCAGGAAGAGGCGCAGCAGCCAAATGCCCGCCGCCATTCCCGCCACCCCCAGCGCCAGCCACTTCCAGTTGCGTTTAATCGGAACGCCTCGTTTCTAACATCTTCCAAAGAAGAGGTGCATTCTTGATGCTAATGCATCGGCGCAATGAGTGCATTAGTGTACTGGAGCATTGCAGCTTTGGTGCCTTGGTAGTATCTGGTCGACCAAGTCGCCATCGCTCAGTGGAAGCTGGTGCGCGCCGAAATTCCTGGGGGGAGTGCTACGCCCAAACCCCGCCCCCCCCCGACGCCAATGCCCGCGCGGCCATCCTCGGCCGTATGTCGCAAATCCAATGCCGCCTGGAGCATGGCGAGTCCGAGCAGGAGTTTAGTTCCCCGTCGCCCGCGGAACCGAAACCACCTGTCCCGCCCCTCTAAACCGGATTGCCAAGGGGAAAAAATGAACCTATCATGAGAAAGCCTCGTTTCTTTAAGTGGAAGCCGGATGAAGAGAATACACCGGCAACTGGTTCAGGAGGAGGATACGAGGCGATTATGGCGGCCGCGGCGCTGGCAATGGTTTCGGGCGCTCCGTTCCAACAAAGAACGGACAGCGGCGGCCAATATTGGATAAAACAGAGTTTGGACCTCGATCACAACCTGGTGGAGCGGTGTCTCAGTGGCGATGAAGCCGCCTGGGAGGATTTGGTCCGCACCCACACTCGCCGGGTTTATGGGCTTTGCTATCGTTTTACAGGGAAGGACGGCGAAGCTCAGGATCTCACGCAGGAGGTGTTCCTGCGGGTCTACCGGACGCTGAGAACGTTTCGTGCGGCGGAAGGCGCATTTACCACCTGGCTAGCGCGCCTGACGCGCAATTTGTTGATCGATAATTACCGGCGCACCCGCCAGGAGCGTCTTACGGATTCGATCGAGGAGCAGCTTCCCAGAATTGAGGATTCGGTCTCGCTGGCTTCGCGGCCCGCTGCCCGGACCGATGCCATGTTGGCCGGCCGCGAAGCCAGCGAGATTTTGCAGGCGGGCTTGCAGAAGCTGTCGCCGGAGTTGCGCGAGGCGGTCATCTTGCGCGACTTGCAGGATATGGAATACCGTGAGATCGCTGGGATCCTGCGGATTCCGGAAGGAACCGTGAAGTCCCGGCTGAACCGGGGCCGGGCCGAATTGGCCCGCGTTTTGCGAAGGCAGAAGGTACTGGTATGACGTGCGCGGAACTGGAAGTTCTTATCTGCGACTACGTGGACGGCACATTGGGGCCGGATGCCAGAACTACGGTCGAGCGGCACTTGGCCGTCTGCCCGAACTGCGCCGAACTGGCCCATGATGCGGCTGCCGCGGTGGGATTCATGGAGCGCGCGGCCGAGGTGCAGCCGCCCCCGGAGTTGATGACCCGGCTGCTGTTCAACGCGCCTTGGGCCAATGCCAAGACGTCGGCCGCGGGCGTCAAGAACTGGTTCCGCAAAATCCTGCACCCGATTTTGCAGCCGCGCTTCGCCATGGGAATGGCCATGACCATTCTCTCTTTCGCCATGTTGGCGCGGTGGGTGGCGCCCGCCCGCCAGTTGCGCCCGGCGGATCTCTCTCCGACCCAGGTGTGGGGGGGCCTCGAGGACCGCGTATATCGCGGCTGGCAGCGCACCGTAAAGTTTTACGAGAGTCTCAAGGTCGTTTACCAAATTCAGTCCAAGCTGCACGACTGGCAGCAGCAGCAGGAGGAAGAACCACAGAAGCCGGCGGACACCCATCGGCTGCCCGTTAAGGGGGGTACCGAGCCGCGACCGTAAGGGAGCGGAAACGTTAGGGGACACATTATGAACTGCTTCAATCATTCCGATACACCAGCCGTCGCTTATTGCCGCGCTTGCGGCAAAGCGCTCTGCAATGAATGCAAGCGCACCGCGCAAGGCACCATTTTTTGCGACGAGCACGCGCCAGCCGCCG
>DATNMW010000404.1:0-3732 GCA_035602155.1 Bryobacteraceae bacterium | reverse complement strand
GAATTTGCGGGCGGAAGTGGCGGTTTATTTGGTGCGTAGGTAGGCCGAACGACGCTTAATTCAACCACTCCAAAGGCTCGATGCCGCTGCCCTCGATGATCGCCCTCATGGTTCCGAGCGGAAGCACGAGGCCACGGTGATGGGCAACTATGACCTGCTTTCCGGTGAGTGCATGCCGCCACTTCTGGTGGCTGCCCGAAGTGCCGATCCACAAAAAGCCGTGACGGCGAAGAATCCGGATCACCTGGTCCGAAGAGAGCCTCGGCGTCCCGCGTTCACCCAACCGTAACCTCGAAGAGCTTCGCGTCTTCAGGCAGCTCGATGTCTCCTGGCATCAGGTAGAGCTCAATGGCCTCCCGGATATTCGCTCTGGCTTCAGCCTCGGTTCCGCCGGCGGAAGTGCAGCCGGGGAGTTCCGGGCAGACGGCAGAGTAATCGCCGGTCTCGGGATCACGTTCCAGAATGACCCTAAATGTCATATCCACAGTTTAGCGCTGAGTACGCAACCGCGATTGCCCGGCGCGGCTCGTACGCTGGCCGGTGTGCACGCACGGTTCCCGGCAACGACCGGCGTTGACGTCGATCTCGCCCGATGGCTCCAACGGGAACGACGCGATCACGACCGGCGTGTCGGCGCCCCGCGCGCACAGGTTTCTTGTGGGCGGGTTGTATTCAAGCCTGAGCGGCCCATATTTCTTCGTCTCACCTCCGGATTTTGAGACCACCGTAGAGTCCCAGGGCGTCGAAATGACGGTGCGGCCATCGGGCGAAAGCTCGCGAGCGACATGGTCCAGGGTGTTCCCGCTAACCTCTATAACTTTCGCTAGCGTCACTTCACTACGCGATCGGCGGCAGCCTTCGCATTCTTCCATTGCCCTGCCAGCAGGCGTTCCGCTTTCCCGGGCTGACCAACGACGAAGGACAAGTTGAGGGAAGACGCGGGCATCTCGCCATGCGCGATGCGATCCGCGATGACTTCAATGGCGAGGCGTTCCGTATTGCCGATAGCCTCCTCGCGCGTGGTTCCGTAGCATATCACTCCGGGCATTTCGAGGGCCTCGGCGACCCAGCGGCCATCGTCTTCGCGCTCTCGAGTTCCATGGATTTCGGCCCCAAGGTACAGCGCGCCATCGCCCGCGGCGTGTCGGTGTATCAGGGGGGATATCGACCATAGGTTGGCGGATTAGCCGGACCAGGCGTTCGACTACGTGATCCTGAGCCAGACGCTGCAGGAGACGCGGCATCCGCTGGCGAGATGCTGCGCGTGGGACGGCGGGCCATTGTAGCCTTCCCAAATTTCGGGCATTGGCGCGTGCGGCTATCGATGCTGACGACCGGGCGCGCGCCCAAGACGCGATTCTTTCCGTATGACTGGTACGATTCGAACATTCACTTTTTGACGGTGGACGATTTCGAGCAGCTTGCGCGGCAGGAGGGGCTGGCGGTGGAGCGGCGGTTCTTTCTGGCGGGTAGGCGGACGGTGGCGTGGCTGACGAATTTGCAGGCGGAAGTGGCGGTTTATTTAAGTAGACATGGTTGGAGGCGTCGCCTTGCCTGCGTTCTGCATTGCCGTTGGTTTATAGGCGCGGTGTGTCGCGAGAGGGGGCGATGCCCTCCGTGCCAACATGGAGGTCGGCTTGTGGGAAATATCTAATAAGCGGTTTCCGGTAGGAAACAGGATGTCGCGCTGCGTCCGAGCGTACAACGAGCAAAGACAATCCATGAAAGAGGAGGAGTTCCGCCGGAAAGCTCGATCACGCGCAGCCGTGGTCATCTGGCGAGGGCATTTTGAACGCCTAACCGCAGGATGGGTGGCTGCCCCACAGTTTATGCAGGATTGCGAGTTTGGGAAAACTGGGCAGAATTCGGGATTGAAGAAAGAATTGGTACAATCCGTTAATGGCTGATTCGGTGCGGCACTCCGCGGTCGTTCGCGCTACGCATTGGATCACGACCTTATGTTTCCTGGCCCTGCTGGTCAGCGGAGTTGAGATTCTCATCTCCCACCCGCGATTCTATTGGGGAGAAGCCGGCAACGTACTCACTCCTCCATTATTCAAACTGCCGATTCCGGCATCCAGAGCCACCGTCCCCACAGGCTACGGCTACGTGCTTCCGGACCAGAACGGCTGGAGCCGCTATCTGCATTTCCAATCCGCCTGGGTTTGTGTGTCGACCGGGTTACTTTACGTCGCCTTCGCATTGTTCCGAGGCCACTTTCGGCGGAATTTGCTTCCCGTTCGCGCGGATCTCTCCGGGAGGCGGCTCTCGGCCGTAATCGCGCAGCATTTGCGCCTTAGGCCGGCGAGTGAGAATGAATCCTCGTCGTATAACGTGCTGCAGCGGCTTACGTATCTGCTGGTCATTTTCGTTCTGTTTCCGATGGTCATTTGGACGGGTTTGGCAATGTCGCCGGCGATCGCGTCCGCGTTTCCCGCGGCAGTCGCTGTTTTGGGCGGCCAGCAATCCGCACGCACCATACATTTCTTAGTCTCCGTATTTCTTGTTCTCTTCCTTTTGATTCACATCGTTTTGGTTTGTCTTAGCGGATTTCGAAACCGGATGCGAGCGATGATCACTGGGCGGCAGGCCCCAGACATGGAGCGCACATGAGCAGGCTTTCACGACGCAAACTCATCACCACCGGACTGGTGGCAACCGCGGGCGCCTCGGGGCTGGCGGCGGTGAAGCTGGCGCAGCGATATGGCCTAATCCCGCCGGATGGCGGCGGCCTCTACGGGCCAGGCGAAACGCTGACCTATGCCGCGCAGCGGTTACTGACTCGCCACTCACTGGCGCGCGAGTTCAATTCCAACCAGATTTCGAAACCGCCGTTCGCCAACGAAGTCGCCCCCTTGGGCGACGCGTTCAAGAGCCTTCAACAGGGAGCGTTCACGGATTGGCGCCTCACCGTAGACGGAATGGTCGCGCGCCCGGCATCTTTCCCGCTCGGCGAACTCAAGAGCTTTCCCCGGCGCAGCCAGATCACGCATCTGGCGTGCGAAGAAGGCTGGTCTTATATAGCCGAATGGATGGGCGTGCCTCTTTCGTACATCCTGGGCGTTGTGGGGACCCTGCCGCAAGCGCGATACGTTGTCTATCGTTCGATCCAGCCGGACTGGTGGGAAAGCATCGACATGGCGGATGCAATGCACCCTCAAACTCTCGTCGCGCACGGTATGAATGGCGGTCAGCTTCCCGTCTCGTTTGGCGGACCTCTTCGACTGCGTGTTCCCCGGCAGCTCGGCTACAAGAGCGTGAAATACATCACCCGCCTCACCATAACCGATAGCTTGAAACGGTTCGGCAAGGGCTTGGGCTCGGCGTCTCCGGAAGGCGGATACGCGTGGTACGCCGGAATCTAACAGCGGGGCGTCGGCAAGAGTGCCGGGCCCAGAGGGCACCCCGGCACGCTGAGAGCGTGCGCCACGATACTTAGTGGGTCATGGCGTAGACTACGTAGTTGACCCCGATGCGGATGGCGAGGGCGGAGAATTTCTCGGGATAGTGGGGCGCGTCGGCCCACTCCCAGGCATCGCCCAGATCGGAGTTGTAGGAGATGGCCACCATGATCCGGCCCTGGTCGTCGTAGATGCCGCGCCAGTGCGCGCCGATGCCGTTGTTCTTGTACCCGAGGCGCAGATGCGCTTCGCCGGGCACCTGGTAGCGTTCATCGAGATCGTAGACGGTGTGAAAGATGGCGTCCTTATCGTCGATTTCGACGATCGGGCG